>MGER01000078.1:15852-16747 GCA_001791465.1 Candidatus Uhrbacteria bacterium RIFCSPLOWO2_02_FULL_49_11 | reverse complement strand
GTAGTGGGTGATGGCGAAACGATGCGCTTCGTCGCGCACGCGGTCAAGGAGGGGGAGCACGGGGCTGGAGGAAGGGAGTTTAATAGTCGTTCGGATTTCTCGTTGCAAAATGCGCCAGTCGTTCGGACTGCCTGCAGAAAAAACTCCGTTCAGCCTCACACAATTTCCTTCTGCGGAACTCGGCTGACCGCTCGGGGTATCCGCATGAAAAGACGCGGTTGACTTCCCCTGCGAGGAAGTCACCGCTTGGCTCTCGGCTTCGCTCCTCCGACGTGACGTCGGAGTCCATGCCCGCGAAGCCTCCGAGACACTTTTCGTCTGCGGCTCCCCCTCGCTTAAGAGATGATGAAGCAGGTCGTCCTCGGGCGGAAGTCGGCGAGGCTTCACCATAGGAGAACTCCGAGACGCTTTTTCTGTCGAGCGATCCTCATTGAGGATAAAAATTGTTTCACCCGCGCGCGATTTTCTTCCTCGCCCCTTTGCAAGGGAAAGGAGGGGGATGTCGAGCGCATATTCGGCAAGCACCGTACGTGCCGCGTTGAGTTGAGGCACACCGCCGTCAACGACGATAAGGTCAGGCAACGGCCATAGTTCAGTTTGTGAGTTGGTGAGTTTGTGAGTTGGTGAGTGTCTGTGTAAATCCGCATTTGATCTGCGTTTATCTGCGACACTGTGTGAGAGGCGGCGGCGGAGGACCTCGGCAAGCATCGCAGGATCATTGCTTCCTGCCACTGTGTTAATGACGAATCGCCGGTAGGCAGCAGGGCGGAGGAGGCCCTCAATAAGCACAGTCATGGCGCCGACCGCATACGACCCTTGGATATTGGAAATGTCATAAGCTTCAATGCGCGCGGGAGGGAGAGGAAGATGTAGGAGACTTTGTAGCGCTTCTAGG
>MGER01000078.1:15063-15838 GCA_001791465.1 Candidatus Uhrbacteria bacterium RIFCSPLOWO2_02_FULL_49_11 | reverse complement strand
CAAGATAAGCTTTTTCTTTTTGCCGCGATTGGGGACTGCCACCTGAATGCGCCCGGGGAGCGGCGAGAGAAGAGGAAGCGCGGTGCAGAGCAACGGCGGGATGTCGCCCGTGCGGGCATAGTAGAGGCTGATAAACGCTTCGAGCGCTTCCTGTTCATCCGCGCCTTCTGCGTGGGCAAGGGGGAACAGGAACCGTGAGGTAAGCGCGCCGTCGCGGATCTTAAAAAGGTTTATCATGAAATGCGCACCCTCGCGCGCCGCGCTCATGACGTCATAGGATTCCCTTTTTACGCCCACGATGGATTGACGGGCGGTGATGGCGCGCAGCGCGGCAATTTGGTCCCGCAGTTTTGCCGCAGATTCATACCTTCGCTCATCCGACTCCCTCTGCATCTGACCTTTGAGTTGCGCGATGAGCGTGCCGTAATGCCCGCGGAAGAAGGGAAGCATGCGGCGGATGATGCGCGTGTACTGGGCAGAGCTCATGAGGCCAACGCAGGCGCCGGGGCAGCGGCCGAGGTGATAATTGAAACAAGGACGGAAGGGTCGCAAAGGTTGACGATGCAAAAACACGCGTCCCCGCCCCTGCGCGTCGGGGCGCTCCGCCTCGCCTTCGCGGCTCGCTATTGTTGCGAGACCATACCCGCGAAGGCTGCGGAGGGTTTTTGTCAATCGTCCACCTTTGCTAGGAGGAGAAAAAGGGGAGGCTGTAGGTGTTTTTTGGCAATACGGAAAAATGCGTTTGGCGAGGCGGAGCGCGGTGTAGGCGTGACGC
>MGER01000078.1:10842-15039 GCA_001791465.1 Candidatus Uhrbacteria bacterium RIFCSPLOWO2_02_FULL_49_11 | reverse complement strand
GTCGGCGAGCACGATGTTGTAGGGCGGATGGTGGCGTTTGATGAGTTCCGCTTCCAAGAGCAGCGCTTCGGTTTCATTGGACACGAGTATCGTTTCGAGAGAGGTGATGTTGTTCACCATGAGCTGTTTTTGGGGGGTCAAATTCGGCGAGGGGGTGACGGTCTTTTTTGTCACGCGGAAATAGGAGCGGACGCGGCTCGAAAGCCGTTTCGCTTTGCCGACGTAAAGGATGCTCCCACCCCCATCGCGGAAAAGATACGCCCCCGGGCGAGAGGGCAGGGCGCGCAATTGGTCAAGGAGGCTCTTTGGTGGCATACTGTAATAGTAATGTTATCTAAAGTGTTTTTTCCGCAGTATTTATTTGCATTTTCTAAGTGTTCAGGAATGCACAATTTTTCTGCGGACGCGACCCAACGACCCACGCGCTTATGCCTTATTGACCAAAGGCATAAGTCCTCGAAAAATTGATATTCCTTCGCGCTGTAGTGAAGTCAGTGGACCATTAATACTTAAAATCACTCAGGATATAATGAGCAATATTAACAATATAACAGTTTAGCCATTTAACCGTGCAACCATTTAACTTTAACGCCTTATGGATATTAAAACAATCATGACTAAAAAGGTAATTTCCTGCCACCCTGAAACCACGGTGGCGGAGATTGCGCATTTGCTTTTTGACCGCAACCTCACGGGGATGCCGGTAGTGGACGGGAGCGGGAAAGTGGTTGGTATCGTGACAGAGTATGATCTCATGAGCAAAAATATGGGTGTGCATATCCCCACCTATATGAAGCTCCTTGAATCGCTGGGGAAGAAGGAAGTGGGCACTAGGATCCGGGACGAACTCGAAGCTATTTTGCGCACGACTGCGCGGGAGATTATGACCGACAAGGCAGTCACGGTGCGCCCTGACAGCACGGTCGAGAATGCGGCGCTTATTTTCGGTGAACAGCGGATTAATCCCCTCCCGGTGGTGGATAAAGCAGGCACACTCGTGGGTATTGTCTCGCGGGCGGATATCGTAAAACTATTTAAGAAGAAGTGAAGGCGTGGTGTTCAGCAATTAACCCATAAAAATATCGACGAGTTATGATAAAAACTTTTTCTCATATCAATGAGTGTTATATCAAGGTATTTGTTATCGTTGCTGTACTTTTCATAGGAATGGGCACTTTTTTTATCGCCAGTTCCGCATATGCTGCCGACTGCCCTACCGTGATGATAGAGAATGCTGTGTATCATTTAGACCCCTGTAGCATGAATGCGGAAATGACCGACGGGGAGGGCGACCAGCCGTTTGAGGTGCGGATTATTCAGGAAGGAGGAACCTTGTACAATTACGCGGTCTATGGCTATGGCGAGGGGTTCCCCACCTACGCCATCGTGGGATCTTCCAGCGGCGGCGTGCAAGGGGATGCGTGGACGCTGAAATTTGATTTTAATGATGATGCCCTGCAAAGCGAGGGCAGTCAGGCAAAAATATACTCTGGGTATTTACCAATCAGGATTTGGCATGGCAACTGGAACGGCAGCTATGAAGAATTGTGGCTGAATATTACCCTGACCGTGCAGCCGGGCAGCGCGCCGCCACAGTCGAATGTGGATCAATCACCTCACCTTCCTGCTCCTTTGCAGAATCCCGTCATCAACCCCGGGAGCGTGTCAAAACAGGATGCGTATAAGGCAGTGGTGCAGGTGAAGACGTATATACTGAATGATGATTCCGAGCTGTCGCCGGTAAGTCAGGGATCGGGGGTCGTCATTTCGGCAAACGGAGTGGTGCTCACCAACTATCATGTCATAGACTCTGAAGATGAATTTGATAATACCAGCGCGGAAGCGGGTTACCAGATTTGCATTCCTGAAACCGTGTCCCGCGCGCCAGATTGTTCCTATGTGGCGCAATTGATAGCGTATAATAAGGATGTGGATATTGCCCTGTTAAAAATAAAAACCATTCCGGGACTGAGCGCGTTAAGCGCATTCCCCTATTTGACCCTCGCGCAGGCGGACGCGATGCACGTGAATGATGAACTTACCATTTTGGGATATCCTTCCATCGGCGATGATACCGTGACAATCACCAAAGGCATTGTCAGCGGCATGCTGGACAAGTACGGCACGTCGTGGATTAAAACTGACGCCGTGGTCTCGTTCGGCAATTCGGGGGGCGCGGCGATTGACGCGCAAGGGACGCTCGTCGGCATCACCAGTAGCGCGCACGCGGATCTCTTGGGGAGCCTGGGGTATGTCATTAACGCGGCGTCCGTCAATCTCTGGGTGAACCAGAACATGCAAGGGGCGCCTCAGCCAAGCGCGCTTTTGCCGCGCATCACTGATTTTACCAGGACGAAAAAGGGGCTCTCCATGGTCAATGTATTCGTCAATCCCAATCCACCTTTCACGATCGCCAAAGATCCAAGTTGGGATTTCACGTATGTGGGCGAAAATGCGTTCTTTATCGACAAGGGGAGCGATGACGAGGGCGGAAGCGTGCAAGTAAGCGTTATGCAATTGCCGTATGTCGCGACCGCGGCAAATGCGGTTCCCGCGTTCAAGCGCGCGGTTGCCCAGCTGGGCCTCCACGCGCTTATTGACATTACGGCGGATACATCTGTCACGATTAACGGTCAGAGCGGCAAGAAGTTGACCGTTTCATCGATGGGGCAGACCTTCATTAAATATATTATTCCTCATCGCGAGTATCTCATTATGCTGGAAATTGATTATGGGAAATCCGACAAAGACAAGGCGACCGTTGATGCCGCTGTCAATTCACTCACGCTCCTGCCGTTTTCTGAGAGCTTCAAGACGCTGCCTCAGTATTCCCAACAAACTCCCGCATTCACTGTGTTGACCGGGAACGGGTGGCAGATGAGAACGGTTCATAATAAATCAGCACCGCTCCAATTCCTCTCGCAGGATATACCGGCAGCATATGGCGGCATGGGAATTGTGAAGACCGACGAAAGCACGAAGGGATTGAGCAATGATCAATGGCTTGAGAAGCAATTGCAGTCAGTGAAGGAGGCGAACCAACTGGGGAAACTAATTGACCTCTCTCTGGAAGTCATTCAATCCCAAGCGCACTATCGGCTCAATAACGAGTTGAAGGACGCGGTCATGTTCGAAATCGTCACGAAAAGCGTAAGTACCGGTAAGGTTATCTCGCGAGACATGGATTACTATATTCCTACAGGCGATTTCTACCTTAGTCCCGGTCTGACCGTGCATAGCAACGATGCGGAATTGTACAGTAAGGCGAAACAATCGTTCCAGAATATGCTGCAATCCTTGACACTTAAAGTCTCTAAGGGTTCGGGAAGCGCGTCTGCAGAATCGAGCGAGGTCGGTGCAGTGAAAAATCAAAATCTTTATCAACGCCTGAAGGGGCAGATTCTGCTCAAGGTGGAATCACATGGCGAAGCCTATTATGTGCATCCGACCAACGGGCGGACGTATTATTTGGGGAAGCCCGAGGACGCGTACGCGGTGATGCGGGAGCAGAGTATAGGAATTCGGAATGCCGATTTGGAAAAAATACCCATAGGGCTCAGGGAGCTTTCGGGAAGCGATCAGGACGGTGACGGTTTGTCAGACAGTTTTGAGGATGCGGTCGGTACGGACAAAACTCTCAAAGATACGGATGGTGATGGGTATGACGATGGAACGGAGCTTGCGAGCGGTTATAATCCGCGGGGCAGCGGGAAGGCTGTCACCAACGCGTCATTCGCCAAAATGCAGCGCGGTAAAATTTTTCTGCATGTAGAATCGCACGGTGAAGCATGGTACGTGAATCCCAGCGATAATAAGAGGTATTTTTTGGGCAGGGCAGCCGATGCTTATACTATTATGCGCGCGTTGGGACTGGGTATCTCGAATAAGGATTTCGACGCACTGAACTGACACGGTGCCTGGCAGGCAGTTTTTAAATAAGAAATAGAAATGAAGTAAAGGGGTATTGTAATCTTTAGGCAGGCGGTGTATACTGCCTGCCGTTTGTTATCCCTTCATTTATTCATGGGCCAGGAGTTACTATAGTTGAAACACACGACACATAACCCTCGTAAGTGCTCATATAAAAATTTCCAATTTTCAATTTCCAATTTTCAAAAAATATCAATCGTACAATTTTCAAACATTGAAACATTGATGCATTGTAAATTATTTGAAAATTGATGCTTGAAAATTAAA
>MGER01000078.1:10039-10836 GCA_001791465.1 Candidatus Uhrbacteria bacterium RIFCSPLOWO2_02_FULL_49_11 | reverse complement strand
CAATTTGTTATGAACGCTATTGTTATAAAAGGCGCGCGGGTGCACAATCTCAAAAATATGGACGTGGAGATTCCGCGCGACAAGTTCGTGGTGCTCACCGGCATTTCCGGCTCGGGCAAATCTTCACTTGCATTCGACACGATTTATGCGGAGGGGCAAAGGCGGTACGTGGAGTCGCTCTCTGCGTATGCGCGTCAGTTTTTGGGGCTCATGGACAAGCCCGACGTGGACGACATCAGGGGCTTATCACCTGCCATCTCCATTGACCAGAAATCCGTGTCCCATAATCCCCGCTCGACCGTGGGCACGGTCACGGAGATCTACGATTATTTGCGGCTCCTCTGGGCGCGCGTGGGGCGCCCGCATTGCCCGCAATGCGGCAGGGAGGTGGTGCGCCAATCCGTTGACCAGATCATCAGCCAACTCCTGAAAAGCCCGGAAAACGCGGCGTGCGCCATATTCGGCCCGGTGGTGCGCGACAAAAAAGGCGAGCACAAAAACGTGCTCAGAGAAATCGCGCGGGCGGGATTCGCGCGCGTGCGCATGGATGGCGTCCTGACGAGCACTGAAGAAGCGCTGGACGCGGCGACCGACAAGCAGCGCAAGCATACGCTTGAGGTGCTTGTGGATGAGATGCCGATCACGCGGACCTTAAGGGAAGAGCAGGATCGCGGCGCGCAGACGCAAAGCGCGCGTGCGCACAGCGCTGCCGGGTCATTTACCGCGAAGATCAACCTCTACCAGAAACAGAAAAAAGACACGGCCTCGATGAGCGAGGGGGGAGAGCGCTCGCGTCT
>MGER01000078.1:274-10028 GCA_001791465.1 Candidatus Uhrbacteria bacterium RIFCSPLOWO2_02_FULL_49_11 | reverse complement strand
TGGAAACGGCGCTTGATCTCGGGGACGGTTTCGTGACCGTGGAGGTGCGGCGCGGCGAGACATCGGAATCGCTGGTATTCTCCGAGCATTTTGCCTGCCCCGTCTGCGGCGTGAGCCTGCCTGACCTCGAACCGAGGCTTTTTTCTTTCAATTCTCCGCATGGCGCGTGCCCCGTGTGCACGGGCTTGGGTACCAAGCTTGAGGTCGATGCGGATCTCATCATTCCCAATCCAGGGCTTACCATCGCGCAGGGCGCGATCCGCCCCTGGTCGCGCACCGGTACCAACGCACCGTGGTACATGAGGATCGTGGAAGGGGTGGCGGAGGCGCACGGGTTTTCCGTTCACACGCCCATTAAAAATCTCACCAAGAAGCAGTACGACCTCCTGCTCTATGGCACGGGCGACCGCACGTACAAGATTGACTATGAGAGCGATTCGTTTACCGGAGATTACCAGACTCATTTTGAGGGCGTGATTCCCAACCTTGAGCGCCGCTACCGCGAAACCGAATCCGATTATATCCGCGCCGAGATCGAGCGCTATATGCGGGTGTTGCCCTGCCCCGTCTGCGCGGGCAAGCGGCTGAAACCCGACGCGCTCGCCGTCACGGTGCGCGGGAAATCCATTTATGACGTCACCTCCCTGACTATCGAACAGGCGCTTGCCTTTTTCTCAAACCTCAAAGGTGAGGCTGCGCCTGCCGCACGCGGTGCGCACCGCGCGGCTGCCCCTGAACAAGGAGAGCCAGCGCTCACAGAGCGGGAGCGCACGATCAGCAGCCAGATCCTGAAAGAGATTTTGGAGCGGCTGAAATTCCTCCTCAATGTGGGGCTCACCTACCTCACGCTTGACCGGTCCGCATCCACCCTTTCGGGCGGCGAGTCGCAGCGGATACGCCTTGCCACACAGATCGGTTCCCAGCTCTCGGGCGTCATTTACATTTTGGACGAGCCGTCGATCGGTCTTCATCAGCGCGACAATGCGAAGCTCATCAAGACGCTCCAAAATCTCCGCGATCTTGGCAATACCGTGCTCGTGGTGGAGCACGACGAGGAAACCATCAGGTCCGCCGACCATGTGATAGACATCGGGCCGGGTGCGGGCGCCCATGGCGGCCACGTCGTGGCGCAGGGCACGCCCGTGCAGGTTGCGCGCCATCCCGCCTCGCTCACCGGCGCATACCTTTCGGGGAAGAAGATGATCAATCTGCCTCATGAGTATCGCCGCGGCAACGGCAAGTACCTGGTCGTGAAGGGGGCGCGCGCGTTTAATTTAAAAAATATCAACGTCACCGTGCCTTTGGGAAAACTGGTGTGCATCACCGGCGTGTCCGGCTCCGGCAAGTCCACGCTCATGACGGAAATCCTGGCGAAATCCCTGCTACAACAGTTTTGGGGCGCGCGTGAACAGCCGGCGGCGCATGACGCGGTGCTGGGCGCGGAATTTCTGGACAAAGTGATTGTCATCGACCAGTCTCCCATCGGCCGAACGCCGCGCTCGAATCCCGCGACGTACACCGGCGTCTTTACGCCCATCCGCGAGCTGTTTACGCAGGTGCCGGAAGCGCGCATGCGCGGCTACCGGCCGGGCAGGTTCAGCTTCAACGTGCGCGGCGGGCGGTGCGAAGCGTGCCAGGGCGACGGGCTCGTGCGGATTGAAATGCATTTCTTGCCGGACGTGTACGTGGAGTGCGAAGAGTGCGGAGGTAAACGCTACAACCGCGAGGCGCTCGAGATCCATTATCGCGGCAAGACCATCGCGGACGTGCTCGCCATGACCGTGGAGGAAGCCGAGAATTTTTTCCACGACATTCCGCCCATACGCGAGAAGCTCACCACGCTCACGAGCGTAGGGTTGGGCTACATCACCTTGGGCCAGTCGGCGACGACCTTGTCGGGCGGCGAGGCGCAGCGCATCAAGCTTTCCTCCGAGCTTTCACGGCGCTCCACCGGCAAGACCCTCTATATCCTTGATGAGCCGACGACGGGTTTGCATTTTGAAGACGTGAAAAGACTGTTGGGAGTTTTGCAGAAGCTCGCGGATCGCGGCAATACGGTCCTCGTGATCGAGCATAATCTCGATGTCATTAAGAGCGCGGATTGGATTATTGATCTGGGGCCGGAAGGCGGGGACGCAGGCGGCCGCATCGTGGCCGAAGGCACACCCAAGGACGTCGCGAAAGTGAAGGCGAGCTTTACAGGACAGTATTTGAAAAAAGTACTCAACGCGTAATAGTTACATGGGCTACCTTACGAAACGGCTATTGAGCTGGTTAATAGCCGTATTTGGTTTGGCGTGGCGCGTGCGGGAGTCCCATGCCTATATGGCCAAAATGCTGCATTCCGGCCATTCTTTTAGCCTACATAATACGTCCAAAAGCCCTCGAGTTCACGTGGCAAAAATGCTGTAAATTTGCCACCTCATTACTTGTGAGAAATATAACATGGGCTGAAATGAGAATCTCCCATAGATCCACCAGTTGGCGGAGCAAGTATAATCTCCTATAGTTTATTGTCTCGGAATTTCAATCTGTCCGCGTAAGTCGGCGTAAAGTCAGCGTGAATCCGCGATTAGTGCCGAAGGCCTAATTTATGATGCGGTTATAATCGCAAGCGATGGCGATTATGCGGGACTGGTTAAATTCTTGCAGGAGAAGCACAAGCTGTCAGTCATACTGTCTCCCAACAACGAGAAAAAATGCTCGATTTCAAGCGGACAGGAGCAAAAATTGCCTATATTAATGATCAACGCTCTCATTTAGGATTGGTTTAAAAAGAAAAAGCCCCCGATAGGGACGGCACCCCATAAGGGTCTTTTTCGTGGTGATGGTTGCAGTATAGCAGGCATTTACTGAAAATCAATAAGAATCTTTGCCTACGTCAAATAGTAGACACTCCTTTCGAGTCTCACGTTAAGGATCGTGGGCAGGTTGTCGGACGGCTGGTTGATCATTGACGACACGGCGATTCCGAAGCGGTCTACAAAGGTCGAGTCTATCTGGAGACAAGGTGTCTAAAGAAATGGGTGCTTGACACTCTGTCTTACGAGCTTTGTAATCTTAGGACGCATGAAACAAGCAACGGACAAAACCTGGTATCAACTGCGGCGTGAGTACAGTTTTCATCCTGAACGGGTAGATTTGCTTTTAAACGAGTTGCATTTAGTTACTGCGTGAGTCCTATTATTTGTTTTTATCATTATCGATGATGGTATACCACAAAGTTTCTCTCTTTGAAATCTCCCGCCCTCGCGACACTATCAACAACGAAGTTACCGCTCGCTTAAGTGAAAGCATGTGTCATATATAAACCCGCCCCGAGACGTGCCGGGGCGGGATGAGCATGTGCATTCCCTTCATACACACTTGTCATATGGAGCGAACGCAAAAAACGCGGCGTTAATCGTCAAATCTCTCCTTCAGCTTCTCCATTCTACCCTTTAATTTCTCTTGCCATTTCTCAAACTGTTCTTCCATCTTTTTCTGCCTCTCCTGCAGCTGTTCCTGTTTTTTCTCAAGCAGTTCTTCCGCTTTTTCCATTTTCTCCTGAATCCTCTCCTCAATCTTTGGCAAGGGGATTGGTTTTGGTTTAGGGATAATCCGCACGGTATCCGACCCGGTAAAGGTGCCTGCTTTGACTTTTCCTGTTACGGTAAAGGTGAACTGGTCGGTGGAGGTAGGGATAAGGGCGAGAAGATCGTTGCTATTGAATTTCATCACGAGCGTACTGCGATATTTTCCCCACCATCGCCACTCTGTTTTCCTAAATTTGAGATCTACAGGTTTCACCGTCCCATTGAGGAGCACGCTCTCTGTCTCCAAGCCTTCAAACGTAACACCTCGAGGCAGCGTGACAGCGGCATTTATTACTTTACCCTTTTGCACCCGATTGAGGGTACGGGGGTCCATTTTTAAAATGGCAGATATCGTCGTAGTCGCCGTGGGAGGAGTTGAGGTGGCAAGCGTGGTAAAAAGATGGTCCGAAGAAGTCGCGGTATTGCCTGCTATATCAGCTGACGAGACTGCAAAATGATAAGTGGTGAGTGGTGCTAAACTCAAGAGCGGTATCGCATGCACGCTTACTATAGCGCCATTGCTTGCGCTTGCCGTATAGGCGGTGGAGGTGCCATAGCGCACCAAGGAATTCGCGAATTCGTTTGTATTCCATCGCACCATCGCAGACGCAGAGGTCATGTCAGTGACGGAAATGCTAGAAATCACGGGTGCCGTCACGTCAGGAGTGGGGACGGCAAGCGTAGTAAACACGGCGTCGCTTGATGTCGCCGTATTGCCAAATACGTCCGCAGATGAAACCACGAAATGATACAAGGTCGCGGGCAAGAGCGAGATAAGATCTATCGTGTGCGCGGCGGTGAGCGTGGTGGAAGCGGTGCTCGAACCGTACCCTGTCGTCGTGCCATAATTTACCTGCGATGTCGCGCTCTCCTCTGTAGCCCACGATATGCGCGCCGATGCCGCAGCGATATTTGTCACCGTGATGGCAGAAACGAGGGGCGGTATGGCGTCTACGGGCGTCGTGGTGGAAGCGTTGTTGGAGAGCGCAGAAGTATTTCCTTCTCCATCCACGGTACGCAAAGCGAACCAATAGGTGGTAGCAGAAGTGAGATCGGGCGCCATAAATGTTTCAGTCGTGCCGGCCGCATGGGGAGCAGGTTCGCCCGCCACAGGTGTGGAAGTGGCAAAATTCGACTCTGTAATAGGCGCGGTACGGTACCGCACGTCATAGAACGAAGCAGTACCGCTCATCGCATCATCGCCCGGCGCAGTCCACTGCAAGGTTACCGACGCAGGCGCACTGGATGAGACCGCAAGATTCGCGACCGCACTGGGAGGCGTGATATCGGTGGCTGCCATGGCAGTCCACACGCCAAGAGACACGCCTAACGTGATGAGGAAAAGGTATACGGTTTTCATATGGGTAGTATTGAATTGATAAGAGGATACGCCATAAAAGACGCAATCGCACTATAAGGAGTCGCGGTAAAAGTAATTTCATTACACTACACTTCATTGCACGATAAACAATTAAAACTGTTGGGGTGCCCGCCAAAATTTTGCTTTAAGGCAACACGATTTGTCCCTGCTCGCTGCGATACGTGACAGAAAGCGACAAATCCTGCATCCAATCTAAAAAACTTAGGCGGGCTGAAAAATACCCTTCGAACCCGATCCGGACAATACCGGCGTAGGGGAAACAGGATACTCTAGATTCAGGGTTGCTTGTCTTTCTTACGACAGGCAATTTTTATTTAAAACAAAAACGGAGGGCACTAGAAATCATAATAAGCAAAGGATATTTAATAACGGCATTCCCATACCAAAAGAAAATTAGAGTAGTAATCTTTTTGGATAGGAAAACTCTTCACTATCGCACAGTGGCGCTGTAAAAAATCTAGCGAAATGAAACGGCCAAGCTCCAAGAGATTCCCTTGCCCATCCACCAACACCTTGGTAAAAATATACCTTGCTTTTTCTTTCAATAATGCCTGCTCGCGCTCGTCCAGCGCCACCATGCCGGTTGAAAACGTCTTATTGTTAGTATCAATGAAATTGCCGGCAATGGCGCGTCCACTCAAGCCGGCGACCAGCGGCGTGATCTCAAACGATCCGTACAAAGAATCTTTTGGATCGCTGTGCTCACGCACATATTGGACAAGTTCCTCAAGATAATCAATCCGCGCCGCGCCTGCATGATCCCTCATATAATGCCATGTGCCGTATCCTATATAAATGATTAAAAAGAGCACCATGAGCGGTATTCCTTTTTTCAATACGAGCGAGAAGGGATAGAGATGAAATATGTTTGCGAGGAACATCCCTCCCAAGAGCGCGAGAAATGGAATTATTAAATTGAAATAGAGGTAATAGATATCTTTAAACACGTACAGGAAAAGGCCGCCTGCCGCCAATCCAAGAAGAGGGAGCGCCAACTGTTTGAGCCGCACCACAAAAAGCGAGAGTCCGCTCACCACCAGCAACAGCCAATCCCACCTCAAGAAAAAATCCAGCACCTTTTGCTTGTCGAGCTCTTCAAACTTTTGCAGATGGTAGAGCGCCACACTCTGCTCATACTGAGTTCCCAATGCCCCGTAGAGAAGAAGGTTGCCGCCTATGAAAAGGATACAGAGACTTATGAAAAACCGCCGCCATGTTTTCTGCGTGCTCACTAGGGCATAAAGGCCAACTACAAATATAAGAGGCGCAGCGTAAAACCGAGTGAAGAGCGCGAGCGTGGCCGCAACCCCCGCCCATCCGGGTTTCTCATGCGCGATAAGAATAAGCGCGCCAAGCGTAAAAAATACCACCCACTGAACCCCTGATACATAATCGCTTGTGGTAAGGGTAACAAATGAAAACAAGTATAACACTGCAGCGCATACCCCCGCCACTTCACTTTTATTTTTTTTCAAAATCACATAAAGAAAAAATGCCGACCCCGCGACCGTAAGTAATGAAATGAACTTCATCGCATACACGTGAAAACCGAACAACGCAACAAAGAGCGCGGTAAAAATGAGCTGTAAGGGGGGCGACGCGAAAAAGAAATCCTGATAGGGAAATTGCCCTTCAGTGATGAGCTTGCCCATGAGGAAATAAATATTTTCATCCCCATATCGGTAATCAATTTGAGGGACTTTAATAATCAAAAAAAGAATGATCACACCAGCGACCATTACCCAAGGGGACTGCATGAAATTGAATATTTTTCCTGTGAACCTCTCCTTAGACATGTTCATTTCATAAGGCGGATCAATTTCCGATGGAGCAGAGGATTTGCCGCAATCAAGGCGCGATCATTCATCTGCCACGTACGGCCTTTGGTGTTTGTAACCTTACAACCGGCTTCGGAGAGAATAAGGGCAGGTGCCGCATAATCCCATACATAAGCGCCGGATGACACAAACCAATCTCGTCTTCCCGCTGCCACAGAGGACGCACTCACTGCAATAGATCCAAATCCGCTGATCCATACTTCTTCACCGCCCGTGTGCCGCATAAGCCCAATAGTAAATGCCAAACGCTCTTTCTTGATCATCGCGCTGATGGCGCCATAACTATACGCGAGATCATCGGTGGAAGAACAACGAATCTTTGCGCCGTCCCGATAAGCGCCTTTCCCTTTCTCCGCGAGCACGAGCTCATGATGGCAGGGATCATAGATCGCCGCAGTGATAACACGCCCTTTTCTCGATAACGCCACCATGGTCCCCCAGAGCGGCGTGTGCGTCAGGAAATTCCGCGTCCCGTCAAGAGGATCGATAATCCATACGTATTCCCTACCGCTTTCATATTCCCCAGTCTCCTCTGAAATAATGCCATGGCGAGGAAATTTCGCATGGATGCGGGCGAGGAGCATTTCATTTGCCAATTCATCCGCTTCAGTCACTATATCGGCGGAATTCCTTTTTGTCCCATACTTCAATCCCGCCATTTTGAATTTCTTCAATGCGGCATCGCCCGCTTCCTTCGTAATTTGCGCAAGAAATTGTCTCATAAAATTATGCCCGGGGTGGGACTCGAACCCACACGACCTTACGGTCACAACATTTTAAGTGTTGCGAGTCTGCCAATTCCTCCACCCGGGCATGTTATACCATATAAATTATAGCCTCAATGTACCTTTCTTTCTAGAGGAGACTATCCAAAAACGATGTAAAGAAAATGTATTTATCCTGTCTGGCTTCACTCATTCAGAATAAACTGTTTGATCACTTTCTTCGGATCCTCTCCCCATATCGCCTTTTGATCATGGATCATGCGCGCTAATTCCGCGAGTGTCACAAACTTCAGTTCAGCAACCTCATCGGGGTGCGCTTCAAGCGGCGCCACGGCAGGCAACTCATACCGATACACATACCAGTATTCAGACTGCACCTCATTTCTGGTCACCATCGTGCCCAAGAGCGTAAGCCGTTCGGAATTCACAGAAATCCCAATCTCTTCTTCAATTTCCCTTACTGCAGTATCAATGGGCGTGTCGCCATGTTTGATATGTCCGCCCACGCTCACGGTCCAGCAATGAGGATTGAGGTCTTTGGTTGCGCTGCGCTTTTGCAGAAGCACCCTTTCTCGCGTATCGAAGACAAAGATCCCAATAACCGGATGGATGAGCTCACGGTTGCGGTGCGCTTCTCTTCGCGTCGTGCGGCCTATCACCACACCCTGTTCATTCACGACGGGAAATATTTCATCTTGCGGGTCAGTAGTGTACATAGAACAATGCAGTCTTATATCCCAAAAACGGGAACGACAGCCCTTCTTAAGACTGTCATTCCATAAAAATGGAGCGGGTAACGGGAGTCGCACCCGTATCTCGTCCTTGGCAAGGACGCATAATAGCTGCTATACGATACCCGCACAAATGATAAATGCTAAACTAGGAAACAGTGTAAGGGAAAAAGCTATAAAAATCAAGATAATATGATTTGTTCAAATTGCTTTGGGATTGACCGGGTAATAATTTTGCTTCCTCCACGCCGCACCAGCACCATGTCTTCAATCCGTATGCCGCCCCATCGCTTTAAATAAATTCCCGGTTCAACCGTGACGACCATACCAGCCTTCAGAACGTCACGGCTCTTTGGTTTTAAATTCGGAAACTCGTGGATGGCCAAACCGACCCCGTGCCCGCAGCCGTGCGTGAATGTCTTTCCCCAGCGCCACCGCGCGAGATAGCCGCGCGCCGCGCGGTCAACAACCTTTGCCGCTATTCCATGCCTGATTTTCGCTATTGCCCTCTCTTGCGCCTTCAACACCTCTTGATAATAACGGATAAATCTTTGAGACGGATGACCGATAAAAAAAGTGCGCGTGCAATCCGAGCAATGCCCCTTCACCACCGCGCCGCAATCAATCATAAGGATATCGCCTTTGCGCACCTTTCTCTTCGTCGGGATGTGGTGGATATCCGCGGCACCCGGACCGGAGGCTACAATTACCGGAAACGCGAGCGCCTCGGCGCCATTGCGTTTCATAATCCGCGCAATATCCCGCGCGATCTGCTGTTCTGTCCTGCCTGCCACGGCGCAGAAGCGCACCCACGTAAATACGCGCTCAAGAATCTGCGCACCGCGCTTGATCGCCGCAAGCTCCCACGGTTTCTTTACTGCACGCACCTCGTCAAGCACGGGAAGAATATGATCTGTAGAGATTAGTTTATGATAAAAATTCGCCATACCGCAAATAAAATCAATTAAGATCCTTGGTTTCCTTTTTCACAAAAAGAATCACGTCTTCACTGACATGGGATATAACGATCCGATACTGCCATTGATACATCCCGCAATATTTTTCGAAACACTCGCACATGAACTTTTTCGTAAAAAACATCTGATCAGTCCATGGCCATAAACGACGTAAAAACTTAGGTCTTGTCAAGATATACCAAATATATTTATATGAGTATTTATACGGCGCAGAGATAACTGCGGAGCCACCATCCTTCGTAATTTTGAGATGTTCATAAATGATTTTCCCCGGATCGTCAAAATGCTCGATCACGCCATCCGACCACACTGTATCGAACCTCTCCTCAATTTTTAAATCCCTGCAATCATCAACTATGACTGTCCCATTATAGATCCCCTGATCATCAAACAGCGCTCGCGCGCGGGTTAACGCCACCGATGAATTATCGATCCCCGTAACCTTATAGGCATAGTGCGAGACTTGGGCTAAAAAAATGGCTGAACCGCACCCAATTTCACAAAATGAAGGGACCGCAATATATTGA
>MGER01000078.1:0-232 GCA_001791465.1 Candidatus Uhrbacteria bacterium RIFCSPLOWO2_02_FULL_49_11 | reverse complement strand
AAATCATTCAGCAAATCAAAAAAACCTCGTCGTGCCCAAAAACTATCCCATTGTTCCTGTTGTCCATTATGCTGGATATCGGACGCATTAATCAACTGATCTGACATAATAATGTTTTTAGTTGTATTATCTTATACTCTTACCGTAAAATGGCTTGTGCCAATCTTATATCCCTCTTGATCTGTGAGGATAATTGTTTTTTATCGTTATAAAATCTCAACTTCCTGATTTT
>MGER01000077.1:5514-5588 GCA_001791465.1 Candidatus Uhrbacteria bacterium RIFCSPLOWO2_02_FULL_49_11 | reverse complement strand
AGAGGAACCATCATACGCTATGAACTTGAAAATTTTGTCCAATCCCTGCAAATACCTTACGGCTACCAGCGCGT
>MGER01000077.1:4317-5447 GCA_001791465.1 Candidatus Uhrbacteria bacterium RIFCSPLOWO2_02_FULL_49_11 | reverse complement strand
GAACTGTTCCGCATTACCACGCGCGAAGGGCATGAATTTGCCATGAAGCCGATGAATTGCCCTCACCATACCCAGATCTATGCAAGTCGGCGCCGCAGCTACCGCGAACTGCCGGTGCGTTATGCGGAAGTGACAATGGTTTACCGCGACGAGCAATCGGGAGAACTGTCCGGTTTGTCGCGCGTGCGCATGATCACGCAAGACGATGCGCACGTGTTTTGCCGCATGGCGCAAATCGAGCAGGAAGTGATGGCGGTATGGGATATCGTGGACCAATTCTACAAACCGTTCCATATGCCCTTGAAGGTGCGGTTTTCTCGCCACGACCCGAAACGCTTTGACCGGTATCTCGGCACCAAACAGATATGGGAAAAAGCGGAGACCCATCTTCGGTCGCTTTTGGAAAAACGCGGCACGCGCGAGGTGATAGACGGCATCGGGGAAGCGGCGATGTACGGGCCGAAAATTGATTTTATCGCAAAAGATTCGCTTGGACGTGAGTGGCAGCTCGCCACCATCCAGCTCGATTTCAATCTGCCGGAACGATTCAACCTCACGTGCGTCAACGAAAACGGGGAAGACGAGCGCGTGGTCATGATCCACCGCGCAATACTCGGATCATTTGAGCGTTTCCTCGCCATCCTCATCGAGCACTATGCAGGCGCGTTTCCCGCCTGGCTCGCGCCGGTCCAGGTCGTCATCCTTCCGGTGCGCACGGACAACGATCCGCATGCGTTTGCCTTCGCGGAAGAACTCAAAAAACATGACATTCGCGTGGCGGTGGACGATGCCAATACCACTATTGGCAACAAAATCCGCAAAGCAATGACCGACAAAACCCCCTATCAGCTCGTATTCGGAGATAAGGAAATCAATTCCCAAGAGCTCATGATCAGGAAATACGGGATCGAAAAGCCATTCATGCGGACACGGGAAGCATTTATAAGTGAAATACAAAATGCAATTAAGAATAAAGCGGAGTAAACATCAAGAAATCAAAAAACACACTGCTGCCATATTCTTTATGTATGTTCCTCACTCCGCAGGTATTTAATAATCTGCTGGCGCGCAATCAATTGGCGATCACCTTAATAGGGATGTCCGGTATGGGAAAAACGTACCGATCTCTC
>MGER01000077.1:1772-4237 GCA_001791465.1 Candidatus Uhrbacteria bacterium RIFCSPLOWO2_02_FULL_49_11 | reverse complement strand
GAACCGCAACATGCTGCCCGCAGCGCCCAATATCTTGCCCTGGAAGAAGATTCAATTCGTACTTTTCTCACCGCACACAGGGCGAATACTATAATCGATACCACCGGCAGCTTCATTTATCTCTCATCTCGTATCATCGAACATCTTAAACAACAGACGCTTATTGTCTATCTTGAGGCGAATCAATCGATGAAAGAGAAATTGTTCCACATTTATATCACCGACCCCAAACCTGTAGTGTGGAATAACTGTTTTTATAGACTTCCGGACGAATCTGACCGCGAGGCTCTTAAACGCTGTTATCCCGATCTCTTAACCTGCCGCGCCGCCCGCTATGCCGCCCTCGCCGACGTCACGCTCCCCTATGACGTTGCGCGCGATGAACAAAGCACGGGAGAAACATTCTTGAAAGAAATCCAAACACGGCTCACCTATAAAGACCCGTGGTTCTCCCCCTAAAAAGGGGGAGATTGCAGAGGGGGTGTGGAACAGACGTTTCAGGTACTATAAATATGCAATTTTACAGCACCAACCGAAAATCGCCTCTCGTTTCATTCCAAGATGCGCTCCTGCAAGGCCAACCGCCTGATCGCGGGCTTTTTATGCCCGCACAAATACCCGAAATTCTTGCGAATGAATATGAAGTGCTAGCCTCCCTTTCCTATCCCGACCTTGCCTATGAATTGAGCAAGCGCTGGATAGGCGATGAAGTGGCAGAAACCGCGCTGCGTGCGGTATGCCACGATGCCTATACGTGGCCTGTGCCTCTCATGCCAATCACCGATACGCTCTCCGTACTCGAACTCTGGCACGGACCCACGCTCTCATTTAAAGATTTCGCCGCCCAATGGCTGGGAAGGATGGTATCCGCACTCATGAAGCCGGGTACTACGCTCACCGTCTTGGTCGCCACGTCCGGCGATACGGGAAGCGCGGTAGCCGCAGGATTCTCTCATCTGCCCGGCATACGCGTCGTCCTCTTGTATCCTTCCGGTAAGGTGAGCGCACTGCAAGAACAGCAACTGACTACCTTCGGCGGCAATGTACAGGCGCTTGAAGTTATGGGAACATTTGATGATTGCCAGCGGATGGTAAAAGAAGCGTTCGCCGACACTGCGCTCCGCGCCAAAATCGCACTTACATCTGCAAACTCAATTAATATTGGAAGGTTAATCCCACAATCATTTTATTACGTAAGGGCATATCTCCAAATGGCGCGTACGCTGAAGGCGAACGGCAGTCCTCTCGCTTTCTGTGTGCCAAGCGGCAATTTCGGCAATCTCACCGGCGGCTTGCTTGGCGCGCGCATGGGAATCCCTGTCGCAAAATTCATAGCCGCAGTCAATGCAAACGCCGTAATGCCGGATTTTTTGCGCACGGGAGTATTACATACGCGCCCCTCAGTGCAAACCCTGTCAAACGCAATGGATGTGGGGAATCCAAGCAATATCGCCCGTATATTTGACCTTTATGCAATCGATAAAACATTGCCAGCTTCCGACCGCAATATTGACCAAAGAAAATTTGCGAAAGACATGTGGAGTGTATCAATAGACGATAGGATTACCCTAGAAACAATACAACGAGTATATAAGGAACATCGCTATATTATGGATCCCCACACTGCAGTGGGATGGAGGGCGCTGGAACTGTGGCGAGAAACCGAAGAAGGCAGACGTTTCCAGGGCCACACGGTACTGGTGAGCACCGCCCATCCAGCGAAATTCATGGATACTATTGAGCAAGTGCTCCCTCCCGCCGCTGTCGCGATGCCTCCATCGCTTCAGGACGCGCTCCAAAGGCAAAAACAAGCTACTCAAATACCTGCCGAATACAATAAACTGAAGGAGATTCTGCTCTCTAAATGAATTAGCCTTAAAGTGGCATAATCTTGACAGTGTCGCGCCTTTCCCTTACAGTACTGTGTAATCCAAATAAATTTCGAAGGTTTGGGAAAGAGATACAGTCCATAAAGTAAGCATAAAAAATAAAACATAAACTAAAAATGAAGGGAATCGAAAATGTTAAAATCACTGAAAGAAACATGGGACGAGCTTGATGGGCTGTCCCGATTGTTGTTAGTTATGTTAATGATCATCGTTGTGGGAGCGGTGATCGTTATTGGTTTAATTGTAGCAGGAGGATAGATGGCTTTTTTGTTTTCCTCCTCTTTTTGATAGCAATAAAGGTCTCGCTTGCGGGGCCTTTACTTTTGCCCAAAAATTTGCTATCATAGTATTAGTGCGTGAGAAAAAAGGAAAATTTTTTTCTCACGTTTCTCTTTGACTCAAATTTTCCAAAATAAAAACAAAAATCCTATGGAAAACGCCATTTCACGACCCATTGAATTGCCTATTAGTAAAATTATAGCGCTCTTTACCGCTTGTTCGCTCGTCCTCTTCGCATTTTCCGCAACATTCGTCTCTCGCCAAAAGCCAAAAATAGACCAAAAAAAGGCGCGGCAG
>MGER01000077.1:0-1748 GCA_001791465.1 Candidatus Uhrbacteria bacterium RIFCSPLOWO2_02_FULL_49_11 | reverse complement strand
AAAAGGCGCGGCAGATTGTCATGACCTATACGCGGTAGATACGCCATTTAACTGCAGGAAACTCATGGGAAACCAAGAGTTTTTTATATTTAATCTAGGGAAGCGTATAATAAAATTATATGTCTCTGCCACTTATTAAATCAGAACGCCGAGAAACCAAACATATTCAATACCTAAAGAAACGACGAAAGCGGGGATCACTCTCTGGCGTACACCGCAAGCTTAAAATTACCCATGGTTACCGTGGTACTGCGCGGAAAATTGCACGCACAACCAGTCCGCGCGTAAAATCGCCGGAAAGCATATGACCGCGTCCGTTCATCCACCGCTCATCGTCATCCTTGGTCCCACCGCATCGGGAAAAACTGACCTTGCCGTTGATCTTGCGAAAGAATTCAACGGGGAAATCGTCAATGCCGACTCGCGACAAATCTACAAAGAAATCGACATTGCTTCCTCCAAACCAAAGTTTGAAAATTGGAAATTGAAAATTGGAAATTATCAAGGTATTCCCCACCATCTCTTCAACATCGTTAAACCAAACGAGGATTTTAATGTAACCCATTTCCAAGCGCGTGCCTTTCAAACGATTGACGATATCCTTACGCGCAAAAAACTCCCCTTCCTCGTCGGCGGCACAGGTCTTTGGATTTCCGCAGTTGTGGATAATTTCGAGTTCCCCTACGTTCCACCAAATAAAGAGCTACGAAAACATTATCCATGTCATCCTGAGCCTGACGAAGGAGACAAGTACCCGAACACTACCATGCTTCGACAAGCTCAGCATGACAATAGTACTCAACAATTATACGAAGAACTGGTTGTCAAAGATCCTGATGCCGCCGCATTCATAAACGCGCACAACCGCCGCCGCATTATGCGCGCGCTTGAGGTGATGAAAGCCACAGGAAAATCTTTCTCCGCGCAACGAAAAAAGCGGGAACCCCGCTACCGCACGCTCCTTCTGGGCGTTACCCTGCCCATGGAAACGCTAGAGAAAAGAATCGCGCTCCGCCTTGACGCGATGATGCGCGACGGTCTTCTTGAAGAATCAAAACGACTGCTTGAAACCTATAACCACCGCCTCCCCGCTCTCTCTAGCATCAGCCTGCGGGAATGGAAGAGTTATTTTAACGGGAAACAAACCCTTCCTGAAACCCTTGCGCTTATTCGTCTCCACAACCGCCAGTACGCTAAACGCCAGATGACGTGGTTCAAAAAAGACAAACGCATCTGTTGGATAAAAAATAAAGACGAGGCTGAAAACCTCATCCATTCCTTTCTTCATCCTTAAACTCCCTCCACCTCTCTCCTTCCGCAGTTGATGTCTATTGGCAGCGAGGGATTTGTTCTCGAGCGAACCATCCGCAGCCAGCCCCAGCATGGTCTCCGACCGGGTCGGAGTGGGGCTGGCGAGGCGGAGCGCAGTCCCGCGCTGGCGGGACTGACGCGTGTTCGCCGAGGACTATCCCGAGCAATCTCCGCGTCTTTCTCTGCGGATAAATCGAATGAATCAACGCGTGTTCGCCGAGGACAATCACGAACGGTGTCTCAACTTAATTTCTCCCTCAATAGACTCTGCACCAGCTGCGGATCCGCCTTCCCCTTCATTTCCTTCATCACCTGCCCCACCAGATACATTATCACCCCTTCTTTCCCTTTCTTAAATTGCTCCACGATCGGCGGGTTTGCATTCATTACCTTTTCTATCGCCTTCCCTAACGTTTCTGTATCGCGCACCTGTCCGC
>MGER01000076.1:5512-5748 GCA_001791465.1 Candidatus Uhrbacteria bacterium RIFCSPLOWO2_02_FULL_49_11 | reverse complement strand
GGTGGTGCCGGTGGCAAACACGGCATACGTCGTAAACGCCGCCACCTGTACCCCGCCCCTCTTTCGACGCCAATATTCTGAATTGTGGGTGATGGCTTCGTAGACATACCACCCAGTCCCCACCACGTCGTGATTCTGGCCATACACCAGATAATTAATCCACAACGTGGTATCCCCGAACATTGGGGCCGGGTTGTCATCCCAGTCCCAACAGACCGAATCACCCCTTGCCGTCG
>MGER01000076.1:3573-5446 GCA_001791465.1 Candidatus Uhrbacteria bacterium RIFCSPLOWO2_02_FULL_49_11 | reverse complement strand
GGACCGTCGCATACACACCCACTGGTTTTGAGTGTGTCATGCTTCGGTAAATTCGGTACCCCGTGACCCCACCCGTATTGGGGTCATTCCACGTCACGGTTACCGGAGGAACCGTGGGGAGCGTGTAATCGGTCGTCGCGTTGACGACCGACACGGGGAGCACCTCGGCCTGCGCTTGCAACTGCATGGCGCAAAAAAACAGTGCAAAAAATATTTTCATGATGATTCCTCCTTTTGATTTATGTTGGTTTTTTGCTTTTTTGCTTTTGATTTGAAGAGAAAAATTGCTTTCTTCGCCAAACCGCGTACATAATTGCGCGCATCCGCGCAATAGTGCTCGGCTCGGGCGAAAGAAACAACCACTGAAAAATCCAAAATCCAAATATCAAATTTCAAATAATGTTTGCGTGTTATTTTTGTTGCCAAGGTAACTACGGGGTGATATACTGCGGCCATATGGCAAACCCCACGAATACCATCGACAAACGCCAGGTTGCGCGATCCATCCGTACGCTCATGGACTATGCCGGCATCAATATAGAAGAGCTGGGAACGCTTTCCGCATCCCCTGCTTCAGACGATGAGGAGGAAACACGGCTTTCTCCTGAGTGGGAAGCAATGCTGCAGGAAGCGCGAGATGAGGTAGCGCGAGGAGATATCCTCGGTCCATTCACCTCGGCGGAAGAGGCTATCATGGCACTTCACCACGAAAGCTGACACCATGCCAGTGAAAATCATTATTGCCTCCTCATTCGACCGTGATTACCAGAAGCTCCCGCAGGAACTGCAGCGTGTCGCTGATAAACAAATCGAGCTCTTGAGCGCCGATCTCGCCCATCCCTCTCTCCGACTCAAGAAACTAGGGGGTCACGCGCATACATGGGAAATCCGCATTTCAAAAGGGTACCGCATTCTCATTGAGTTTGAAGGAAGCACCATGATTCTCTACCGCGTCGGTCCGCACAACATCACCCGTCGTCCCGTTTGATTTTCAAATCGTTAAAAAATACCTCGACAATTCTCGTGCACCGTTTCGATCCCTCTAAGATAAGGATCTCTTCATTTTTGTTTTCCTTTCATAAGCACCCTACTATACTCTTTTTGCGCTCTCTTGTCAATCCTCGCAGAATCTCCTTATATCAAACAAAAAAGCGCTTACGCGCCATCGTTCACTTTGTGTTTGCCACTAAGTGCGCTAAACCACCCTCCACTCCATCGTATCCCCTGCATTTTGCGCATACAGGATATAAATTTAGGCCTGTCAATGCCCCAAGGATAACACGGCATCCCGTGGGGTGTCAAAATTCCCCCGCGTTTCTATTTAGACACTACAAAACCGCTACAAAGCTATCAACTCCCGCTTCGCTGTTCATTGCTCCATGCTCCATGTTCCATGTTCTATGCTCCATGTCTAGTTCGCGGCGTGATGAGCCGGTTCCATAGAGGCGTTAAACCTGTTGACATAAGCTTGTTGAGCGCTTCACATAATTTGCCATTTGAGCTATACTCAACTTCAGAGAGGGTGGATTTTATCCCCACCCTTCCGCGGGGCAGCAGGCGGAAGGCACCTCAAAGGTCTTCTTAACATAAGATTGGGATTACCAATCGTTAACATCCAATACTATGGGTAAATCAATGACCAAGACACAGTTCCTCCAAGCGCTCGCAGAGAAGACAGGGCACACCAAGAAAGAGGCAGCCAGTTTGGTAGACGCACTCGTGGGCCTCATGTATGATGAGGTGAAGAAGGCCGGAGAGGTCACCCTGCCGGGAGTCGGCAAGCTTATGAAGAAGTTCCGCCCCGCGCGCATGGGAAGGAATCCCGCGACCGGCGAGCAGATCCAGATCAAAGCAAAGACCGTGGTGAAGTTCC
>MGER01000076.1:2694-3512 GCA_001791465.1 Candidatus Uhrbacteria bacterium RIFCSPLOWO2_02_FULL_49_11 | reverse complement strand
TTTTGTTCACAATGGATTTCTAGAAAGTTGAGGAATCCATGTGAGAAAAGAAAGAAAGCCGCGGTACCGCGGTAAACAGGCAGCGCCCCGCAATTGCGGGGCGCTGTTGTTATAATGTTTTGGATCATTTTGTAGCGTCGGAGCCTGCCTGCGCAGGCAGGCTTGTCTCCGACCACCTCTGTGGTTGCCACGCTACAATGCTGAATCTGGATAAATAATAACGGATTGTTTTTAAGATCAATCATTCTTATCTTCTCCCGTATCTTTATTTGTTTCGATGCGGACGTGAGACTGCCCTTCAAAGTTGGTTTCCACGCGCTGCTCGACACTGCCGCCCTCCGCGCTCATGTCGGACTGGAATCGGAAGAAGGATCCTTTGTTGAGGATGCGTTTCATTTTATCAAGCTGCTCAAGAGTATTTGAAGGCACGGTGGTGGTCGCTTCATCGAGATCGAAAAGGATCGTCGTGGTGGCGCGCATGCGTGATAGCTCTTGCGCGTCTGCTTCATCATCATTATTTCTCCCGCGCCGCTCATTTATTATCATAGGCCATGTGGAGGTTACGGTGAGCGGCATTCCTGGTGTGGCACGGAACTCTATTTCGCGTTTTTCTTTTTTCTCATTGTCCCCGATTTCGGTCTCAACTTTTACATGTGCCTCGCCGCTTATGTTCGTCTCTACCCTCACACTCCATTTCGCAGGCCGGTTGCCCTTTTCTTTCAAGTAGTGAGCAGCGCGCGAGGTTTCTTCGGTGAATTGGCGCATTTGTTCAAGCGATGCCTTCACCGACGCTTTGATTTCTCCTTTAATCTCTGATG
>MGER01000076.1:0-2616 GCA_001791465.1 Candidatus Uhrbacteria bacterium RIFCSPLOWO2_02_FULL_49_11 | reverse complement strand
TGAAGCTCTTCCACGCGGCGATTGGCAAGCTGCAGTTCAAGGTTGGTGCGTTGTTCGGGATCTTTGATGACGGCAAGGAGGATATCTTCACTCGCGATTTTGACCGGATAGAGGATATTGTCCGGCATGACTCCCTGCGCCGCGTACGTGATGCCTGACCCCAGGAGGAGCACAATAAGGAGAGAAATGGTCGCGGTGAATAGAATCCTGCGCAGTCTGAAACGCATACGGGGTAGGGGAGCGGCGCGCGGCAGGATGTGGCGCGCGGGGTTTTCCATCGTCCACGCGAGCTTCGTGCGCGCGCTCGCCACCCACCGCGGATCAGGTTCGCTTGCAGGGGAGCGGTTCAGGTGTTTAAGTTGTTGTTCGAGAGGAACCATAATTGAAAATCTCAAATGACAAAGTTCAAATGTCAAACAAAATTCAAAATTTGATTTTGAGCTTTATTTGAACTTTGAGCTTTGAACTTTGGATTTAACACAGCGCATTCGGTAGAAATATTTTAAGTGTTATCCATACGGGGTATCATCTTTCTTAATTTCTTCAAAGCGCGATTGGTGAGCACTGCCACGTTGTTCGCGCTTAATCCCAGGATGCGCCCGGTTTCTTCCGTGCCGAGGTCGCTGATAAAGCGCAGAGTGAGAATTTCTCGATGCCGTATCGGGAGTTTCAAAAGATGCTGTTCCATAATGAGGAGGTCAATGGTAGCGTGCGGCAGCGGCGGGGTAACAGGCTCTTCTTGTGGAGATATCTCTTCGAGGGGAAGCGCAGGCTTGTGTTTTCGCCACCGGTCCGCGATGACATGGCGCGCCACCTGGAACAGGAACGCGCGGATGTCGTCGATGGGGCGCTTATTTTCCCGCAGGTACGCCCACGTGCGCATAAATACTTCTTGCGCGAGCTCCTGCGTTTCTTCTTTTTCTTGGCCGGTGCGGTAGTAAATGTAGCGGAAAATGGATTTTACCTGGGCGTCATACGCAGCCAAAAAACGCTCCTCAAGCTCCTTGTCGCGAGTTGGTATTTGTTCAGGAGGCATGTGTTTAACGTTATCAGTAGTCGAAAAAAGGCTAAAATCATTACAATCCGGAATTTCACTATACCATAAATATTATAAAAGAGAGACTAATAAAAGGACAATTATTTTCACGATCGTGACATTAATTGTCTTTTGAAAAATACCGTGGTAATATTACCATATCGCTCTTTATCTTGCCGCTTCTTTTTAGGGAAAGAAAATGTAGTTTATTTACAACTTTTATGAGACCAAATAAAGGAAAAGCGTACGCGGACACCATTTGGAAAATACTTGAGGGAATCGGGATGCTCACTGTGGCTATTATGGCCCCCAATGCCGTGCAGCTATTCGGTATGGGTTCGAATCGGTACACGGTACCGCGTACCCCATTGCGTCGAACCCTGCGACGGTTTGAGCGTAATGGTTTGGTGGAGCGGGTGAGTAGTGAGCGCACAGCGTGGAAATATCAGCTCACTAAGAAGGGAAGAGAGGTTTTAAAGAGAAAGGCAGTCGAATCTATTAAAATCATGAAGCTTCCACGCTGGGACGGAAAGTGGCGAATTGTCGTCTTTGATATTCCTGAAAATCTTCGCAGCGTGCGTGATGCATTCCGGAAGAAACTTCGTGGTCTTGGTTTCCGTTACGTTAATTTAAGCGTGTGGATGTGTCCTTATGAGTGCCAGGATGAGATCAATGCGATTGTTGAATATTTTAATATAGGGAAGTACGTACGTTATATAAGGGCGGATTACTTTGACGGCATGGAGCAGGCAGAAAAAATGTTTGGGCTGTCATGATAGTGTATAAGGAGGGGAAAGGAAAAGAGCAATTATTTTCACGATCGTAACTTTAATTGCTCTTTTGGAAAGCAGTAATTGGGGCAAGAACAATGGACTGGGCAGATTGGGTATCTATTTTGGGGTTATGGAAAGTGTAGTGGGGGAAAGGGAAGGACAATTATTGTCACGATCGTGACAATAATTGTCGTCGGATTTTTGATATATTTTGTTATTGGTTAAGTTTTGTTGGGGGTTTGGTTAAGTTTTGTTGGGGGCAATGTTTATTCATTTATTTTTGGTGAACAAGGAAGAGAGAGCGTAGAATATAGTTGCATGAGAATTGATTAAGTTAGGTAAAGTTAAAGGGAAATTATGTGGATTGGAAGGTCGGACGGGGCAAATGAGGGGTTTTAAAATGGCAAAGCGGATAAGGTAGTCCTCGCTACGTTATCCGCCTTTGTTTTTTGGTCTAAAAAGAAACCTCGCCGAATTTTGCCGTGATCTTGGCGATCTGCTCGAATTTCGATAATACCTGATCCAGCTTTTCGCCCATCCGGTAGGTGTCTTTGTCCAGTCTGCCTGCGGGATTTAGTTCCTTGAGCACATTCGCCTGATTCAGGTTGGGATTTTCGTTGGCATAGGGCCACAGGCGAAAGGAACCGCCGGTGATTTCATCGATCACATAAGCCTCACCATCGATGATGCCATACTCCAGCTTGATATCGATCAGTTGAATATTAAACGCCGCGAAAGCCTTTTCCAGATGCAAGAAAACCTCGATGTTCATTACCCGCATTTTCTGGTATTCATCAGCGCCCTTGC
>MGER01000075.1 GCA_001791465.1 Candidatus Uhrbacteria bacterium RIFCSPLOWO2_02_FULL_49_11 | reverse complement strand
TGGGATGCGCAGATAAAGGCGGCGCTTGCTGCCACGAAGAAAAAAAGAATGGGATTTTTCGGGCCGCGATTAGTGACGGAGCGCACTGGCATGCTGGGACTGGAACTGCAGGGAGTGGCGGTATTGAAAAAAGCAGTGGCGGCGCTTACGCCCTTAATTCTCGAAGGCGAGGAAGCGCGCGGGGAAACGCGCCGTTTGGGGCGCGCGCATTTGCAGTGGTTCAAGACCAAGAATATTGACGTGCTGATGCTGGGGTCAATGCATTATGCCCGCGTATTCGATGATATTAAAGCGAAGATGGGGAAGAGGGTTACGGTGATTCATCCGGCGCAGGCGCTACTCGATTTATGTATCGCCATGGGGCTTGCTTCATCCTCCAAAGAGGGCGCGCGCCAATGTTACCTTACCGACATTACGCCGCGGGATCTTGATATTGCCCATGCGTGGTTTGGACAGCCGGTGCATGCCGAAAGGGTGGTATAGCGTGTCATTCTAAACCTACGTATAAATATAGCCATGTCTGCCCGCCATAGCCTTATCACTATGAGCGTTCTGTATGTCAGGTATTGCTTAACATTATGAGTGTTACCGTTCCCAACTACAGGCGTTGGCAGGCGGGGCTAAAAAAGTTCACTTCTTGTAGTGAGACCTTAATGTTATGATTATCAGGAATAACACTCTATATTTTGGTGTATATAATGCGTATGAGTTGGCGGAGAGATATGGTACTCCATTGTATATATATGAGGAGAGCGTAATACACGACCTTTATCAGCAGATTAAAAGTAGTTTTGCCTATACCCCATTCCAAATTCATTACGCCGTCATGGCAAATAATCGTCACGAAATATTAAGAATATTCAAACAGTTTGGTGCCTCCGTACAGGTTAATTCACCAAAAGAGTTGCATGAGGCGTTACGCGCGGGCTTTGATACAAGCAAGGTAAGTGTCACGACCACGAACATCTCAATGCATGATTTAGCGCTGTATGTGCGATACAGTCTTGATCACAAAGGAAACCGTGTGGGTGTGATGAAAAGAGATATTGACAATATAGTAGCGCACGCACGAACCTATGGGGTTGCTCTAACCTCTTTGTGTGGATATCTTGGGACTAATATTATGGAGGTACGTTTATTTATCCGTATGGCAGAGTGCCTCGCGACTTTAATCCCCTTACTCCCAGATATTCACTCAGTTAATATTGGGGGAGGATTTGGTGTCACGACGCGTGATGATAAAAGAGAATTTGATTTCAGGACTCTAGGCGCTCATCTTAAGCGTCTTATGGAACGCGCTTCCCGATCTGTGGGGAGGAAAATACAGTTAAAAATTGAACCAGGACGCACGTTGATCGCGAAGGCAGGGACATTGTTATCTACGGTTACGAACGTGAAAGCCATGGAAGGGTGGACACAGGTAGGATGCGACGGAGGGTTTGGAATATTTGCTCGTCCGTATGTATATGGATGGCGCGGAGATGGTTATCATCCTATTTTACTTGCGCGCAATCCCCGTGGGAAGAATCATGGGAGGTACACTATCGGTGCGAATACCGTATTGCAAAATGACATTATGGGCGAGGATCGGCAATTGCCACGGGTGCAGGAAGGAGATATTCTCGCTATAAAAAATGTGGGCGCTTATGGTGCTGTTATGACATCCGGATTCCCTGGTAAGAATTTGCCAAATGAGATTTTGATTAAAAAAGGTGGTAAAATTATTAAATTATGACTAGTAAGAATAAAATCGGTTTTATCGGATTCGGGAGGATGGGATCGATTTTGGGTGGTGCATTTGTTGAAAGCGGTTGCGCGCATCCGCGGGAGATTGTTGTATTTGACAAGCACAGCGGCCAGAGACGGGAGTTTAGAAGATATGATTTGGTCGGTTCCGCCCAGGAGGTTGTTGAGCGCGCGTCAGTTGTTTTTGTGTGCGTGCGGCCGCTTGATGTCAGAGAGGTGGCGCGGAGCGTTAAAATTGAAAAGGACACAATAATTGTTTCTATTGCCGCTGGTGTGAGTCCCGCGTTTTTGCGTCGTTGGTTTGGAAAAAATATTATCCGCGTCATTCCGAGCTATACGCAGAAGGCGCTGGCGGGCGTCTTATTGTATTGTTACAGGAAAGATTTTAGCCGGCAGAAGGTCGCTCGCATTGTCAAGTTATTGCAATTTATCGGCGAGCCGATTGCGGTGCCGGAACGATGGCTTGAGATTGCAACTGACTTATCCAGCTGCAGCCCGGCGTTTTGGGCGTATCTCGCGAGCGCGTTTACCAATGAGGCGGTGCGTTTAGGTTTGCCTCGAGGGACTGCGCAGAGTATCACAGCGCAGGCGTTACTCGGTTCAGCAAAGATTCTTGTCGGCGGTGAAAAATTTGAAAATGTGATTGACCATGTTGCCACTCCCGGCGGCATCACGCGGGAAGGTATCGAGGTGCTCGAGGAAGAGTTTCCGCATACGGTAAAGGAGATTTTCCGTGTTACGGGGAAGAAGTATGCGTTATTGCGAAAGAGGATTGAACGTCTGTAGCGTCGGAGCTCGTCTCCGACCTCATGGGTGGCAGACAAGCTGCCACGCTACAATTATTGTCTTAATTTAGGCGGGTATGAAAATTTCCCGGAACGGAAAAATTATGGAGCTGGAGGGGGTGTTTTTTTCCGTGTTCGACAAGGCAGTGTGGTATGATTTTGGCGTGTATGAAAATATCAAAGTGCTGCAAGGGACCGTGATGTGGCCGGAATTGCATATGAAGCGACTGTGCGCTTCAGCCGAGGCAATAGGGCTTACGCTTGGCGAGTCAGAAGAGACGCTCTTGCGGTGGGCGCGTGAGTATGCAAAGGAGATGAAGCTGAAAGACCATCTCATTAAGATATGCGCCTATGGCGATGCTGACAAAAATACCCGCGCGACCGTGTATCTGTTCGCCATCGGCCTTACATTTTATCCTGACCAGTTCTATGCCAAAGGCGTTACTGCCATTACCTTTGCAGGGGAGCGCCATCTGCCGAATGCGAAAAGCATGGACATGCTTTTGAATTTCCTTGCATTCAGGGAAGCGAAACAAAAAGAGGCGTTTGAAGCGTTTCTGATAGACCGTGAAGGCAACGCGCGCGAAGGATCGCGGTCAAACATCTTTATCGTTGAAAAAGGAATAGTCGTGACGCCGCCGTTGTCAGACGTTTTGGAAGGTGTCACGAGGATTTTGGTACTTAAATTGCTTAAAAAGAACGGCATCTCCTTTAAGGAAGAACGAATATCAAAAAGCCGCCTGATGGCGGCGGATGAAGTGTTTGTGACGGCGACGAGTTCCAACGTGATGCCGGTGGCGGAAATTGACAGTAAAAAAATCGGTTTAGGGACGCCGGGAGAAGTTACGAAAAAAATAATCAAGCTTTATCGCGAGATGCAGAGGGAGAAGGTACGCGGCATGTAATCTGCGCTGAAGAAGCCAATGACAAACGAAGAGAAGGTCGACCTCTTTCATAATGTATTAATTAATAATTTAAAACCCATGCTCAAACATAAATTAATTCTTATCATGGGATGCGCGCTGGCGCTTGCAGGCATCGCCGGCACCGCCCGGGCGGTCACGCAAATGCACGTCCCATCAGTGCCATCCCACGGGATGCGTCAGATAAGCAGGATTCCCCGTTTGCCGATGCACCGGCCGTTGCAGGCTATCATGGACGGGCTCTGCGAACATTTTGCGGATAACCGTTTCTTTATTCCTTTTCATATTTGTGAACTTCCACCGCCGGAACCCATTTGCGGCGATGGGGTGATGAACCAGGAATCGGAGCAATGCGACGGCGAAGACGGAGTGGGAGAACATCAAACATGCACAGACCAATGCGTCCTCGAAGACGTGCCCTACTGCGGCGATAGTGTCGTAAACCAGGGAACTGAACAGTGTGACGGATCGGCTGGAGCGGGAGAACATCAGGTTTGCAATGATCAATGTGTGCTTGAAGAGATACCACACTGCGGCGACGGGATGATGAACCAAGAATCAGAGCAATGCGACGGCGAGGACGGCGTCGGTGAAGGGCAGATTTGCACGGATCAGTGCATATTGGAGGAGGTGCCACCGGCAGGCGAGGCGCGCGTCGTGATTAATGAAGTACTCGCGAATCCTTCGGAAGCGCAAGGATTGGACGCGAACGAGTGGATTGAATTGTACAATGCGGGCACCGCGAGCGCAGACCTCACCGGTTGGTCAGTGAAGGATTCGACAGGATCCCCTGACGTGTTGCCGGGATCTGTGATATTGGCACCCGGGGCTTTCGCCATCATATCGCCGGGCGCGGATGTCGGCACGTTCTGGTCGTTTCCGGAAGGCACGCAGGTGATTCAGTCGAGTATCGGGAACGGACTCACTAATTCGGGAGGAGACGCGGTCATGCTCATGAATGCGGAGAATGCGGTGGTTGATCAGGCGAGTTACGGCGCGAACACGGAAGCATTTGATCCGGGCGCCGATCTCCCCACGGACGGTAAATCCATATCCCGCTCGCCTAACGGTGCGGATACGGATACAGCCGCGGATTGGTCCCTCCTTGATACGCCGACACCGGGAATGTAAGAAACGGCATATCAAAATCCCCCGGCATGTCCGGGGGATTTTTATCAAGATATAACTCTTTCGCTGTTTATTGTCCGCCGAGGATGAGGGGAAGACCTTCGTTGCCCGCGCCAATGACGATCACTTTTGAATTCGGCGAGTTGGCGAGCTTTTCCGTCGCCTCGATGCCTTTCCATTTCAAGAGCTCGGCGCTTATGCCTTTCGCCACGATGTTCTGGAAGTCGGAAATGCCTTGCGCTTCGATGCGCTTGCGTTCGGCTTCTTGTTTTTCTTTTGTTAATACAAATTCCATCCGCTGACTGTCCTGTTCGGCGCGGAGCTTCTCCTCGATTGATTCAGTAAGGCGGGCGGGCAGGCCCACGCGTCGGAGCGGCGTGGATTCAACAGTGACGCCGCGCGGCGCGACAATATCCTGCAGTTGCTGGGTAATATGTAACGCGAGCTCTTCCCGCACAGAGGTGTAGAGCGCTTTGGCGTCATACGCGGCGGTCACCCCGCGGCTCACGGAACGGAATTGCGGTTCAAGGATAATGTCCGCATAATGCGGCCCCACGCTTTTATACACTTCCGTCGCTTTTTCCGGATTCAGGTGGTACAAAACGCTGATCTCCAATTGGACCGTGAGGCCCTCTTTTGACGGCACGTCCATCAACTCTTTGATTTCCTGGGTCTTCACGGACATTTTGATTATTTTTGCCATGGGATTTACCGGGAAATTGATTCCCGCGCGCAGGATGCGGCCTGACACGTTTCCGAAAAAATCAATAACTCCCACGTTTCCCGCGGGGATAAGGGCAAAACACGAGAGCACGAGCAAGAAACCGCCTAACACGAAAGCGCTCATTTTTATGGCGTGCGCCAATTTAATGACAGGAAGAGGATAGGGAGACACTGTGCCTTTTGGCATTTTATTAAGAAATGTGGCGAGTATTCCTGCGCCGAGTAATATGAGTGCGATCCAAAACATAAGTGTGGCAAGTTAATAATAAATGAGTTTGACGTGAGAAATGTTTTAAATGAAGTAATCTATTTTCATTTTTTCCCTGACAAGCGCCATCGTCGTTTTGGCTTCTTGCAGGGCGCGCGCGGTGCCTGCGCGGAGGATGTCATCCACCCGCGCCGGGTCTTTTTCATATTCCTTGCGCTTTTCTTGGATGGGCGCAAGGAACGCGCTGATCGCCTTCGCCAACTGTTCCTTGAATGTGGCGTAGCTTTTGATGTTTGCAAAATCCTGTTCGATTGCCTTCATGTCCATGCCGGTGACGAGCTTGTAATACGTCATGAGGTTGGCGATCTCCGGCTTTTGTTCGGGATCAAACTTGATTTCCGATCCGCTGTCGGTCCTCGCGGTTTTTATTTTATCCTGCACGGCTGCAGGATCGTCAGAGAGGTAAATCGCGTTGTTCATCGATTTGCTCATTTTCCTTCCGTCAAGCCCCGCGAGCCGCCCGAGCGAGGACATTTTTGCCTCTGGAAGAGGAAAGACATCGCCGTAGATGGCATTGAATTTTTCGGCAATTTCCCGCGTCTGTTCAATCATGGGCAGCTGGTCTTCCCCTACGGGCACGAGATGGGCGCGGCAGAAGAGAATATCCGCTGCCTGGCTGATGGGGTAGCCTAAAAATCCGTAGGTCACCTTGCCCCCTTTAAAAAGGCGCCCTTTTTCCTGGATTTCCGTTTTCACCGTAGGGTTTCTCTGGAGCCGCTGCAGGGTGACGAGATTGGAGAAAAAGACGGTGAGTTCGGCGATTTCCGGTACGAGCGACTGGATGAAGAGCGTCGCGCGCGAGGGATCTATGCCTACGGCAAGATTATCCATCACCACTTCCCGGACATGCTGGCGCACGAATTCCGGATGGTTGAAGTTATCGGTCAATGCCTGCACATCCGCGACCATGATAAACGTGTCGTAGACATCCTGGAGGCTGACGCGGTTGGCAAGCGATCCGGCATAATGTCCAAGATGCAGTTTGCCGGTCGGCCGGTCGCCGGTGAGGATCCTTTTTTTGGTGGTGGGCATAGATCAAATAAGACGGATAGGTCGGATAAGACGGATAATGAGGATAAGTTAAATAGGGCGGATAAGTCTGATAGGTCTAATGGGGCCTATACTTCAATGATCACGGGGAGGATCATAGGCCGGCGCTCGGTGCGCTGGAAGAGGAACTGTCCGATTTCATTCCGCACCTTGTCTTTCAGGTAGACTTCGTTGGCCGGCTGACGGGGATCGCGGTCTTTGAGGATTTGTTTCACCTTCATCCTCACGTCTTCGATCAGCGCTTTTGATTCTTTCAGGTAGACGAATCCGCGGGAAATGATATCAGGGTTATGGACGAGGTTTCCGGTGCGCGAATCTATAGTCGCGATGAGCACGAGCATGCCGTCTTCCGACATGATTTGCCGGTCCCTGAGCACCACTTCTGACACGTCGCCCACCCCCAAACCATCCACGAACACGTAATCGGTGGTAACTTTTTCATTCAGGATGCGTCCGCCGCGGGAGGTGAATTCTATGACAGAGCCGTTGTCGGGTATAAAGATGTGATCAGCGGGAACGCCCGTCTGCTGCGCGAGTTTCGCATTCATTTTTAAGAATGAATGGTTGCCATAAATGGGGATGAAGTTCCGCGGTTTCACCATGTTATAGAATGACTTCAGGTCTTCCTGCCGGGCGTGCCCTCCCGCATGGATGTCCATCATCTGGTAATGGATGACTTCGGCGCCTTCGCGGTAGAGGCCGTCGATCAGGCGCTGCACCGAGCGTTCGTTTCCCGGAATGACCGAGGAAGAGAACACGACGGTGTCGCCGGGCTCGATGCGCAGGTACCGGTGTTCGCGGTTCGCGATGCGCATGAGCACCGCGTTATCCTCGCCCTGCGCGCCGGTGCAGAGGATGACGATTTTGTTTGGGGTGTAATTCTTCATTTCTTTGGGGGTGATGAGCGTGCCCCGCTTGATTTTCATGTAGCCCAGCTCTTTCGCGATCTCGAGGTTGCTCTTCATGCTAAATCCTTCCACGATGATGTGCTTGCCCGCCTTCTCCGCCGCAAATATGATTTGCTGGATGCGGGAAAGGAGCGAGGCAAAGGTACCCACGATCATTCTGCCCGGGGCTTTCGCCACGATGTCTTCGATGTTGGATTGGATCTCTCCCTCGGTGAGCTGTTTGCCGGGCTGGGAGGCGTTCGTCGAATCGGCAAGCACGCAGAGGACATTCCTGTGCCCGAGCGCCATTATTTTGTCCATATCCGTGGGGGTGAGACTGTTGGGATCCGGGTCGATTTTGAAATCGCCCGTGTGCACGACCGGCCCCAAGCCCATGTCGAGCACCACGCCCAAGGATCCCGGCACATTGTGGGATACCGCGAAAAAGTCTATGCGGAATGCGCCAAGTGTTAAGCGGCTGTCGTGCGTGATCGTTTGCAACCTCAATGGCGCGGTGTGGAAATCATCCTGGCGCTTGCGGATAATGCCGAGTGTCAGGTCTGAGCCGAAAATGACAGGGTTGCCCAGCTTATGGATAAGGTGGGGGATGGCGCCGATGTGGTCATAGTGGCCGTGGGTGATGATCACGCCGCGTATTTTCTTTTCTTTTCCCTTGAAATAGGAAATGTTGGGGATGATGTAATCAATGCCGGGCATGTCTTCTTCGGGGAATTGAAGGCCCATGTCGACGATGACAATGTCGTTTTTCGTTTCAAAGGCGACCATGTTGCGGCCCACTTCTTCGCAGCCTCCTATGGGTATAATGCGCAGGCTCTCAAGGGCAGCGCGGCGGGCAGCGTTCACGCCAGAAGCGCGGAGCAGCACGGGTGCGGGGCGCCGCGCGGATTCCCTCGCGGCCGCAGGCAGGAGTGCGGTTCTGCGCGCGTTGGCAAAGGCGAGCCTGGGGACAGGACGCCGGCCACGCACGAAACGCCGTCGTGCAGGAGAAGCATTTCTTGATGGCGCATGTGCGGACGTTCCCCGGCGTGAGCCAAGGGGAGCGCGTGCATCTGATGCAATGCGCGATTGGTTTATTGTTTGTTGCATGAGTTCGTTTATTAAAGGTAAATAAGAAAGACGATTAAATGGATTAAGTTGAGGATTAAGGTTGAAAGGGTTTTGAAGCCCGTCTGCGGGCAGAACGCGGACCGGTTGATAAAGGTAAAGGGAAAATAATGGGCGAAGAGGGACTTGAACCCTCATAGGATTGCTCCCATACGCTCCTGAAGCGTACGCGTATGCCAATTCCGCCATTCGCCCATGGGCTTATTTCAATTTCCATTGCGTCTCCACATACCATTCGTTGATATGGGAAAAGCGGTCTGAAGGAGTGGTGAGTCCTTGCAGGGAAATGCCCTGCACTTTTTTATCGACGAGATAGGAATAATAGGGAGTGAGGAGGAAGATCGCAGGGCGTTCCTGGATAAGGAGCTGCTGAAATGCCGCATAGCTCTCATCCCTCTTGTTAAGATCGGTGGATTTGCGCGCATCCTCAAGCAGTTTGTCGGCATCGCGGTTAGAAAAGTCTGAAAGGTTCAAGCCCCTCTCGCCGATTCCGGAGGAGTGCCAGAAGGGATACGGGTCGGGATCAATGCCAGTGGTTTCCCCGATGAGCAGCGCCTGATACGCGCGCGGCCGGATAATATCCTGCGTGAGCCGCGCGGGATCGACGATCTCGAGATTGGTGTCTACGCCAATGCTCTGCCACTGCTTCTGGATCATTTCCGCCATGCGGTACAACTCCGGCACGTTGAGGGTGGTGAGCCTGATTTGAAGATCCTGTTTCAGGGTCGCATTATGCCGTACGTTTCCTCCCTCCGGCAATGCCCAGCCGTTTGCTTCGAGCGTCGCGATTGCGCGCGGGGCATCAAAGGGCGTGGAAGTGGCGTTCGCGCGGTAGCCAATGGCGCCGGGGAGCAGGGGGCCGTTAATAAGCTCGCCTTGGCCTTGCAGTGCGTCTGCGAGAAGTTGTGAGCGGTCTATGGCAAAAGAGAGCGCTTCGCGCACCGCGCGGGTGGCGAGGATATCATTTTCTTTGGTGTTAAAGAATATCGCGGTGTATTGAGGGATTTGCAGGCGGTACTGCGCAAGGCTGCTCCTTACCGTCTGTACGCTCTCAAGCGATTCTCGCGAGACGAGCGCGAGCCCGTCGATGATTTTATTTTTCAAGGCAGCGACCGCATCTGCCGTTTCCGAATAAAATTTTATGGTCAAGGACGCAATAAAGGGCGCATGCGGCACCCCTTGGGACCGCTCAAGGAACGTATAGGAGCGTATCGCGCCGCCGGGATCCTTGTTCAGCGACTGGAATTGGTAAGGGCCCACGCTTATCGGTTTGGTATTAAGCTCGGTGAGGAGCGCATGCTTTGGCTCGATATTCGCCCACAGGTGGGAGGGGATCAGCCCGAGGGCGAGATTTTCAATGAAGGGGGCGGAAGGGTCTTTGAGCGTAAGGCGCACGGTGCGGTTATCCATAGTCTCGACCGTGACTTCCTTAAAATTCTGCTGGAGGGGGCTGTGGTACTCAGGGTTTTGGATAGCCTCAAGGGTAAATTTAACATCTTCGCTCGTGACCGGCTCCCCGTCTGACCACGTAAGATTCTCGCGCAGGGTGATGGTGTAGATTTTCGCGTCCTCGGAGACCTCTACCTTTTCTGCGAGATCCGGCTCCGGGATCCCGCCTGCGCTAAAACGGACAAGCCCTGCAAAGAGCAGTTTGGTGAGGTCGCGATCCACCTCATTCGACCCTGCATAGAGGGGATTGAGATACTGGGGCGAGCCGACGATTCCTTCAGTGTAGGCGCCGCCCGCCGCCGGGATACGGATAAACAATCTCTGCCAGACTTGGACTGACATCCATGCGCCCGACGCTAGGGCGATGAAGAAAAGCATCGCGAATTGCTTCCATTCTCGGGCGTTAAGGACGCGAAAAAGGTAAGTGAATTGCTTGAGGGAAGGAACACGGCGTCCGGAGAGCTGCGCCACGAGCATATGGTCAATCGTCGCGCTGGTATACCGGCGCAGGGACGCCAAGACTCGGCGCACGCTGACGCCTATGGCAGTTCCTACCCGTCGTAGGTAATTACGTTTCATTCTATTCTTAAGAGAATTGATTATTGAAGAGAGACTTAGATGTTGGCTTCGATGAGAATCCTGACGATTCCCACTACGAAGAAGAGGACCGCGGTCACCACGGTGGCGATGAAGATAAACTTTTCTGCGCCGCGTCGCACGCCGTACACCTCGCCTGATCCGCCGAATGCCATACCCATGCCGCTTCCGCGTTGCTGGAGCAACACTTCAATGATGAGGAGAACCGCCAATATGGCCTGCACAATACTTAATGTGCTATTCATAATTTTAGATATAGAATTTTGCGAGATTTAGGTTTTCACGCGGAATAACGCAGAAGCTCAGCCGCGTAGTCTTCACACAATATTAGGGTTTAATGCGCAAGCGGCCGAACGCGAAATTACGCAGATAATACGCATTCATACACACTTAACGAAGTGCGTGAACATCACACTAAATAGAATATTTACGATAATGAGAGAATTGTGACATATCTACCCTATCACAAAACACCCCAATGCGTCAAATGCTTCGAATTAAATCATCTAAAATCTTACTATGAGGGTATTCGTTGAATCGTGAGATATCTTACCCTACAGTGACAGCGATTTATCAATTAAATCCTGTCACCTATGGCCACTATGAGTTTATCCACGCGACGCGAATACCTCATGCGGATCAAGAAGAAATATCTTAAAGCGGACAAAGAACAAAAATCAATCATCTTGAACGAGTTCTGCGACAACAGCGGGATGCACCGGAAGTACGTGA
>MGER01000074.1:888-12199 GCA_001791465.1 Candidatus Uhrbacteria bacterium RIFCSPLOWO2_02_FULL_49_11 | reverse complement strand
AGGAGTATGATAGGGAGGTGGAGAGGAAATTGGCGGGTGGTGAATAGTTGATTGTGAGCGAGTAGTTTTTAATTAGTCGTCATTTATATATCTGCGTTGATCTGCGTCTGGCCCATAGCGATATCAATTGTAGCGTGGCAGCTTGTCTGCTACCGATTGGTCGGAGACGAGCTCCGACGCTTATCGCAGTCGGTTATCAGCGTATATCTGCGTCAGGACTATAGATTTACTATGAACCTGATCTGTGATTTGGAAATTCATACAAAATACGCGCGGGCGTGCTCGAAAGACAGCGATTTGCCGCACCATCACTTATGGGCGCGGAAGAAAGGGATTGACGTGGTGGGAACCGGTGATTTTACCCATCCGGCATGGTTTCGCGAGTGCGGGGAACAGTTGGAAGATGCGGGAGAAGGACTGTACAAGCTGAAGCATGCGCATCATATTCCTCAGCACACTGCGGCATCCCATGATCCGCTCTTCATGTACACGTCGGAAGTGGCGTGTATTTTTTCCCGCGGGGGACATGTGCGGAGAGTCCATGTGTTGCTCTTTGCGCCTTCCCGGGAGGCCGCGGCGCGTTTGAATGCGCTGCTCGGGAAGGTGGGAAAACTTGCGTCCGATGGGCGTCCCATCCTGGGATTGGATATGATACGCTTGGCGGAATTTGCGCGGGAAGCGGATCCTGATTTTTTGGTGGTGCCCGCGCATGTATGGACGCCATGGTTCGGCATGTATGGGTCAAAGTCAGGGTTTGACTCGTTTGAAGAAGCCTGGGGCGAGGTTGCACCTTGGATTCCTGCGGTGGAGACAGGATTATCATCCGATCCGCCAATGAATTGGCGCTTAGGAGAACTCGACCATAAAACCATCATTTCTTTTTCAGACGCTCATTCGCCGCCGAACCTTGGGCGTGAGGCCACCGTGGTGGAGGTGGCCGCGCGATCCTTCCGCAATATTACACACGCGTTGCGGTCGGAGACGGGGAAAAATCGCATTAGAGAGACATATGAGTTTTTTCCTGAAGAGGGCATGTATCATTATGACGGCCACCGGGCGTGCGAGGTACTCTGGAGCCCGCAGGAAACGCGGAAGAAGAAGGGGATTTGTCCCAAGTGCGGCCGTCCGGTCACCGTGGGCGTGTTGAGCCGCGTGGAGGAGCTCGCAGACCGTAAAGAAGGATATCAGCCCCGCAATCGTCCGGAATTTCGCAGCCTCGTGCCTTTACAGGAGATCATAGGCGACGGGCTGGAGAGGGGAAAACATTCTAAGGGCGTGACCGCGATTTATGAGACGCTCGTGGGCGCGCATGCAAGCGAGTTTGACATCCTTTTGCGCAAACCGTTGGACGAGCTCAAAGCATTTTTGGACCCAATCGTGGTGCGGGGCATTGAACGTATGCGGAACGGGGAGGTAAAAAAGACGCCGGGATATGACGGCGTGTACGGGTCGGTGGAGGTGTTTACCGAGCGTGACAGGAAAAGGGTGCAGCAGGAATCGTTATTTTAGTCGTGTATAAAAGCGAAGAAACCCCTTGAAAATAGGGGGTTTCTTACGTTGAAGTATACAACACAAAGCTACTTCTTCTTTTTCTTTCCTTTGTTCTTTGTCTTCTTCTTTGCCATGTTTATCACCTCCTTTCATTATGCTGTGTCTGCGCTCGAGTCCTTTCGTGGGGCCGCTTGGTACCTGATAAGCGGTGGAAAGGAGCGGTGACTACAAGAGAAGCAATGAGGAAGCGCGGAACAGCGGTGATGCGTTATGATGAAGCCTTCGCTTTTAATGATGTGCGAGAGAAACGTTTTGGCTTTTATTCAAGTGGCGACAAAAATATTGTGCAGAGGATTTTTTAGAAGGCTTCCGACTTTCAAAATGGAAAGAGCGCGTCTATCTATAGTTGTGTGGGAGTGTATAAAGAAAAATTTTCTGCGCTCAAATTTTTTTAAGTTATCCACACATCATACTGAAATGAATTATACAACGATGCAGATGAAATGTAAACACTGTTGTGATTCGCAGAGGTGTGATGGAAAAAATTTTATAAAAAAATAAACCCGTGAAGGGTTGCCTGGATGATGGACCGTGCGAGAATCGGACTCACGCCTCCCGGACCTGTCCCGCACTTTCTTTGGACCGAAGGGGATTCGAACCCCTGACCCCTACATTGCAAATGTAGTGCTCTACCAACTGAGCTATCGGCCCCAGGAAAGTGCGGGGCGAACAAACCGGGTGCACTTCCCGGGTTTTCCGGTCTCACTTCGCTCGACAGAGGAAAACCCGTCTCGATGGACGCACGTAAAGCAGTTTACGTGCTATTTCCATCTCGACCCACTATGCTAACGGCCCCCGGATTGTTTAATATCCCGGCGTTTGCTTTAACCCTCCCAAGGTGGGGCCAAAAAACATCAGGATGAGGTCTCCATAAAGGTTGGTGATGACCAGAAGCCCGATGAAAATAGTGACAATACCTATAAGCTTCCAGAGGAGGCGTGACCCGCCGTACATTTTAATGTTGGACTCTGCGAATTCGCTATAGCCAAAATTTGATACGATCCAGTTCGCTTTGAGCGTGAGGATCGCTCCCCCCGCAACCATAAGAAGACCGATAAAGATTCTCATAAAGACATTATTATATGGAGACCTTCAGTCCGTCTCTCCCCCACCTTTCATGGATGGTGCAGGATTCGAACCTGCGGCCTACTGGATGTAAACCAGTCGCTCTAACCAACTGAGCTAACCATCCTAAAAGGTGGGGGGTTTGCTCCCCGCCCAAAGGCCCGAGAAGCGGGCCATTGTGGCGGGCCCGCCTACTTGAGAAGCTTGTGGCGGGTAACCAACTGAGCTAGTTGCCCAAATTTGGGTGGGCAAGGCTGAGCTAAGTGCCCGAGGCGGGATTTGAACCCGCACGCCCTTGCGAGCATAAGGCCCTCGACCTTACGAGTCTACCAGTTCCTCCACCCGGGCTTGCAATGAATGTCGCGCGTCTTTTTTGAATATGCGCCGTGCTTTTATGAATTTTCGTTTAAGAAAAGGGATATTTTCACTGGGGAACATTTTTCGAAAAAGTACCCGTGAGGCACTTTTGGCAAAAGCAAGTTGATGTGACTTCGTGCTTAGTTTAATGGAGCCTTTTATGCCCGTGAGACGCGTGATGGTCTTGTGCAACCATTGAAGGAATAGTATGCTCGCTGAGCTAAATGTCAGGTAGTACATATAGCTGCTGTGCCAGCGTTTGTCCCAGTAGGCGTACAGAGAGCCATCACCATCCCAGCAACCGCGTAAAAATTCAAAAAAATACTGATCAGGGATGCGGAGCGCCTCAATTGTTTTGGATTTATGAGGCGTAAGGCCGAGTGCATGTAACCACTGATAAAATTGTACATCACCAAACGCGATGTGAAAATAATTCTTTTGTCCAGTTGATCCGCTTGTTTTCCTCCCGATTTTGTTTGTGAGTTTGAGACACTTGCGGAATGTTACAATGAGCGATCTGTCTTTTGACGTGAAGTCGATATGACGCCCGTCGATGGAGAGGCATCCGTCGGTAGCGATAAGGCCCACCGCATAGGCGAGTTCCTGTGTCCATCGCGTGGAAGTGTTTTTATACGGTCTTGGCCCCCTCTTCATCCCTCAAGTATACTGCGTATACCAGAAGCATGCAAGATCAATTAAGTTACGTCATTTAAGTAAAGTGGATTCCTTGAGCCGTTTTTTGTAGCCGCGGAGATAATAGAGCTTCGCGCGGCGCACTGTTGCTTGCCGCACAAATTCTACTTTTGCGACTGCCGGGGTGCGGTAGGGAAATATTTTTTCCACGCCCACTCCTTCAGAAATTTTTCGCACGGTATACGTGCCGTCGTTGCCGCGGTTCCCGCGGCACGCAAGCACGATTCCCTCAAACGCTTGGAGTCGTTCCCTTTCTTCGCCCTTAGAGGTGACGTCGCGGATTTTCTGGTAGACGCGGATGGTCATGCCGGGCTTAATCTGTTCCGGCGTAATAGGGTTATAGATGGTTGCTTGTGTGGCCATAAATGCGGTAAACAATAAATAAACGAAACGAGACTCATCAGCAATAGTACTGATTTATTTTCTCCGCGTCAAGCGTCCTGTCCCGCCTCCCACTTGTCATGAAGAAATAATTCAAGTATCTTAGGGAGGGGTTTAAGCCCAAGAGGGCGCATAGCTCAGGCGGTTACCCGAGTAGCAGAACTCGTTTCACTCGTTCGCTACCGGGCAGGGAGCGCTGGAGACATGGTACAGCGGTGGGGCGCATAGCTCAGGCGGTTAGAGCGCGTCACTGATAATGACGAGGTCGATGGTTCGAGTCCATCTGCGCCCACCGCTGTACCATAAGGCACTGACCTGCCCCGTAGTCCCCGCATAGCGGGGTACTACTGGGGTAATGACGAGGTCGATGGTTCGAGTCCATCTGCGCCCACCAGCTTATTACTCTTAATCCAAAATTTAAATACTTTATAGAGTACTTACGTTGAGGTTGCTTATGGAGGCGCCCATTCGCTCGTATCTTATGCCGGAGTAGCTCATTGGTAGAGCGCTGCCCTGAAGAGGCAGGCGTAGTCAGTTCGATTCTGACCTCCGGCACCAGGTTTTCGCACGGTGCGAGTTTTCACCTCCTGAGACGGCAGGGACGGATGACAACATCCGTTTTTATGTTTATGCTTATAGATGGATTAGCCGCGCTTACCTGATTCCTCATTCTATAACGGGGTGTCGTATACCGGTAGTACGCCTGCTTTGGGAGCAGGTAGACTGGGTTCAATTCCCAGCACCCCGAGTGATTTGTGGATGAATATTGGATAAGCGAAAATTCTTATGATTATCTTTATTTATGGGTCTGACACCTTTCGCAGCAGAGAGAAACTCTCTGAGGTGATCAGTGAATTTAAGAAAAAGCGCGACCCTCAAGGGTATAATGTGGTGCGGCTTGAAGGCAAGGGGTTCACTCTTGAGCGATTCAGGAGTGAGGCGCGCTCAAGCGGGTTCCTAAGCCCCCGGCGCATGGTGGTGGTTGAGGGGCTCATAGAGAGCGGATCGGCAAGTGTGGCTGAGAGCGTGAAATCCTTCCTTGAAGAGGAAGAAAGCCTCCGCGCGAAAGATGCGAATATCATCGTTTTTTGGGAGGGAGACGTTGGCACGACCGGGAATGCGGGTCTTGTGCGCAGAAGCGCGGGACGAGGGAAGAAAAAGGAACTTCGGAAACAAAATTTAAACACCGTTCTTTTTGAATTTCTTGCATCGCAAGAGTATGTATTCCTCTTTCCCCGCATGGAGCAGCGGGAGGTGAGTGCCTGGATCAGAAACCGCGCACGCACCTTAGGCGCTGCCTGTGACGCGTCTGTTGCAAAGGCGCTCGCGGCGGCAATAGGGAGCGACCTGTGGCGTGCCGACCGGGAGATAGGAAAACTTGCTTCACTGCGCCATGGCGCCGTCATTACCGAAAAGGATTTGTATGCAACGGTAGACATTGAAGAGGATCTTTCAGGGTTTGCGTTCACGGATGCGGTGGGAGAGCGAAGCATTGACCGCGCGCTCCCTCTTTTTTATTCGCTCATCGTTTCCGGGGTTGAGCCGCTTGCCGTTCACGGCATGTTGGTGCGCCTCTTCCATACCATTGCGCTGGTGAAAAGTTATTTGGAGAGCGCGAAGGGGTCGCGCGGCGCAGACATCGCTCAGGCGTTAGGTATTCACCCTTTTGTCGCGCAAAAGACGGCCCCCCGCACGCGCAATTATACCTGGGAAGAATTACAAAACATCTACCGCTCATTGCTTGCGGTAGATGTGAAGTTAAAGACAGAGAGCGGCGACGCCACGCTGTCGTTGGAGCTGTTATTGGCCGATCTTAAATCTCTTTCTTCGCAGGGGCGCGCATGAGCTTGAGAAGCCGCGATTTTATCCGCGCGCCGGTATTGCGATGCAATATCCCTTTCTGAATGGCGCGGTCAATCGTGGAAATGGTGCGGGTGATGGTCTCTTTTGTATGCGCATCCTTCGAGCCAGCTAACGCGCGGGAAGCCTTCAGCATGGTCTTCACTTTCTGCTTCCACATGCGGTTCCTTGCGGTCCGCTTTTTTGTTTGCCGTAATCTTTTGGTTGCTGATTTAGTGTGCATAAAATAAATGTCAAAACTCAAATCTCAAAATTCAAATCCATGGTATAGGGTAACAGAAGGAATAAAAATAAGCAAGATTGATTATCGAGATACCAAGGAACACGGTGCGGATGAATATATTACATTTTGGAACTTTTATAGCGATCAGGATGATAGGGTTTTAAGCGGACGATGCGGCAATCGATGCCGTGGCGTGCGAGGTCTTGCGCGAGATGATCCGTAAACGCGGTCTGATCGTATCCTAAGGCTATGACCGCGGGGTTTATTTTTTTGATCCATTGAAACCTCTCTTCGGGATTATCAGGCAACAGATACGCCTCATCCACAAGACTACATTCCTGCACCGCGGCAAGGCGCTCGTGTTCTTTCTGGCGGGGCAGTTTCCCTTTGAGCGCGGCGACCACCTGATCGCGCCCGACGCCGGCGATGAGATAGTCCCCTAATGCTTTCGCCTGGCGGAAGAAGTCGAGGTGACCAGGGTGGAGGAGGTCGAAGGTGCCGAACACGAGTACGATAATTTTCAGTTTTTCAGATTCTGCAATCTGCAATTTGCAATCTGCAATTGGCTGAAGATATTGCTGCCATGTTAGCGGAGTAAGTTGTTCTAACGTGGTGGCTTCACTCAAGGTGTATGGCCCAATCGCCGTCCGGGTGAGCTCTTCGCAGTAGGCGCCGCATTGGAGCTCCTCTCCGATATCGCGCGCAAGGGCGCGGATGTAGGTGCCGGAGGAGCAATTAATTTTCAGTTTTATTGTTGGGCAGTTTTTCAGTTTCTCGGTATCTGATATATCCAATAATTCAATTGAGTGGATAGTCACATTGGCAGGTTTGCGTTCAACTGTGCGTCCTTGGCGCGCGATTTCATAGAGTTTTTGCCCTTTAATTTTTTTTGCGCTGTACATCGGCGGGGTTTGTTCGACCTCGCCAATAAACGATTGTATTAATTTTTCAATTTTTTCAGAACTTAATTCTAGATTTTTAATTCTAGATTCTTCAATTTGTCCTGTCCGGTCATCTGTGTCACTTCTCGCCCCCAATCGTATGGTCGCGATATAGGTTTTTGGTAAATTTTTAAACTGGTCTAACTGTCTTGTCGCCTCGCGTCCTACTCCCACGATTAACAATCCTGACGCAAAAGGATCAAGAGTGCCTGCGTGCCCGACTGTCCTTATTCCTGTCGCGCGCCGCACCATATCCACCACATCATGCGAAGTGGGACCGATAGGTTTGTTGATGAGAAGGAAACCACTTGTCATATCAGTTGTCCTCTTTAGCCGCTCGGATCGCTTTGAAAGTATCCCTGCGGCTTGTTTTTTTTCTCATCTTTTCTTTCATTATTTTTATCTGGTCTCTCAAGGCAGCCGCTTTTTCGAATTCCAGATTTTTAGCCGCTAAATCCATCTGGCGCTCTAAATCCCTGATAAGGTGGGGCAATTCTTCATAAGGGATTTCGTTCACGTTGGGTAGGGGCGAACGGCCGTTCGCCCGTACAATTTCTTGTTGGCGATGCGCGAGTATGCCTTCCTTGATTGCTTTTTTGATGGTCGCCGGCGTAATGCCGTGTTTATTATTATACGCTTCCTGGACCGCGCGTCGGCGTTTGGTTTCTTCCATTGCCTGTTTCATGGATCCGGTGATGGTATCGGCGTACATGATGACGCGGCCTTCGAGGTGGCGGGCTGCGCGGCCCATCACCTGCACGAGCGAGGTTGCGCTTCTTAAGAAGCCTTCCTTGTCCGCATCGAGGATAGCGACGAGCGCGACTTCTGGCAGATCCAATCCCTCCCGCAGGAGATTGATACCTACCAGGACGTCGTAGACGCCGAGGCGCAGGTCGCGGAGGAGTTCCAGCCGCTCAAAGATTTCTACATCAGAGTGCAGGTAGGCTGCTTTCACCTTCAGCTCCTCAAGATATTCGGCGAGGTCTTCAGCCATGCGTTTGGTGAGCGTGGTCACCAGCACGCGTTGTTTTTTGGCGATGCAGTGCTGTATTTCATTGAGCAAATCGTCAATTTGGTTTTTTGTCGGTTTCACGGTAATCGTAGGATCGAGCAACCCTGTGGGACGGATTAATTGTTCAATTACGTTCGCCTCGATAATTTTGGATTTTGGATTTTGGATTTTGGATTTTTCTATTTCATATTCCCCTGGCGTCGCGGAAGCATAAATACATTGCCCTACCCGTGTTTTGAATTCTTCAAAGGTAAGGGGTCGGTTATCGCGCGCCCCACTCAGGCGGAATCCATACTCTATGAGAGTGTCTTTCCGTGCCCTGTCGCCATGGTACATGCCTCTCAATTGCGGCAAAGTCATGTGTGACTCGTCAATAAAAGTGAGAAAGTTTTGGTCTGCAAACTTGAAAAAATCAATAAGGGTAGAGGGAGGTTCGCCGGGTTTTCGCTGATCAAAGTAGCGCGAGTAGTTCTCTATGCCTTGGCAATAGCCGGTTGCCCTTATCATCTCGAGGTCGAAGTGCACCCTCTGCGAGAGGCGTTCGGCCTCTAATGGTTTGTTGGCTTTTAGAAATGCGCGCACTTCCCGGTCAAGATCCTGCTCTATCGTTTTGAGGATTTCATTGATACGTTTCTGCGGCGCGATATAGTGGGTCGCAGGGAACAGGGTGAGCGCGTCCGCGCGATTTACTGTTTTGCCGGTAAGCTGGTCCAGTGTGCTGATACGCTGCACGGTATTGCCGCTGAATTCAATGCGCCAAATATCTTCAAGGGAATACACCGGATGAATGTCGATCATATTGCCGCGCACTCGGAATTTCCCGCGCTGCAGATCCATATCATTGCGCTCATAGCGCATATCAACAAGCTGCCGCAATATTTCTGTCCGGTTCGGTCTTGAACTTTGAATTTTGAGCTGTAAGCTTACCGCTTGGTATTCCTCAGGCGACCCCAATCCATAAATGCAGGAGACAGAAGCGACAATGATGACGTCTTTGCGGGAAAGGAGTGCTCGGGTCGCGGCATGGCGAAGGCGGTCTATCTCTTCATTAATATCCGTTTCTTTTTCAATGTAGGTATCAGTGGTGGGCACATACGCTTCTGGTTGGTAATAATCATAATACGATACGAAATAATGCACGGCTGCGTCGGGGAAGAACTCTTCAAACTCGCCTGCCAGTTGCGCGGCGAGCGTTTTGTTGTGGGAAATGACGAGCGTCGGGAGTTTCACATCCGCGATGACGTTTGCCATCGTAAGCGTTTTGCCGCTGCCGGTCACTCCCAAGAGCGTTTGATGGGGCGCGCCGGCACGAACGCCTGCCACAAGTTTTTCGATTGCCTGCGGTTGATCCCCGGTGGGCGTAAATGATGATGTGATCGCGAACGACATATCATTGAGAATTTCTTATCTTAAAAAGCGTGATATTGATAGCAAAAGTCCTGGATGTATTGTAGAATATAAGCATGATTTCGTACATCAAGGGCATCGTCAAATGGTGTGATACGCGGTCAGTGCTCCTCGTCGCAGGGGAGGTAGGGTACCGTATCGCGGTGCCGGTATTTGTGTTGGAGGGATTGAAGACAGACGCGCAGCTAGAGCTTTATTGTTACACGAAGCTTGATACAAGGAATGACACGATAGAATTGTACGGGTTTCCTCGATTAGAAGAGCTCTTGTTTTTCGAGCAGCTACTGACTATCTCGGGCGTGGGGCCGCGCTCTGCATTGGGGTGTTTATCCGTGGCAAAACTTGACGACCTGAAGCGCACCATCGCGCAAGGGGATCCCAAGCTGCTGCAAAAGGTGGCGGGGATCGGGAAGAAAACCGCGGAGCGGATTATCGTGGAGTTGCGAGAAAAAATAGGAGAATCTATTGGCGGAGCGCGCGGCGATTTTTTTGAGGGCGATGGGGATGCGATAGAGGCCTTGGTAAGGCTCGGTTACCGGGAAAACGAAGTAGTGGAAGTCATGCGCGCGCTTCCGCGGACGATCGAAGGGAGCGAGGCGAGGGTGAGAGAGGCGCTTAAGAGGTTAGGAAAACAGAGATAATATGCATTTTGAACAATCAAATGGCTGGGCGCGGTTCCAGCAAGCAGTAGGGAAGAATGTATATATGGTTTCTCCCTCTGGCGTTGTGCCATTTTCGGCTGCACGAGAGAGAAGAGATGGCGAGGGGATTGCGGTCGAGAAGTGCATTATAGGATCGCTCAAGTTTCTCGAAATAAATGGCTGGACTTTGCCGAGTGGTAATACATTACAAAAATATGAGCAGGTTTTATTGGATATTGGTAAAAGGGTGGATGCGGTGTTTGTGAGGTGGACACCACCTTGGAAAATCCCAAATCCCAAATCCCAAATCCCAAAGTTGGATACTACGTTGAACGTGACGATACCGCAGATACTGGTACGCCAAGTGCCGCCACGCGCTACCTTGCTCACTGACTTAACGAAAAGTGAAGAAGAGCTACTGAATGACATGCATGAGAAGACACGGTATAACATCCATCTTTCCGAACGGAAGGGAGTCGTTGCGCGCAGCGTGAATGCAAAAGAGGGGTTTGCATCATTTTGGCAGCTGATGCAAGATACCGCACATCGTGATAAAATTGGGATCCATCCGGAGGAGTATTATCGGAAGATGCTTGAACTAATGGAGCCTTATAACAAAGATTCTCCCCCTAGTAAGGGGGAGACAGAGAGGGGGTGTAGAGCGCATTTATTCATTGCGACGTTTGGAAACACGCCGCTCGCGTCCGCTATATTGATCACCTGCGGCGATACCGCAACTTATCTTCATGGTGGGTCATCAAGCATGGACCGTAACCTCATGGCCCCTCATCTCTTACAGTGGAAGATGATGCAGTTCGCAAAGGCTCAAGGGACGAGATGGTATGATATGTGGGGCGTAGCGCCAGAGGCGCTACGAACTCAAAACTCAAAACTCAAAACTCAAAACTATAGTTGGGCGGGGATTACGAGGTTTAAAATGGGTTTTGGGGGAAAGGTGCAAGAAGGTGCGGGGACGTATGATGTAGTATGCAAACCGTTCGTGTATAAGCTGTTATCTGCGGCGCAATCTGCGAGATCGTTCTTCACACGATGATATATCAGGTTATCATACCTATGCCCTCGTCGTTCAACGGATAGGACTCAAGATTCCGGATCTTGTAATAGAGGTTCGATTCCTCTCGAGGGCACCATCAACGAACTGAACGGTTTTTTGGAAGCC
>MGER01000074.1:0-606 GCA_001791465.1 Candidatus Uhrbacteria bacterium RIFCSPLOWO2_02_FULL_49_11 | reverse complement strand
TCAATTATTTGGTCTAAATATCCATTAAGAAGTCGCTCTAACTTTTGAGACAAAGAAGAAATCTTCTCTTGTTTTTCTTTCACGCAAGCAGTCAAAGACTGGGCGGATTTTCCATGGTCTTGCAGAGCAAGACGATTCAATCCCTCCGCCCAGTCTTTGGGCAAAGAAACTTTTTGAATGAGGGATGATAACTGGCGATTTAATTCTTCTTGACGAATACAAGGTTCTTCACACCTCACATTTTTGTTTTTCTTGGTGCAGTGATAATAGACATATTCGTGAGTATTGCCGTTCTGTTGTCTTTTAACCTTGTATTCGCCAGTTATCATCATTCCGCATGAGGCGCAGGAAATGAGGCCACAGAAAGGTTGAGGGTCGTTTAGAGGCTTTCTATCTGGCTTACCGCGAAGTTTCAACATTTCCTGCGCCTGATCAAAAAGTTTCTTTGAAATGATTGGCTCGTACTTTCCTTCGTGAAGCTCACCACTATATCTAAATAGTCCAGTGTAAAAAGGATTTGAGAGAATAGAAGTCGCACGGGATTTGTGGATTTTCTTTCCGGTTTTTGAAAAAAGATTGTGCTTCGCCAAAAAGTTTGAGACATCT
>MGER01000073.1:4379-6500 GCA_001791465.1 Candidatus Uhrbacteria bacterium RIFCSPLOWO2_02_FULL_49_11 | reverse complement strand
ATTTTCTTTATCTCATCGTCTGCTTCTTTATTCGTCAGCGTCCGTTCCGCGGAACGGAACGTGAGATGGAACGCGAGCGACTTGTTACCAACAGGCACTCCGCGGCCGCGGAAAATATCAAATAGCTCCAAAGATTCCAGTATGGCGCTTGACGCGCTACGGATAGTCTTTTCAATTTCTTTGTAGACAATATTTTCGGTTATGACAATTGCCAGATCCCTCTGGATTGTTGGATATTCTGGCAGAGGTAGAAATTTCTGTTGAGATACCCTAACATCCGCGAGTATATCTATATCTATGTTCACTACACCAATGTTCTGTTTCCCAGAAATGCCGAGCTCTGTAATCAAAAGCGCGCTTGCCACCGCACCCTCACCCACACACACGCCATTCGCATACACCAAAAAATCCGTACCCACCTGAAACGCAGGATGCTGTTGCTCCGCAGATATTTTCGTCTCTGCTTTGAACCCTGCGTGACGAAGCGCGGTAAGCGCCATCCCTTTCGCCAGCCGTAACATTTCTTCCTGGCCGCATTCTTGACATATCACCAGAGAGAGCGTGACAGGCTGGTGCGGCAAGCGCTCTTTTGAACTTTTCTTAAATGAATACTCTCCGGTGCGGGGAGAGAATATCCTCCCCCATTCGAAAAATTTAAGGGTGTCGGATACGCTCCTATTCGTGCGCACATCGCCCAGAAGTCCCGGCAAAAGGCTCTGGCGCAAATAGCGCGCCCCGATGTCGACAGGATTCACCACTTCCATATGCGCGCCTTTTTCCAATCCAAACCGCTCCCATTCTTTGGGGTTTACAAACGGCTTATGCTCGACTTCACAGAATCCCGCGCCCGCGAGGAATCGCTTCAATACACGCTCCAACAGCTGGTGCGAGTTGACCGGTGGCGGAGCAATGGAGAAAGCGGGCAATGTGTCAGGAATCGTATTGTAATCACAATGCCGCACAATTTCCTCTACCAAATCTTCAGGGATAGATACATCGCGCGTTGCTCTCCATGACGGCGGAGTTACCCGCCACTCCTTAGCCGTGCCTTTTACACTAAACCCAAGTCCGAGAAGTATCTTTTTGGCGTGCGCACGTGGCACAATCATACCAACCCTATGATCAAGCATTTCCAAGGGTAGGCGAATAAATTTGGGAACGGCAATCTTTGCAGATACATCAACCACGAAACAAACCTCGGGAATCTTTCCTTGAACGGCACACTCTTGCAACAATTGCAACACCCGTGCGGTTGCCAGGGGGGGCAAGTGTGGATCGAGCGACTTTTCGAATCTCTGCGTTGCGTCGGTCTTCAAATCCAACCGCACCGAAGTCTTTCTGACTGACACCGGCTCGAACGTGGCACATTCAATCACAATGGAACTGGTGCTTTTATTAACCCCCGTGTCCTCCCCTCCCATCACTCCCGCAATCGCGATCGGCTTTTCATAGTCTGCAATTACCAACATATCCCTGTCTAACACCCGTTTCACACCATCGAGCGTTGTTAACCTCTCTCCTTCTTTTGCTCGTCGCACCACAATGTCAACCATTTTGGATTTATCGAATATGTGCACCGGCTGCCCCATTTCAAACATCACATAATTCGAAATGTCCACCAACGGATTTATGAGCCGCTGTCCAACCGCCGTAAGACGCTTCACCATCCACTCCGGCGTCTCCGCAATGTGCACATTTTCAACCAAGGTGCCCATATACCGAGGGCATAAGCGCCTATCGTCCACCTTAACGCTGAATTTTGAGTTTTGAGTTTTGAGTTTTGAATATTGTTTAGGATTTGGGATTTTTGATTTAGGATTTTCTAACGGTCGCAACCGCGTACCATAAATGACTGCCGCCTCCCGCGCGATGCCATAGTGCGACCAGAGGTCGGGCCTGTTCGACAAGGAAACGTTTGAAATCTCAAACACCACATCGTCTTTGCCCAAAGCCACTGCGAGCGGCATGCCCGGTTTCACTGAAGCGAGCCCCAGCGATTTTTCCGAGGGAAAGGCGCCGCGGCTGCTTGATCGCGACCGAGGAAAAATCGTCTGGGAGGAGCGCGGGAGAAAGCTTAAATCAAGAATCTGAGGATCTTCTCCCACCATCGGCTGCCTTTCT
>MGER01000073.1:2770-4279 GCA_001791465.1 Candidatus Uhrbacteria bacterium RIFCSPLOWO2_02_FULL_49_11 | reverse complement strand
TTTTTTCCACCACATACTATCTGAACGGCATCTGATTTTTGGAATTTAGGATTTTGGATTTGTCTGGAAATTGGAAATTGGAAATTGGAAATTACGGATTTGCCAACATCAACAGAACATACTTTGAGACGATCAGCATTTGGGTGATGACGAACCGCCAAGACTCGGCCAACAACCATTTTGGCAAACTGGTCCGCCTCCCGCTCGTACCCTTCCACTTCTGCCACAGACAGCGACAATCGGTCCGCCAATTTCTGCGGTTCTAAATTTTGGGGCAATGCCACATAATCCCGTAGCCAATTTAAACTTATTTTCATATATGGCGTTTAGTGGCGCAATAATGGCGTGAAATGGCTTCTACAAAGTTAAAACTGCTCTAAAAATCTTAAGTTTCCTGACATCATCATTCTGATATCACCGATTCCATATTTCATCATGGCGAGGCGCGTGAGACCGAAACCGAACGCAAACCCTGAATATTTCTTTGGATCAACGCCGCCGCTTTTAAGCACAAACGGATGCATCAACCCCGCGCCCATGAACTCCAGCCACCCCATGCCCTTGCACACCGGGCACTTCACATCTGCGTTGACCTGCCCGCCATAGCCATCCTTCGAGAATACTCCATACATGAATTGTGCATCCTTATCACCATGGATATTACCGTTCCCTGTAACAGGCTTTGGCAGGCGGGTCTGCGATTTAGGTCCCGCGAAGCGGGATGACGATCTGCGTTGATCTGCGCACAGTTGGCAGGTGATATCCATTTCAATGGACGGCTCGGTAAAGGGAAAATAGCCCGGGCGCACCCGTATCCCTATGCGCTCGCCCAGCAAATCGCGAAGGAAAATTTTCGAAATGGAGATAAGGTGGGCGAGAGAAATGTCCCTGTCAATCATCAGCCCTTCTATCTGCCAGAAGGTGTTTTCATGCCGCGCGTCTGTCGCCTCATTGCGGTACACCCTCCCCGGCACGATACAGCGAAGCGGCACGCCGTATTTTTCCATGGCTCGTATCTGCACCGGACTCGTCTGCGTCCTCAAGACTAAACGTTGCGCAGCAACTTCGTCACTTTGAACTTTGAACTTTGAACTTTGAACTTCAGTATAAAAAGTGTCTTGCATATCCCGCGCCGGATGCCATGAAGGCATATTGAGCGCGTCGAAGTTGTACCATTCGGATTCGACTTCGGGACCATCCACGATGACAAACCCCATGCGGGTGAAGAGGTCTTCCAGCTGCCACCGCACGAGGGTGACAGGATGCAAATGGCCGGTCTCTGGAGCAAGCGACGGGAGCGTGGCGTCCACGACACTGCCACCCAACCCAAGAAGTTGTGTTTCTTGTGCATCACAGAGCTGTTCAAGCTTCTCTTTGAGCGCCTGCGCAACCGGCCCAATCTTTTTGCGCTCATCAAGAGTGAGTGATCCCAGCTTCCGCAATACGAGCGTGAGCGCCCCATCGCTGCGGCCAAGATATTTTGCGCGCACGTTGTTGAGCGTTGATGCA
>MGER01000073.1:2544-2729 GCA_001791465.1 Candidatus Uhrbacteria bacterium RIFCSPLOWO2_02_FULL_49_11 | reverse complement strand
AACCCAATGATTGAACTATTCACATATCACTTGTAGCGTCGGAGCTCGCCTCCGACCAAGTGGGTGGCAGACCAGCTGCCACGCTACGTGACTCAATGACTTAACTTTGGCTGTCTTGTTAAGAAAAATATCTCCAACAAGGTCGCGGCAAGCAGGAGCAACACGCTGTTCCATAAGTTTAGCAA
>MGER01000073.1:0-2500 GCA_001791465.1 Candidatus Uhrbacteria bacterium RIFCSPLOWO2_02_FULL_49_11 | reverse complement strand
TAAGGAGCGCTTGCCTGAACGCATTGAGCACATGCCAATAGAGCGGCACGCCCTTCCGCCACCGTGCGCGCGTTAAGAACCCCACAATCGACAAAGTCCCGAAGAGCGCGAAAAAAAGCGATCCCAAAAAAAGCGCGCGTCCGATCACGCCGCCGTCGTACGGATCCACATTGAAGAGCACGAGCAAAAACGCCCCCCACGCCACGAGCGTGGCGAATATCATGACAAGGACATAGCGAGAGAGGGACATGGCAATCGAAAATTTAGAATCTTGAATCAAAGAATCAAGAATGTGAGTAAAGTATACCGTTTCTATATAAAATTCTCAAGAAACCCTTGACCTCTCTCTCTCTCTGCGCTATGCTCCCCATGACAAACCAAAGGAGGTAATTATGAAGAAAAAGGATCAACCCTCCAAAAAAGAACAGCTAACCAAAGAGGAGAAAAGGTTAGTTGAGTTAGGGGGAATATTTGGAGAGTTGACAAAATTGGGTTTGGAAAAGGATGGTAAACCCGAATCCAAACCAGAAGGAACGGCTAAACCTACATAATAGGTTAACCGATCCTTTACAAGGCGGGGTCCCTCACTCCGCCTTTACGCTATAAATCGAATCCTCTCGATGGGAACTTTGGGGCCCATCTTTTTTTTAAGCGCTGCTATTATCTCCTGCTCATGAATTTTTACCTCCTGCGCCCAGACGGATGAAGTGCAGGACAGCGCGATGACGCCATCGCGGACATAGCGCACCCGCATGCTCCTCGCGCCATCCTCCCCCCATCGTGCTTTCAATTCCCCTTCCATTGTTTCCATAATTTGCGCGGCTTCCACGCCCTGCGCAATCCCATAGCGCTTCAACGTTCGGCTGAGCAACGTTTTGATAGATTTCAATGCCATACTGATTCATGAATTCTTGAAGAAAAAATTACTACAGACCCCCTTGAGCGCTATTTCCGCCTCTCGATAATCAGCCGTTCGCGCACAACGGGATCATCCTCATCCTCCCCGCTCCCCGGCTCGAATTTCATGGTAAAATTATCTTCATGTGTCTCAATCAACTTGGTGAGCTCTTCATCAAGCAATCCCCGCCAAAGCGTAAAATCTTTAACTTCTCCACCAAAGTTTACCGGCTTTTGTGGCCATACGGGGTATATAATTATCCGTCCTCCCGGAGTCAAATGTTTTGCTGAATTGACAATAGTGCGCCTAATCGACAGTCGAAGTTCCTCTTGAAAACGTGCATAATCGCCTTGAGGAAAATTCCATTCACCCTCTTTCGTTTGAAGCTTCGTGATACTCCTATGAAGAACATCGCAATAAAGAATAAAGTCATAGTGTGTCGGCACTTTTACCAAGGTTGATTGTTGCAATTTATCATCCGAGGCACCAAGTATTCCCTCCGCGTGAATATGATCGATCGATAAAATACGAGATTCAACGCCACGGTATCGCAAAAACTCCGCAAGTGGAAAATCCTCGCCAGAGGTTATATGGAGAACTGTTTTCCCCTCAAGATCCTTAAGGGTAAGCCCAAGACGCGGAAGTTGTGCCGCGAACTTTTCTTCCCATTCTCTTATTAACTCACGCTTACGCACCACCTCTGCTAAACCATGATCCGCCTCCCCTTGAATCGTTGCTTTTGGTGACTGCATGGCCATGCGGCGAGGCTCCCTTCCCCCATAATTATTTATAAAATCATTCAACGCGCGCTCACCGTCCGGCTCATCTTCTTTCGCACACGTCTGACTCCTCCCTATGACATCCTTCGCTGATTTTGCGATAAAGAGCGCTTGTTGCTCGCCGTAGCATTTTGCGACATCTTCCAACGTGTCATATATGCCATTATACACCGTCGGCGGCGGTTCATTTGTTCTTATCGGCACGAGAGAAATATCATTCCCCTGCGCCATTGCCACGATCTGCCGCACCGTTTCCCACACATTAAGATCGCTCTCCGGTAAAGCTCCTTTCAATTGCCCTTCAGGACTCTTCTCTGGAAAATGGGCTTCCATTTCTTTATTCATAAATTCAGTTATTTGATACTCGCCTGCTATTGCAAACTGCATCTTCATCCTATCACAGCGCACTTTGCGCTTCAACAGCCTCCGAGGAGGCCGTGATGGCGTGCGGGCGGTGCGAGGGGTGTGTGGGAAAATTTTTTGAAAATAATGAGCCTGTCGAAAGAAATATTCGACAGTTCACATTTCTCGATCTTCCACCTTCCGCGATCCGCCTTGTTACTTCCATTTGAAATGTGAACGTGCCGAGAAACTCTCGACAGGCTTTTTTAAAATCCCGTCCTTTACGGGTTTTCGATCACCAGTGGCCTACGTCATGCTCTGCGAATTAAATGTAAAAACAACCGCATCCGGAGCAGCACGTGCCGCCAGCTCCACCAGGTCGCCATTCTCCGCCTCAACCATCGCAAATGCGTTTTTCGATTCTCGCGCGATGGTATTCAGAGCCTCATTCGCATTGACATTATCGAATCCTAGCGCGAAG
>MGER01000072.1 GCA_001791465.1 Candidatus Uhrbacteria bacterium RIFCSPLOWO2_02_FULL_49_11 | reverse complement strand
AAAGTTTCACAATATCCTGCCTGAATGGTTCCATCATCTCATCCGCAAATATCAGCTCACGCGGGTCGCTTACTCAAAATACTGTCAGGCGCTTGAGGTGTGTCGTCCGGATATCGGCACGCGCACTCTCGCTGAGGTGTTCCAGCCTGAGAAATTTGTAACGTAAGATCGTCTTATTATTTCTTTATTTATTCATAACAATATCGTATGAACACAATATTTGCCGAACTTCCACAGACTTTAGTGTTCGATCCGTATACTTCTTTGCTAAATTTAGCGCTTGCGCTGGTGTGCTCCCTGGCTATCGCGGTGGTGTACAAAGCGACTCATCGGGGGCTTTCCTATTCCCAAACGTTTGTCCTGACGTTGGTGCTGGGCGGCGTGATTATTTCAGGTGTTATGATGGTGATTGGCAATAATGTGGCGCGCGCATTTGGCGCGTTTGGCGCATTTTCTCTCATCCGTTTCCGCACCGCGGTTAAAGACGCGAAAGATATGGCGTTTATTTTTCTCGTGCTCGCGGTCGGCATGGCTATGGGCACCAATAATTATTTTATTGGGGTCGTGTTGACCATGCTGTCGCTTGCGGTCGTGGCGGTGCTCCAAAAAATCAATTTTGGCGCTCTGCGACGCTATGACTATCTCCTTCATTTCAATCTTGACACGAAGCAGGCGAAAGCGGATGATTATCGCGCGGTATTTGACGAATATTTGAAAACCAGCCATGTGTTGAACATGAAAGCGTTAGATGATGGCACTATCTTGCGCATGAGCTTCAGCATAAAATTTATCAATGACAAAAAGGGGGAAGAATTCAGCAGGACGTTGGCGGCATTGCAAGGGATTCGGGAAGTGAATATTATTACCGCAAAGAATGATGTCGAATATTAATTCCGTTCTCTATGGCATACCCCTTGTCGATTTCCGCGTTTTTCCCCTGCTATAATGATAGAGGCACGATTGCCACGATGGTGCTTGATATGAAGAAGGTGCTTGAGAGGTATACGTTTGATTATGAAATTATCGTGGTGGACGACGGATCAACTGATGGCAGCAGGGAACTCTTGAAAGAGCTCACGCATACCGTTCCGCAGTTGAAGCTCATATTTCACGAAAGAAACAGAGGCTACGGAGCCGCATTGCAGAGCGCGTTTAAAGCATGCGCCAAAGAGCTCGTTTTTTATACTGACGGCGATGCGCAATATGATGTCCGCGAGATGCCGCTCCTTTTGGGGAAGCTCACCGCGGACGTTGACGTCGTGAACGGCTACAAGGTTAAACGGTCGGATCCGTGGTACCGCCTGATAATCGGGGGTTTCTATCAAGTGGTGATGCGGTTTGTTTTTCAGCTTCCCATGCGTGATCCTGATTGCGATTTTCGTTTAATTCGAAAACGCGCACTCGATGCGATTGCGTGCACCAGTACCACCGGCACGATATGCATAGAGTTGGTAAAACGCCTTAACCTTGCCGGTGCGCAGTTTGCAGAGGTGGGGGTCTCACATTATTTTCGCACCTATGGAAAATCACAATTTTTTAATGTTCCTCGTGTGGCAAGGACATTATGGCATTTGATTGGATTGTGGTTCTCTCTCTTTGTCGTGCCGCAGAAATTAACACAAATTGAACATTAATTTGCTATGATAACCTTGCAGCGTATGATGGCGCGACCAGAGATATCGATTATTTTACGAAAAATTGTGGAACTGAATTTTCATGCGCAAAAAGCGCTTATCAAAAGATATTTCCTTCCATTATCAATGCACGACCGCGTGCTTGATATTGGTTGTGGTTCAGGAGAATTTTCTTCGTTATTTCCTTCAGAGCAGTATGTCGGAATTGATATTGATAAGGATAACCTAGCGTATGCGCGAAAACGATTTCTCGGCGAATTTTTACAAGCCGATGCGACTCATTTGCCGTTTCCTGATGCTTCGTTTAGCCATGTACTCATCATGGGCGTGGTGCATCATTTGAATGACGTAGACGCCACCGCCGCGCTACGCGAGACGGCGCGTGTCGTAAAACCAAAGGGGCATGTGCTCATCATGGAAGATGCGGTGAGCGCGAGACCTTTGACGCGTTTGCTGCATCGAATTGATCAAGGAGCTTTTATCCGTACGCATGAGGAGTGGAAGGAGCTCATTGGCACATATCTCAAAATTGAGAAAGATTTTACGTTTTATAACAGTATCTGTTTTTATTCAGCCTTTTATATCACCCTCGCATGAGGTATCCTCACCATGATGCAAAACCAGGAACGTTGGACTATTGTCAAATTACGGGGTCGAAGAATCTTTTTGAAGTGATTGACCTCGGTCATCAACCGCCATGTGATGCGTTCTTGACGCAAGAAACCGTCAACCAGCCGGAAGTCTCGTATCCGCTGCGGCTTATGCTTTGTCCCGAATCTGGTCTTGCTCAGCTTGATCACGTGGTGCACGGCTCTATCATCTACCCCGCCGATTATCCATATCGCGCTGGCATTTCACCGCCTCTTCGCGAATACCAACAGGCATTTGCCGATGATATTACAGAGAAATTTCAAATTCCTCAAGGATCTCTGTGCGTGGATATTGGTTCAAATGATGGTTTTTTACTTACAGGATTTCGTCGTCATGGCATGCGCACATTGGGGGTAGAGCCCACCAATATCGCCCGTATTGCGCGAGAAGAAAATCATATAGAAACCTTACAGAGCTTTTTTACCGAGGAAGTGGCAGAGAATATAGTCAAGGAGTATGGGCATGCCAAGCTCATTACTATGACGAATGTATTTGCGCATATGGCGCCGTTGGGTGAAGTGATGCGTGGACTGGAGCGGCTGCTTGATAAGAATGGGATATTTATTACTGAAAGCCAATATCTCGCGGATATACTTGAAGGCAATCAGTTTGATCAAGTATATCACGAACACATACGGCTCTATAGCCTGAAATCGCTCATGACGCTTTTTCCATATTACGGCATGGAAGTATTTGATGCGCATCGAGTGTCAGCGCGGGAAGGAAGTATTCGTGCCTATGCGGCACGCAACGGAACCCATGCCACTGCTTCATCGGTAGCCGATCTTCTTGCGCGTGAAGAGAGAATCGGTTTATTCAAACCTGAGACGTGGGCACAGTGGCGGCGACGTATCGCGGTGCAGCGTAATCGTTTTATGGAACTCGCGTATCGTGCGCAACGGGAAGGCGCGCGTTTTGTTTCGGATTCTTGTCCAGGACGTGGCACCGTGTTGGTGAATTATTACGGTATTGATACCGCGCTTATGCCATATATCGCCCAGTTGCCTGAGTCGGAGAAGGTGGGTAAATTTATGCCAGGCACGCATATTCCGATTGTAGGCAATGAAATACTATTGAGGGAGCAGCCGGAGTATGTAGTGATCTTGGCGTGGCATTATGGCGACTATATTATGAAACAGTGGAGGAAAAAGGGATTAAATTCTAAATTCATACTCCCTCTTCCCGAGATGAGTATTGTTGAAGGATAATAGTATGGAGCTTGGGGTCTACCAGAGAATGTATGATGCACAGGATAGCTTTTGGTGGCACAAAGGAATGCGAAGATTTTTTAGCCTTTTTTTAAATGCCTACGTGGGGGGGACGGATAATGTCATTCTTGACCTCGGCTGTGGAACAGGGGCGCTGTTTGCCGCATTGAGACCGTATGGTGCCATCTATGGCATTGATATCGCCGAGGAAGCCGTACGGTATGCGCGAAAACAAGGGATGGCATGTGAAGTGATATCCGGCAATGCCATGGCGCTACCATTTGCACCCGACACTTTTGATGTGGTCGTATGCTCCGATCTTCTGTATCACGCACAGGTGAGCGATGAGCGCGCGGTGATCAGTGAGATTCACCGCGTGTTGAAGCCGCACGGTGTCGTGGTAATAAAAGAGGCGGCTTATGACTGGTTGCGGAGCCGTATGGATGAGTTGGTGCATACCAAACATCGTTTCACCGCGCCGGAATTAAAAGATGATTTGCTTGCAGCGCATTTTCATGTATGCCGGATAACGTATATTATGACCATATTGTTCCCGCTGGCATTAGCGGCGAGACTTTTTGAACGTATATTCCGTCAGAAGTATGATCCATCTCGGATATTTACGACCGGCACCGCATTGAATACCCTTTTCACCCTGCTTTTGTATGGAGAGGCGTCATTAACGCAAAAAATGAATTTCCCCTTTGGGCTTTCGATTATCGCCGTAGCAAAAAAACCGTGATTTTTATGGCACACACGATTTCATTTCTCAATTTCAGAGATCTCAATGTTCCCTATCGGCAGGAGTTGCTCGACGCGATCGCACGGGTGATTGATTCCGGCTGGTATATTTTGGGGAAGGAAGTCGAGACTTTTGAAAATATGTTTGCACGCTATTGCGGTGCGGCACATATGGTGGGTACGGGAAACGGCCTCGATGCGTTGACGTTGATTATTCGTGCGTATAAGGAGATGGGCATGTTTCATGAAGGTGACGAGATTCTCGTGCCCTCGAATACGTACATTGCGAGCATTCTCGCGATTACCGAAAATCGCTTGAAGCCAATCTTGGTAGAACCGGATATACATACCTACAATATTGACGATCAACTATTGGAAACACATATAACCGAAAAGACGAAGGCAATCCTTATTGTGCATCTGTACGGCCAAGTCGCATATTCAGCGCGTATGCAGCAGGTGGCCGACAGGTACGGTCTCAAGATTATAGAAGATTGCGCGCAGGCGCACGGTGCGTCGTGGCAGGGGAGAAAAGCGGGGAACCTTGGCAATGCGGCGGGATTTAGCTTTTATCCGTCCAAGAATCTCGGTGCTTTGGGGGATGCGGGGGGGGTGACAACGAATGATGCGGCTTTGGCCGAGGTTATTCGATCCTTGCGTAACTATGGGAGTCACAAAAAATATTATAACCTCTATAAGGGTATCAATAGCCGACTTGACGAATTGCACGCTGCAGTTCTGTCAGTTAAATTAAAATACCTGGACCAAGAGAATGAAGCGCGTAGGAAGATTGCGAAACAATATCTGACTTCTATTAAGAATGAACAGTTGACCCTACCGCATATGGGTGACGATGCTTCTCATGTGTGGCATTTGTTTGTGGTTCGCACCGTGCATCGTGACCGATTCGTCGCGCATTTATTATACTATGGCATCGAGACGCTCATCCACTATCCCGTGCCGCCGCACCAACAGGAGGCGTTTGCGGAATGGAGCGGACAACGCTACCCGATCTCTGAAGAAATACACCGTACCATCGTCAGCGTGCCATTGCATCCTGCCATGACGCAAGACGACGTCATTCGTGTTATTGAAGCGTGTAATGCATTTACCGTATAATTATCATCCTATGCTCTATGCCCTCCTTCTTTTGATCGTTGATGTACTTTTTGCCGTCACAGGTCAGCTCCTTTTGAAGAAGAGCGTATCTCTGCAAGGCGAGGCGAGTTTCTCCCTTCCCAACCTTCCCGCATTTTTTCTTGGCGTGCTGGCGCGTTGGCAAGTGTGGGCGGCATTGGTATGTTACGGCGTTGCATTTCTTTTGTGGCTCATAGTGCTTTCTCGTTTCAAGCTTTCGTTCGCGTATCCTTTTACCGCGCTTATGTACATATTGGTACTTTTTGCGTCGTGGTATTTTCTTGACGAGCGGATAACCGTACCGCAGATAATAGGAGTGGGGTTGATACTTGCGGGGCTGCTCTTTGTTTCCCGCGCCGCATGACTTCATCGCTTCCCTTACTTGGCCGTTTCATGTACCGCAATGGTGCGGCGCTTATTATTGCCGTATGCGTAGGTCTGGTAACGGCGCTGCCGCAGATTATTCAGCGCGTAGAAACTGGTGAGAGGTATCAGGGCGTTGCGGTACGCGGCACTGACACAGAAGAATACTACTTGATTCGCATCCGTGAGGCGTATGACGGGCATTGGCGCGTTGCAAGCCCTGATCTCTACGAGTATAAGCAAGCCCCTTTCGTCCAGCCATCCATACCGGAAATTGTCATGGGCGGGGCTGCGCGTCTGCTGGGATTGAATATCATTGATGTCGTGGTGGCGGCTAAATTCCTCTTTCCGTTTTTGCTCTCTCTCGTGCTGTATGCGCTGGTGTGCGCAATGACGGGCCAAACGCTCCTTGCCCTGCTTATACCCCCTGCGATTGTAATGGCAGGACAGACGCTCGTATCACCTACAATGGTTCTTCGGTTGCTGCGTCTGCAGGCGGGAGCATTTACTGCCATGGTGGACTATGCCCGGCCGGTGAACCCGCAATTTTCATCGTTCGTGTTTTTTCTCTGGCTCTGGCTGTGGTACACATGGGCACGCAACCCCCTTGGGCACCTGCGTTTTGTCGCAGGCGCGGCGCTCCTTGGTCTCATGGTGTATGTCTATCCGTATGCGTGGATGTTAGGGATAGGCATTGTGGGGCTGACATTTTTGGCCTCGCTGTTCCCTCGTTTCCGCCAGCAGGGAATGTCGCCGGTTCGCGCGGGGATATATGCAGGAGTGTCGCTGTTCTTTACCATTCCGTACTGGATCAATTTTTATCGTGCGTTTACACACCCTGTCTATGAAGCGCTTCAGAGACGTTACGGGTTTTACGCAAGCCGTGAGCCGATCTGGAGCGATTTATTGTTTTTTGATCTGTTGTTTTTGTTGGTATTATACTGGCGCAGAAAAAAAGATGAGACATTTTGCCTCCTGCTTTCATTTATTGCGGTGATTGCCTTACTGACTAATCAGCAGGTCATCACTGGTTTGCGCTTTTACCCTGGCCATTGGCACTGGTACTATACGACGCCGCTTACCATTTTTCTGTTGATCTGGGGAATGCTGGCGTTGTTGCGCCACCTGCGATGGCTACGCTCTGCGGTTGCGGCTATTATTATCATGGGAAGTTTCACGATTGGAATTGCCAAACAAACGACGGCATTCGCCCGACTACGCGCATCTGCGGAAGGAGAGCAGCGCTTTGCCGCGCCTCTCCAGTGGCTTGAGACGCATACGCAGAAAGATACGGTTGTGATGGCAAACGGAATATTTAATGAATTGCTGCCAGCATATACGCACGCAAACGCGTATTTCTCGCGCTGGGGAGAATTTTATCTGGTTCCCCACGAGCGTTTCCGCGATCGCATGTTCGCGCGGCTGTATTTGGACGGCGCAGATGAGGAAAACATTGATCAATTTGTAACCGGCGATCGGAAAGACGTGTATGAGTACCTCTTTGGTCGTTATCGTCTGCGGAAGGGGGAGTGTGAGGGGGGATGCTTTGACGTTGCAGAACTGCGGCGGGTGAAGGAGGAGTACCTGGCGTGGCGCGCGGACGTTGATTTTGAAGCGTTTTTGAAGAGGTATCGCCTTGATTATGCGATCTGGGATACGCAGACAAATGCTTCGTGGCAGCTTGATCAATATCCTTTTTTTGAATTTGTTACTGAAGTGAATGGTATTCGCGTTTACAAATTTCATTCGCCCTCATGAAACGTTTATTTTCACGTTACCACGTCATCCTTATTAGGCGTTTTTTGATACTGCTGCTCATCATTGTAGCGGGAGTATATATATTCTCTATACAGGGGCAAAGCCGTGTTGTCCTGTATCAGAAATATCACAGCATCATTCAGGTAGCCAATAAGCTGAGCAATTTGTGGTACCTTCCGCAGACAATCGGCTCCTCGAAATTACCGCGGTATGATCTAACCATTAAGCCTGATAATCTTGCATTTTTGAATCACAATCTTCCTCCTCTTTACCAAAATGCATTGCTCACTGACGAGTTTAAACAGCCAGTATCCGCGATTTTTACCGCACACGGTGAAAAGTATCAGGCAAACGTGAGGTATCGCGGCGACCTTGATAATCATTGGCGGGATCCGCAGAAATCGTTTTTTATCGATTTTAAAAAGGATAATTGGTACCAAGGGATTAATGAAATGCACCTCATAATTCCCTTTGATCGTTATTATCTCTTGGAAGAGCTGAGCAATGAGCGTGCGCGCTCCTTCGGGCTTGCGGTTCCCGCTTCAAAATTCGTAAATCTCTTTATCAACGGCAAGAGAAACGGCGTCTATTGGCAAGTAGAAGGATTTGGCAAAGAAATGCTTGAAAAACAATTTTTACCCGGGGATGTGAATGTGTATGGGGCGATCGACATTATGCCGTCTGGGGAGACCATTGATATTTCAAGTATCCATGCATGGCGCAAGTATTCCGAGGATGTAAACTCGCAGGGTGTGGACAATTATGCCGATCTTGAGGAAATGCTAAAAACCGTATTCAACACAGATGACGCGCAATTCCGCGCGCAACTTCCCAACATTTTAAATATGGATGATTTTTATTCCTGGATAATCGTGCAAAATCTGGTAAGCAGCAGTCATATTACAGGAGCGAATATGCGCATATGGTTTGATACGACACAAGGTAAATTCCGCATGATCCCATGGGATGTGTCAAGAGGGTCAATTCCTCCGCCGCGATATGAACATGTTTACAATCCTTTCATTACTCGCGCATTGGAACAGCCGGAATTTTTAGATGCACGCAACGCGAAGCTATGGCAGTATGTGGGTGACGAGAAAAATTTGTCAGACGATCTCTCGCGCTATGATGCATTAGACGAATCTACAAAAAAGGATTTTTACAAAGACGCCAAAAAAGTGCAAAGTAATTATGCCTATCGCAATCTCGTAGGCGAAGTGAGGGAATTTATTAAAAATTCCTTTGTTGCGTTGCGTGAAAATCTCCGTTATGCCCATGGTTTGGTTACGGTACGCCTGCAAGAAAACAACCCCATAGCTGCGCTCCATGTAACTACAGATGGTTTTAGCTCCCTGCTTTTGCATCAAGTTTCATTTACTGATGGAAAATGCCAAGGAGAATGGAGTTTGTATGAAGACCTCACCGGTGATGGCGCTATGGGGAAAGATGACGTTAAGGTTGCTGATTTTACCTGCAGCCAAGGCCGCTGGAATGTAGTACCTGATGCGGTGATTCATACAGGGAGAACGGAGAAGGAAGGATACCTTGTCCCTGCGGCGCACACGACTACCTTTTTTATTAATGGAGAAGGTGGAGGCGCTCCGCCATTTACGCAGGATACCCTATCACTTGAATTTCAAAATGCAGTGACAAGAGAAACGGCGGATAATATTTCAATAAAATGGCACAATGCGATATTCCAGTTCAATTATAAATCGATTGATTCATCACTTGATAATTTCGTGCGCGCACATCCCCAGTTTGTCCGTGAAGCAGATACCTTGCGCCTCTCTGGGACAGTTAAGATAGCGAGCGATATCATTATTCCCCATGGCGCTCGTGTGGTGATCGAGTCCGGAACGGTAATGGAGATGGGCGAAGGTGCGAGCATACTCTCCTATAGCCCTGTTTTTCTTGAAGGCACTGCCCAACAACCTATCATTTTTCGCCGGAGCGGGATTCACCCTTGGGGAGTCTTTTTGGTGTCAGGCGCAGAGGAGGAGAGTGTGGTGCGGCATGTATTGATGGAATATGGGAACGAGGATTATCTTAATGGGATGTACACCAGAGGCATGTTGTCGTTTTTCTATTCACCGGCGCGCATTGAAAATAGTGAATTTCGTTTCGCACAAGCCGACGACGGGATAAATGTGAAATATGCGAATGCTACAATTAGCCACAATCGTTTTGAACGCAATACCGGCGATGCGGTTGATTTAGATGTCACTAATGCTCTTGTTGACGGCAATGTATTTATGGAGAATGGCAATGATGGCATTGACATTTCATCCGCAAAGCCTTTGATTATCAACAATCGTATCGAGCGATCAGGAGATAAATGCATCAGTGTAGGGGAAAATTCTCAGGCAATCATTGCCAATAATCTTCTGCTGGGATGCAAAGGTTACGGAATCGGGGTGAAAGATTTATCATCACCATCGATAATAAATATCACGGCGGTAGATAATGGCATAGGCATTGGCGTGTATGGAAAAAAGGATATTTTTGGTGGAGGTATACCGCGTATTTTTAATTCTATTATTTGGGGAAACAAGCAAGAGGTTGAAGTTGATCAAGCGTCATTGGTTGAAATAAGTCATTCAATTGTGAAAGGGGGATGGCAGGGACAAGACGTGCGCAGTGAGGACCCCAAATTAGATGGGCTCTATTATCCTCATGGAATTCAATTGCCAGCAAGGGAAGAGACAGTATATTCAGAAGTGGGTATCCAGCCATTGCAATCTATAGGGTATCAGCCAGTCTTATGAAAATCCTTTATTTTGGGTTTGCGCAGCCTCATACTTCAATTGACGGCATATATTTGCGTGGTTTGCGGGAAAATGGCATAGAGGTGATTGATTATTTTTTTTCTCAAAAGTCGTTTATGCGTTATGGACAGATGTTGTCGGCGTATATAAAACATAGACGAACCGTCGATGTCCTCTGTGCTGGTTATGCAAGTCCTCATGCGGTGATCTGGTTTCGACTGTGGTCGCGGAAAAAGATAATTTATAATGCGCTCTGTTCGGAATATGAGCGGAAGGTCATTTCACGGAATCTTGCGGGTACTTTTTCTATCAAAGCCCTCTATTATTGGTTGCTGGATATGCTTGCATGTTGGTGCGCGGATTTGGTTATGGTGGAAAGCGCGCATCAGGAAACGTATTTTGAAAAGAAATTTCATCTTTCTTGCGGCAAGCTTATGGTCGCATGGACAGGCGCAGATGATACAAGGTTTTATTTTGATCCGAGTATAAAAAAGTTTGAGAATTTTACCGTGCTTTTCAGAGGACGGTTGTTGCCTGAAGCGGGAGGGGATATAGTGGTGAAAGCTGCGAAAATATTGGAAGGGAAAGGGATTAAGATATTAATGCTTGCAAACGGCATTGAATTGGGAAAAATTCAAAGATTGATAAACGAACTTCAACCGCAGAATCTGGAATTAAAAACAGGATATTTAGCTGAAGACGAGCTCATTACCTCTATGCAACGCTGCCATATAAGTCTAGGGCAAATGTCTTCCCATGAACGTCTGCGGCGCACCGTCCCGCATAAAGCGTATGAATCGCTTAGCCTTGGGCTGCCGTATCTCACCGCGAAAAATCCGGCCGTCATGGAAATCTTGAAGGAGGGCGACACGTGTATCGCTTGTAATCCGGATGACCCTGAAGATCTGGCGGAAAAAATTATATGGCTTCACGAGCACCCGAAGGAGCGCGGGGAAATCGGCGAAAGGGGATACCGGCTGTATCATGAGCGCTTTACGCCCCAAGCGCTTGCCGCTGCGTTGGTGAATGAACTAAAAGAGAGGTTATAGGCCTTGCGCGCCATTTGGCGCGAAATGGCGCGCAAATGTAATGGGGTTCATTCTTAGAGTTATAACGACACACACAGGGGTTGACAAAAAGTTAATAATATGCTACTTTTGAACTTAGAATCAAGACAAAGACAGGACAATCATGCCCCGCAATACAACTCCAAGAGGGGGGCGGATGACCTATGTATCACTAACTCCGAGGTCGCATTTATTCTATGTATTCAAACAACGCCAGCCACGTTTGTCGTTGGATGTTGATATGCGGGGTATGAATTCAATTCTTGAAAAAGTTCTCCTTTCCCAAGAGATTACAGAGCGACAGAAGTTAAGCCCTGTAGATATTTGCACCC
>MGER01000071.1:8498-12037 GCA_001791465.1 Candidatus Uhrbacteria bacterium RIFCSPLOWO2_02_FULL_49_11 | reverse complement strand
CATTTGTAGATAACCGGGCTGCCTGCGTAAACGCTCATTCAGGAGATGGGATAAACGGATAAAATCTTTATACAAATATCCCATTTCACCATAACCGTGCTTATAGAAATGGATAAACTGACTATAACCGAAACCCAATCTCTGTTGCAAAGCAATTCCACTCCATGCCGTCGTGTTTAAAAATAATGGCACGGCATTAAATCCCTGCATAAACCATCGCTTTTTCAAAATCATTACAAGATTCTTACTCAACATAAACATTAATCATGAAGCCTGTGCTTTGCCCTTACTATTTGTTCTGCGTCGATAAATTTCTCGAGTTTTGGAACTTGCACACCAAAACGGGTAAAGGGGATTTGGTACATTATGGACGGCAGCCAGCGGCTCATGGTGCCTTTTGTTTCCACGGTAAATAGAATTTCCGGCACATAGGCGCCTGTGGTACCCCGTTCAAGAAGCGTGAGGTAAAGATCCCAATCCTGCAGCCGTTTCAGATGCTCGTCAAATGGATTCTCTGGGAGCGCTTCGCGTTTTATCAAAGAAGTAGTATGAATATAAGGCATCTGCCGCAAGCGTGCGGCATCAAAAGAATATGAAGAAAACTTTTTCCATCCCCATCTGAATGAACTGTAGGCATAACCTACTCCTAAATTTTCAGTGTTAAGTATTGAATTTTGCGTTAACGCATTATACAATCTTTCCAATGCATGCTTCTTCAATACTACATCCGCATCAAGAAACATTATCATATTGCCGTGGGATCTTTTAAATCCATAATTACGAGCTGTAGATGCACCGCGATGATCTTGTGATAATAAACTAATTTCTATGGGAAACGAATGCTTATATTCTTCTATCTTTGAAGTAGTGCCATCGGTTGAGCCATCATCAACAATAACTACCTCTGAGGGTTTAAGACTCTGCTCAGCAACCTGCGCCAGGCAGCGTATAAGCGCACGCTGCATATTATAAGTTGGTATTATAATTGAAATTGCATCCATATCACACTAACGATCAACGGTTTTAAAATTTGAGATAATTGCATTTGCTACTTCGTGAGCATTGAAAGGATCATGGACAATAGTCGCCTGCCTGCATTTTTGCAATGCCTCCCCCGTGCCTCCAGAAATAGTTGCGATAATTGGCACTTGATACTGATCAGCCTCCAAATATACAATGCCGAAACCTTCCACATCGCCGCGAGATTCTCGCGGTAATAAAATAAATTCATCCGCCAAGGAATAATAAACCGCCAACTCCTCGTCACTCGCCTTACCGACAAAGTGTACGGGAGAACGGCCGTTCGCCCCTACGGATGACGCCAACTGATAAACCATTGACTGATAAACTGGCAACTGATCGCCTTCTCCCACGATCACATAATGCACATGGGGCTGTCGTTGCCAGACCTCTGGCAATGCGCGCAATGCGCAATCAATTCCTTTTCGCGCCACAAGCCTGCTCACCGTCAGTAAGACTTTCGCGTCTTGAGGGATTTCCAGCTTTGTCCGCAACGCCGAAACCTCTTCCCACGCCACATCACGTTTCGGCTTTGGATCCGGATAAATCACTGCAATTCTCTTCGACAACGCCTGATACGTAATACCTGATACGTAATACTTCAATAGCTGCGCTTTCGTCCATTCGCTATTGGCCGTTATTAATGCGGCGCGGTTGAGAATATGTTTCACAAACCATCGTTTCCTTCGTGAGCGCAATGGTAACAGCAAATCCATGCCATGTGTGGAGACTATATATTTTTTACGCCAAAGGTGCGATAACAGCCAAACTGCAATGCCCACAGGCAGCACCTGCCCAACCCACCAGATATCACTTTTAAATTTAATAGTTTTGAGCAATAAAGGAAATATCAACAACGGCCACCATGGCGTGAGCGTCCCTCGACCCAACAATAATACTACAACTCTCTCGTTACCCCCTCTTAATCTCCCCCTTGCTAAGGGGGAGACGGAAGGGGTCTCCACTGCGTTCAATCTGCGCACTAAGTTGTAGTAATACCATGCCACTCCTCCCGTCGCAGGAGGGTAATCAGAAGTTACCAATAATATTTTCCCTTGGGGTAATTGCGGCACAAGCATCATCTATAGTGTATCGCTAAACAATCAAAATGAAAATCCCGCCAAGAAAGGCGGGAAATTAAATATTACCCTTCATTATCTGCGTCTAGGGTCAGCGTTTCTGCCATTGCGGCGCGCGACGGGCGCGTTTCAAGCCGTATTTCTTCCTTTCTTTTGCTCTTGGATCGCGCGTCAGATACCCATGCGCACGCAGGGTGGGACGCAATTGCTCATTATACGCCACAAGCGCCCGGCTTACCGCCAGACGCAGCGCAACCGCTTGCCCATGCTTCCCGCCGCCGTTCGCGTGCGCGACAACCGATACCTTCCCTTCCAACCCTGTGAGTTCAAAAGGAGCGCGGGCGAGCGCGGTATACAAAGGGTACGAGAAATACTGTTCAAGGTCCTTCCCGTTGACCTTAAATGCCGCGGGTTGCGTGAAATAAAGCCTCACCCCCACGATTGATTCTTTCCTCCGCCCGACCGCATAGTAAAATCGCTTATCGGTTTGCACCGCCTTTAGCGTTGCGCTTTTCAAATCATGATGCGCTTTGGGTGCGACGTGTTTTATGACAGGTATAGCTTGTACAGCTTTTTCCGCACGCATATGTTTTGGCGCGAGGGCGCGTCTCGCGGTGGGCTTTCGTGCTGTCTTTTTGGATGATGGTGCGCTGCTGGGCGACATAATATAAAAGTTAAGCGAACAAGAGCCTTTTGAGCCTCATCTTTCTTAATTTATTTTTCGGCAACATGCCTCCCACCATCTTCACGAATAATTTTTGCGGGTCCTTTGCCCATTTTTCCTTCAACGTCGCAATACGCATATTGCCGGGATAATTGGTGTGGGTATAATAACGCTTCCCGGTAAATTTCGACGCGGCAATGCGCACGAGGGAAAGATTTTTAACCGTGACTGACACGCCCTCATCTTTGTTCGGACTATACGTCACAAGATGCTTGCCTTGAAGATACTGGGCTGTCATAGAAGCAAGCCTTCCCAAACTCTTCCCTGACGCATCAAATGTGATAGCTGCGGGTTGTGTTTCAATGGTCATCATACTACAAACGAAATATGCGCCAAACGCGCCGCATCGCCGCGGCGTGTCCCGAGATGGGTAATCCGTAAAAATCCTCCTTTGCGATCCTTATAACGAGGACCTAATACGTCACATGCCTTGCGCACCGCGCCTTTTGTGTAGAGCGCTTTGATGAGCTTCCTTCGGTTTGCTAATGTAGGATTTTTTGATAAGGTGACAAGTCTTTCCATAAAGGGGCGGAGCGCTTTCGCCTTTGCCTCTGTCGTCTGGATCTGATCATACAACACCAAACTTGTCGCCAAATTGCGCAGCAGAGCGCCACGATGGGCAGCGCCTCTATCAAGAGTAATTTTGTTCTTCCTATGCCGCATAAATATAAGGGGGTCTACGAAGCGCTCTTCTTGCTCCGCTTTGTCTTTTTCTT
>MGER01000071.1:0-8457 GCA_001791465.1 Candidatus Uhrbacteria bacterium RIFCSPLOWO2_02_FULL_49_11 | reverse complement strand
CCGCGGACTGCTCCTCCGACGACGCTGCGCTCGACTCTTGCGTTGATTCCTCGACGGGTACGCTCATGTTTTCCTGCGCTTCCTCAAACGCGAGGGATGATATTTGATCGCGGAATATATCAAGAGACTGAATAAGAGCGTCTTTCGGGGAAATACTGCCGTCCGTTTCCACCGTAAGCACAATCTTGTCAAAATTCGTCATCTGACCCACCCGCACGTGCTCTAAATTCAATGCGACGTGACGTACCGGCGAATAAATCGCATCAATGGCAATAGTGCCAATATCAAGCTTTTCTTTTTCACGCGATTCCACCGGCAAAAACCCCCTTCCGCGCGTGAGATACACCACTAAATTAAATTCGGTATTTGGGCTGGTCGCAGTGGCGATATGCACCAACGGAGTCACTACCTCTATTCCGGCAAAAGTCTTAAATTCTTTCGCCAAGATTTCCCCAGTGCCATTAAATTCCAAAGAAATTGGTACCGGCTCCTCATGCTCGCCCTCCATGCGGAACCGCACTTGTTTCAAATTCAATAGAATATCTACCATATCCTCCTTGATATCCTTCAAGGTGGAAAATTCATGATGGACCCCGGGGATCGCCATCGCGCTGATCGCACATCCCGGCAATGAAGAAAGGAGAACACGCCTTAAGGAATTCCCGAGTGTCGTGCCGTATCCCGGATAAAGGGGCTCGATGACAAATTGGGCACGATTTTCTGTTTCCTCAACGAGAGTAATATTTTTTGGGTGGATAAGTGGTTCTACCATATGAGGGTGGAGGTAATATTATTATGGCAATAGTATTGTTATTAACGTGAATAAAATTCTACAATAAGCCTTGTGTCAATATTAGGTTCGCACTCTTTTGACTCCGGAATACGTACCATTCTCCCTTTAAGCGCATCGTAATCAAACTCAAACCACGATGGTGCGTCTAAGTTCATCGATTTTCGTGCGGCAAGACGGTCTTTCACAATCTGGAGCGATGAAAAATGCGGATTAAAGCTGATGCTATCGCCTACCTCTATTTCGTAAGAAGGGATTGACACTTTTTTATTATTTACGAGCACATACCCATGGCTCACGAGCTGGCGTGCCTGCGCGCGCGATGACGCAAGATGCAGCCGGAAGACCACATTGTCCAGCCTGCGCTCAAGCAATTCAAGCAGTTTCGAACCTGTTTCCCCTTTGAACGTCAAAGCTTTCTCCATGGCGCGTACAAACTGGCGCTCCATCATTCCAAAAAGCGCTTTGAGCTTTTGCTTCTCCCGCAACTGAATGCCGTATTCAGTAAGCCGCCCATATCCTTTCGGCCCATGAATGCCGGGAGGATAATTCCTTCTGCTAAACGCATGTTTCGCGCCCAAATCACGCTCGCCCTTAAGCTGGAGCTTTTCTCCAATTCTGCGGCTTATCTTACCTTTTGGCCCTAATCTTCGTCCCATATTCAATGCTTCTAGTTAATATCTCAATATTAAATCCTTCTCGGCTTCGGCGCGCGAACCCCGTTATGCGGAATGGGTGTCACATCGCGAATGGCAGTAATTAAAAAACCATTTGCCGCAAGCGCGCGCACCGCCGACTCGCGTCCCGCACCCACCCCACGCACAAATACTTCTATTTCACGGATCCCCATTTCCTTCGCCTTGTCCGCTACCGCCCGAATGATGACGCCCGCGGCGTAGGGTGTCGCTTTCTTGGGACCCTTGAAACCGCACTTTCCGGCGGAAGCCCAGGTGAGCACATTGCCGCCAAGGTCAGTCACGGTCACCAAGGTATTATTAAAAGTGGCGAGAATGTGCACATGCCCTCGGCTTTGCAATGGTTTGTTCGCCTTATGAACGCGTGAGGGGGGTGTATTCATTGAAGACACCTCGCCTTTTTGAGGCTCTGGCGGCGGGATAGGTTGGGGAGTGTTCATTTTATCCATAAAATAATCTTAAGTCTTTTGTGCGGCTGATTTGCGGCCGGATCCCATAGTGCGGCGCTCATTGTGCCGCACCGTCCTTGAATTGGTCTTTGTCCTCTGGCCGCGCACCGGCAAGCCCCGCGCGTGGCGGATGCCGCGATAGGACCCGATTTCTTTCAAACGCTTAATGTTGAGCATCACCTCTCTCCGCAAATCCCCCTCCACCTTGTATTGTTTCTCAATATATTCACGCAGACGGGACACCTCATCGTCATTCAGGTCTTTTACGCGCGTCGCGGGATTTACATTCGCATGCGCAAGAATGCGCACGCTCAAAGGGCGCCCAATGCCATAGATATAGCTTAAGCCGATATCAACTCTCTTATGGGGAGGAAGCGTCACTCCTGCGATACGAGCCATACTCAAATAGAAATACTAAATTCCAAATCTCAAATTCCAAACAAATTCAAAATCCAAAATCCCAAATATTAACCATGGTGATGAGTATACGAATATTCTGCTTTTTTGGACATTGGGATTTGGACATTGGGATTTATCAATGATTATCCTTGCCGTTGCTTATGTTTTGGATTCGCACAGATGACATAAAGCCGGCCGCGGCGCCGCACCATCTTGCACTTCGTACAAATTGGCTTTACTGAAGCGCGCACCTTCATACCCCGTATATCAAACATCCAACGCCAAACGTGGCGACATTTGTGAAATTCACTAGAACGGTTGCGACCTTGGAATATTGTTGCATAGAAATGTGTGCATGAAACGCTTGGCGACAGGTGAGGGAGGCCTGAAAATGCCTTTCAAGGTAATCGCTTAGACTCCCTCATAAACATCCATTTTCCATCCTAACGGCTATGCCTCCTCTTGGATGTTGTATTGCGGGGCATAACGGAAGGGCTCAAAACCTATAGGTAATTCTTCCTTTACTCAAATCATACGGGCTCATTTCTACTTTTATCCTGTCACCCGGCAAGATAAGAATGCGATTCAAGCGCATTTTGCCGGAGAGATGGCATAAAATTTCATGGCCGTTCTCCAATTTCACTTTAAAGGTGGCCGCCGGCAATAATTCAACGACTTCGCCAATGGCGTCAATAAAACCTTTCCGGTTCGTTTGGATCCCCAAATTCCCTTCGTTGCTTACGGGTGCGGCAGATGGTGCCGCCCCACTGCTCTCTATTTGGTTTTGTTGCATAAATTAAACCTCAACCTTCTTAACCTTATTCCCCAGAAGGTTGGATCGCAATTAGGTGAATTATCAGAAAATTTTGAAAAATAACTCAAATGAACACGATGACAATATCATAGAATACTCTCACGGTTGTGTCAACAATTCAGGGCATATTTTGCGATACTTCGATGGTGATACGTCTCACATCCCGCGGTAAATAGTTTCTCAAGCTCCAACGCAATGAAATCCTTACATCTTTTACTCCCGAGAGAGAGAGTAGGGTGAGGCGCGCTTGCTGCACGCTTTTCCCCGTAATTTTTTCAGAAAGCGCCGCAGCATCAAAAGGAGGTGTCTGGACTTTAGAAAATACGAGGTCTGCGTCGCCTTTCCCTTTCTCCGTATCAAGTGTGCGCACCTTATCCACGCGTATCGCGCAGGTTTCTGATTTTCCATTTCGAATTGCGCCGCATATGTGCGCATCAGCAGCGAAAGCGCGAAACGCGTCTGCGGAAGAAAAGATGAGCGCCTGCATGCTCCCCGTCATAATCAGGGAAACAGCATCTGCCTCTGTTCCAAACGGCGGATCCACGGTGACGTTCGTCACGGTTGCCATGACAAGCGGAAACGCGGTTATCCACTCATCGCCTAAATGCGATTCAAGCGTTTCGAACAATCCCTGCTGTAATCCTTCCCACAATCGCGGCTCAACCGCGACCACATGCTCCTGGCGCACTACTTTACCCATGCGATCAGACCCTCCGGTAAAGGGAGACGTGATGACCGCCCAAATACGCTGCTGCTTGCTTGGGGAAAGCGACGGAATCATAAGCCTGCCGCTAGAGCGATTCCCCTTAACTCCCGGCTCCTTGGCCATGAGCATTGCGATAAGCGTGCCAAATTTTATGGTGGTATCCTCCGCCACATACGCGGCGGGGATGGTGAGTGCGCTCTCGCTGACATAGGCCACGCCGTCGTCGCCTAATAATTCAGTCTTGGGCGCAAGGATAACCTCTTGTCCTGTCTGATTTTCTATGCGCACCTCGCCCCTTGCCTTCTCTCCGCTTTCTGATAGGTCGGTAATAGGAGTGGTCGTCGCATATATTCCTTCCTCCTTTAACACCTTCCCGCGCAGATGGGCGGCGTCCCTCTGCTGATTACGCCATTCGGCATCAATGAACACTCCTGCTTTGCGCTCTATGACTTTCACATCCGGAATGAGCGTGACATGCGCGCGGGGAGCGATAGCCGTAAATAAAAATAATATGACGGCCAGCGCAATAAATAAAATAAACCACCACCCTCGCACGTATTTCTTTCTTTTGCGTTGGAACGACCGCATAGGCTGTTTAAAAAATGAACGTATAAGATGATCGCGGCCAGGAGGTTCCGTCAGTTCTTGAAGGACGCGAGGGGCTCTGGCGCTTAAACCGTACTGCAACAGTCGCTCCTGTAATTCAGGATCATGCGTGATGAAGTATATTTCTTTTTTGATCCGCAGCAACGCCGTTGAGAGATATTCCATCGCCACCGCCGATTGAAAACAAGGATGGCTTATGGGTACGGTTACTTCCACGCGGATACTGCGCGCTCGTGTCACCGCTTTCACGAGCTCCCAAGGGGTACCATGCTCGTCGAAAATAAGCGTTACCGCGTCAGGCACGCGCATAAATTCCTTCTGCGGAGATATTTCCGCTGCATCATCGCCGATTGAAACAGGAGGCATGCCGCGCTTCATGTGACGATAGCTTTAATGCGGCGCACCCCCGCGCTTACCGCTTCTTCCTTCGCTATAGAAAAATGGCCCACCAAGGCAGTGTGATCCACATGAGGGCCGCCGCAAATTTCTTGGGAAAAAACCTGTCCTGAGCCAATCGAAGGATCTCCAATCCTATAGACTTTCACCTTTTCTCCATACCGCTCGGTAAATATGCCTATGGCGCCTTTTTGTTTAGCCTCCTCCACGGCCATCTCCTCCCATGACACGGGCATATCCTCTGTGATTTTTGCATTCACGATCTTCTCCACGCGGGCAAGCTCCTCGGAGGTAAGCCGCCGTGGACATGAAAAGTCAAACCTTAACCGTTCTTCAGTAATATTTGACCCCTTCTGGTACACCTCTGCGCCCAGCACCATGCGCAACGCCTGATGGAGAAGATGGGTTGCCGTATGCATGCGGACGATTTTTTCCGTATGGTCTGCGAGGCCGCCTTTGAATTTCTTCTGTGCACCGCTGCGGGACAGCTCCTGATGCGCCGCAAACGCGCTCTTATACCCCGTTTCATCCACCGACATGCCTTTCTCCTCTGCGATTTCCTGCGTGAGTTCAAAGGGGAATCCATACGTGGTATAGAGTTCAAACGCGTCATTGCCGTTCACGGCGTTCTTACCCGCTAAAATCCTCTCCAATGCCTTACTCCCCCGCTCAAGTGTGGCACGAAATTTTATTTCTTCTGTATCAATTTCTTTCAGCACCCGGTCCGCATTCCTTTCAAGTTCTGGATACGAGGACGCAAAATGGCCAATCACCGCGCTCGCAACGACTTTGGTAAATTCACGCCCTATCCCCAAAGTGTGGCCATGTCGCACGGCACGGCGAATCAAACGCCGCACCACATACCCTTGGTCCACATTAGACGGCAACACACCAAGATCATCACCCATAATAAACACCGCCGCGCGTATATGATCTGCAATAATGCGTATGCTCGGATTCGCGGACGGCTGCGCCAGAGATCTGGGGAGAAGCCCGGTGATCGCGTCAATGGTGCTCTGGAATGCGTCTGTTTCGAATACGGTCGTCTTGCCTGCGAGCACCGCGACGACCCGCTCGAGGCCCATGCCGGTATCTACGTTTTTTTGCTTCAACGGCACAAAGGCGCCGTCCGCCTGTTTGTTAAACTGCATGAACACGTCGTTCCAAATTTCAGCCCAGCGCCCGCAATCGCAATTCGGATGGCATTCTTTGCCACAGCTGGGATCATGGGGACGCTTAGTGTCATAGAACATTTCCGTATCCGGACCGCACGGACCCGTTTCCCCGGCCGGCCCCCACCAATTCTTTTCTTTGGGATAAGTGAAAATGCGTTTCTTGGGCACGCCGGCATTAAGCCAATAGCCTTCCGCTTCATCATCGCGTGGCGCGTTCTTATCGCCTTCAAAAATACTAACGGCTAGCCGCTCCGGGTCAATCCCAAGCCATCGTGAATCAGTAAGAAATTCCCAGCTCCACTCTATCGCTTCTTTTTTAAAATAGTCTCCGAGCGACCAATTACCGAGCATTTCAAAAAACGTGAGATGCCATTGGTCCCCCACCTCGTCAATATCCGTCGTGCGTATGCATTTTTGCACGTCCGCGATTCTTTTTCCCTTTGGATGCGATTCTCCTAGAAGGTATGGAACCAACGGGTGCATGCCCGCGGTCGTGAAAAGCACCGTAGGATCGTGTTCAGGAATAAGGGAGGCAGAGGGTATTATTGCGTGCCCTTTGGTAGCAAAAAAATGTAAGAATTTTTCCCGCAATTCATGAGTGGTCATACGCAATATATCAACGGAATTGAGCATAACGCTGGTACCACTCGACGAATTCTCTCAGTCCTTCTTCCAGCGCTATAGACGGTTTCCAGCCAAAAAGTTTCTTTGCGCGCCCAATATCGGCAAAGGTCTGCAGCACGTCTTCTCTCGGCAAGGGCAGTCCGCGCACGTTCGCCTTCTTGCCGATTATTTTTTCTAACATAACAACCAGCGCGCCGTTCGTAACCGGATGCGCATTTCCGAGATTTACCATCTTACACTCAACATCAGGATGATCAAGTATCGCAATAACTCCTCTCACGATATCATGGATCGAGGTAAAATCCCTTGCCGCTTTGCCCTGCGCATAGAGCTCAAGCGCTGAACCCTCAAGTATGGCTTTGGTGAACTTGTAATAAGCCATATCAGGCCTTCCCCACGGGCCATACGCGGTGAAAAAACGAATACCGGAGATGTCTAACCCATAGTTAGTGCGGTACACTTCTGCGAACAATTCATTTTCCAATTTTGTCGCGGCATACAAAGACACAGGCTGCATGACAGGATCGTCTTCACAAAACGGCGCTTTCGCGTTGCGTCCGTATACTGATGAGGAAGAAGCGTAAATTATCCTATGAATGCCTGCTTTCCTTGCCTCTTCAAAAACTGACAATGTCCCTTCCACATTCGTTTTTATGACAGCAAATGGATCTGTGCGTGCATAACGGATGCCAGCAATCGCTGCCAAGTGAATGATGCAATCAGGCTTATGTTCTGCAAATGCACGCGCTAATAACTCATGATCATAAATGCTCCCACGAATTACTGTGGCTTCCGAAAGCAACGCACGGAGACGGTCTTCTTTGAGGCCCACAGAATAGATCGTTTCAGAAAAATCATCCATCACCGTCACGGCATTGCCACGCTCAAGAAGCGCGTGCGCGCAATGCGCACCGATGAACCCTGCGCCGCCGGTGATGAATATACGCATAACTTTTTGATAAAGGATTTGCTTCCAAATCGTATCTATTCTAACATAATATATATGGAAATACCAGTCCACACAAAAAAAATTCTCTATGTCGTTACCCAGTCGGTGTGGGGAGGAGCGCAGAGGTATGTGTATGATTTAGCCACTGTGTTTCGCAAGTTGGGATGGCAGGTGAGTGTAGCAACGGGTGAAGACCCGCAGGGAGAATTATGCGTGCGGCTTCAGACCGCAGGAGTAACCACACGGCATATTAAATCGCTTACTCGCGCGGTGCGCCCTCTTCATAATATCCGCGCAATCTTTGAGATTACAAATCTTTGCCGTGAATTGAAACCGGACATAGTCCACCTCAATTCTTCAATGGCAGGAGTTGTGGGCGCAATGAGTGCGCGGCTCGCGCATGTGCCGAAAATAATCTATACCGTGCATGGTTTGGTGCTCAAAGAGCCTCTCCCTACGATGGGGAAGCTTATCTACTGGCTCGCGGAATGGTTCGCTCACGAATTGCGCGATGTCACGATTTGCGTTTCGGAGGACGATCGCCGTGCGGCAATACGCGCACATGTTGCCAGACTACACAATACAGTGACGATACCGGTGGGTATTGATCCTTATGTTCCGTTTCTTTCAAAAGACGAGGCAAGAAAAGAGCTATTAAACTTTCTCCACTGTCCAGCCCCCCTCTTGCATCTCCCCCCTGCTAAGGGGGAGACCATCAACTGTCCTCTCCCTAATAAGGGAGAGGATGGAGGTGAGGGTGTGTGGATCGGCACCATTGCAGGATTATATGCAACCAAGGGATTAGATACGCTGCTTGAGTCGGCCAGAATCATTATCCAAAAAAATCCAGAATT
>MGER01000070.1:11992-13056 GCA_001791465.1 Candidatus Uhrbacteria bacterium RIFCSPLOWO2_02_FULL_49_11 | reverse complement strand
GGAAATCGCGGTAAGTGACGGTATTGGATTTGATGAAGATTGGGAACCGAACAAAGAGGGAGAGGAGACGCACTATATATTTCTGGTATATAAGGCGCGGATGTCAGGAGGCACGCTGAAACCTTCAAGCGACCTCGTGGCGCTCCAGTGGTTTCCCCAAAATGAACTTAAGAATCTATCTCTCACCATGCCTTCTCAAAAACTTTTTATAAAAATGGGCATTGTATGATACAGTGAATACATATGCAACATATATTGTCAGCGAATCAATTTAATAGGGAAATGCTTGATGATTATCTCAAGCGCGCAGAGATGATGGAGCGCGTGGCAGCGCAGGGCGGGAACGATGATTTGAAAGGAAAGATCTTGGCAACACTTTTTTTCGAGCCGTCAACGCGGACGCGGCTTTCGTTCGAAACCGCCATGTTCAGGCTTGGCGGCCAAGTAATTTCGCAAGAGAGCGCTTACGTCTCAAGCTCCGCGGCAAAGGGCGAGACGATAGAGGATACGATCCGAATAGTAAGTGGGTATGCGGATGCTATCGTGCTGCGACATCCAGAAATGGGTACGGCGGAGCGCGGCGCGCGCGTTTCCGAAGTTCCTCTTATTAACGCCGGCGACGGTCCGGGAGAGCACCCTACACAGTCGCTGCTCGACCTCTTTACTATACAAAAAGAACTGGGGCATATTGACGGCATCTCTATCGCGTTTGTGGGAGACCTCAAGTACGGCCGCACGGTGCGTTCGCTCGCGCGATTCTTAACCAATTACACGAACGTGCACATGACATTCGTGTCTCCTGCGCCCTTAAGACTTGGGGATGATATAAAAAAATTCTTTTCAGAACATCGCGTATCATTCAGCGAAATTGGAAATTTAGAAGATATAATAGCGAATATAGACGTGCTTTATATGACCCGTGTACAACAAGAACGATTTAGCGACAAAACCGAATACGAACGCCTTAAAAATAGCTATGTGCTCACCATGGATCTTGTGAATAAAATGAAGATGAGCGCCCGCATCCTCCATCCTCTGCCGCGGGTGAATGAAATTTCTCCCGA
>MGER01000070.1:6340-11961 GCA_001791465.1 Candidatus Uhrbacteria bacterium RIFCSPLOWO2_02_FULL_49_11 | reverse complement strand
GCAGGCGAGAAACGGCCTCTATGTAAGAATGGCATTATTAGATATACTACTAAAGCATCTCTAGGAGTAAGGTAAAACGCTTCTTTTTAACCCAAGAAACGCAATAACTATAAAAATGACCTGATTAAATAATAATTAAATCCTATGGACACTATTACTTCATCTTCTCCCAAAGCAACGCCGCGCGATGTATTCCTACAACTCCTCAGTGTAGGCACCTTGTATGCCAGCGCCGTGTGTCTCATCGCGCTCCTCTTTCAATATGTGAACTACTATTTTCCGGACCCTTTGCAATATTATGAAAGCATCTTTCAAGTGTTGCGCCGCACCATCGCTACGGTAATCGTGGTGTTTCCCGTATATGTGGCGACCGCATGGTATTTCCAAAAAGAAGCGGCAAAGGACCCTGCGCGGCGGGATATTAAAATCCGCAAATGGCTTGTCTACCTCACCTTGTTTGTTTCCGCAGTGACGGTCATTATCGATCTCGTAACGCTCGTCCACCGCTACCTGGGAGGAGAGCTCACTCCCCGTTTTGGATTAAAAGTGCTCGCGGTGTTGCTCGTGGCGGCAGGGCTCTTCTGGTATTATCTCTGGGATCTAAAACGGCCGGTCAGCGTCCTCACGGTTAAAATGAAAAATATCCTGCGTGCCACGGTCGGCGTTATAGGAATAATAATCATTGGGGGATTCTTTTTAGTTGGCTCTCCTCAAGGGCAGCGGTTGATACGGTTCGACGCGCAACGGATAAATGACCTGCAGATGATACAGAATGAAGTGATATATTTCTGGCAGCAAAAAGATTCCCTTCCGCAAGCGCTTGAAGAACTTAACAATGATATTAGCGGGTTTCGTACGCCTCTGGACCCTGAAACAAGTGAACCTTATGAATACGGTATCAAAGGCCCACTTGTGTTTGAGCTTTGTGCGAGCTTCAAAACCGCAGGAGATGAAGAGAGCACCCGGCGCGGCATTAAAACTACGCCGATCTACAGTACCGCTCAACAAAATTGGAACTGGGAGCATGGGATCGGCCGCGTGTGTTTTACGCGCACCATTGATCCTGAAATTTATGGTAACAAGGAGGGAGCGTCTCTCCGCCCAGCACCGCTCCCTGCTCCTCTCCCTGCACAAAACATACCAGACTAGGGTAATATGCATTAATTGTCATGTCTACCATAGTTAAAGTAGTCTATTTTCTGCTCTTTCTCGGACTGGTCGTCCTTCCGCATTTTATCGTCAGAGACATACTCTTTCTCCCGCAGGCATACGCGCAATCGCTCGGCTCGCTGGTACTTGTATGCATTGGGCTGCTTCTCTATTACCTGCATGAATGGGATTTGCGAAGAATGGAAAAAAAACTGGAGGTATCTACTGACAAACTCAATAACGCCTATACCTACCTTGGTACCGTAAACCGCCGCTTGCCGCTTTTGAAAAATGTCACCACAGACCTCCTCCGTAAATCAGACCCTGAAAAAAATAAAAAGAAGGAGGTATTCGAAAGCCTCCTCGCGACGGTTGTCACCTCTCTTATTCATGCAGATTGGGGCATGTTCCGCTTTATCGACGTAGGTAACACTAACACGGTGAGGGAGTATATCTATACCCACAAAAACTATGTGCTCCTTAAAACCGAAATTGGCAACCAAGACATGCTGGATATGCGCGGCAGCACAGGGCACGTGCACGAACTACAGGATCTCTACGTACTCCATACTTCAGATGCTACCACCTCCCTTCCTTGTTTTTTGATCTTCCCTAAAGGTGGCAATAACATCGATGACGTGCTGCCAGTAATTCAAAGCATCGTGGACCAAGCGCAGCTCTTTTATAAATACTACTATCCTACTGCTGAACATTAAATCAATCTCTTATAATGCCTCTTAGCCTTTCCACCACCGCTCCGCGGTGATGTATTCGTCCCAGGCCTTCACGGAGAGGTCTTCTTCTTTCGTGGTGCTGAGTGAGCGCAAATACAATTTCGCGATTTTGAGGTCAGTATGGAGAGGAATATGGCTGTCCACCGCCAATCTCCTGATAAAAAAGCCATCACTCCGCGCAGACGACGTCTGGCGGCGTTCAGGGATATTAATGACACAATCAACCTTTCTCCGTCCTATCCATTCGCTGACATTAGGGCTTCCTCCTTCGCTCACCTTGCGCAATCGCAATGTTTTAACGCCATTGTCCTCCAAAAAGTTAGCAGTATGCTCCGTGGCAGCGAAAGTAAATCCCTGGCGGGTGAGCGCCTGGATATCGGGGAAAAGGATACCCTTCGCAGTGTCAGGACCAATAGAAAGGAGTATTGTTTTTTGAGGATAATAATTACCCGCCGCCGCGATCGCCTTCAAAAACGCTTCTTCGTAGGAATCGCCGAAACAAGCCACCTCGCCGGTGGACGCCATTTCCACCGTAGGCTTCGGATCCGCGCCTTTAATGCGGCTGAAGGAATATTTCGGCGCTTTTACGGCCACATAATCAAGGTCAAGGGTGCGGTAATCCCCGCGGATATCCTCGCCCAGCATGGCGCGGGTGGCGAAATCAATAAAATTATAACGAGACACTTTTGACACGAAGGGAAATGAACGGCTTGCGCGAAGATTGCACTCAATCACCTGGATGCGGTTGTCTTTGACGAGGAATTGAATATTGAAGGGGCCGGTGATGTCTAACTCTTTCACGATATTCCTGCACACCAGCTTCACCCGCCGCGTCGTTTCGAGGAACAGCCGTTGCGGGGGATACACGACGGTCGCGTCGCCCGAATGGACCCCCGCGTGCTCCACGTGTTCGGTAACCGCGTACAGCACCAGCTCCCCCTTTTGCGCGACGCCGTCGATTTCCACCTCTTTGGCGCCCTCAATGAATTTTGAAACAACTACGGGATGATCCGGCGTCACGGCCGATGCCGCAGTCAGATAGCGCGTAAGCTCTTCCTTGTCCTCCGCGATATTCATAGCCGATCCTGAAAGCACATAAGACGGGCGCACGAGTACTGGGTATCCCGCAGTATTGGCAAATGCGCACGCATTATCCACCGTGGTAAGCTCTTTCCAAGCAGGCTGGTCTACTTTAAGCTGGTCAAGAAGCGCGGAGAATTTGTGCCGATCCTCTGCGCGGTCGATATTCAGAGCTGAGGTGCCCCACAGGGGCACTTTGGCGTGCGCAAGGGATAGCGCAAGGTTATTCGGCACCTGCCCACCCATGGAGACCACCAATCCCCGCGGACGTTCAAATTCACAGATATCCAGGATGCGCTCAAGGGTAAGCTCCTCGAAGTAGAGGCGATCAGACATGTCATAGTCAGTCGATACCGTCTCGGGGTTTGAATTGACCACCACGGTGCGAATTTTCTTTTTTCGCAAGGTCTTCACAGTATTCACGCAACACCAGTCAAATTCGACTGAAGAGCCGATGCGATAAGGGCCGGAACCGAGCACGATGGCAGGACGCCGCTCACGCACTACATCATGTGCGCTCCCGTGGTACGTGCAGTAGAGGTAATTGGTCTTCGCGGGAAATTCTCCCGCAGTCGTATCAATTTGTTTTACCGTAGGCACCACGCCGCACTGTTTCCTCAACCTGCGAACCGCGTGCTCTGTGCGTGCGCACGCCTCAGCGATGCACGCATCTGAAAACCCCAATTGTTTGAGTGTTTTCAATGCAGGCGTGTTGCGTTTCATTTCGTCCCATCCTTTTGCACGTAAGGACGCATACGCTCCCGCAATTATTTTAAGATGCGAAAGAAACCACGGATCAATGCCGCTCAAGCGCGTGATGCGGGAAACACTCACCTTGTGCTCCAGTGCAAAGGCAAGGGCAAAAAGGCGCGACGGCGTAGGAATGCGGATATCGCGGAGCGCTTTCCCAAGATCATGATATCCGTTGTTTATGAACAGCTCTTTTCCCAAACATAGCATCCTCACCGCCTTCTGGAGCGCCTCGGGAAAACTGCGCCCCAGCGCCATCACTTCGCCCACGCTTTTCATCTCTGAACCTATGGTGAGCTCGGCGGCGCGGAATTTCGTAAGATCCCATCGAGGAATTTTTACCGCGATATAATCAAGAGCCGGTTCAAAAAAACTGCCGGTCGCGCGCGTGATCGCATTGGGTATCGCATGGAGCGGAATCCCGAGCGCCACTTTCGTCGCCACAAATGCCAGAGGATATCCCGTGGCTTTTGACGCGAGCGCAGACGAACGGGAAAGGCGCGCGTTTACCTCTATCACGCGAACACGAGGCCGCTCCGCTCTCCCCGCAGGAAAGACACGGTCTGTTTCCCCTGCGAGGAAACTGCCGTTCGGCTCTCGGCTTCGCTCTGCGCCGTTGCGGCGCATCCGTGCCCGCGAAGCCTCCGAGACGCTTTCCTGCGCGGTCGACCCTCGCTTAGAGAGAGAACGGATTGAGGAAGGTTTTTCAACGACCATCCCTCGTTGAGAGAAAAATTTTGGTTTTGGTTCAAGAGCGAATTGGATATTGCATTCTCCCACAATATCCAGGTTATGCGCCACCTTGAGCGCCATGGCGCGCAATAAATGGTATTCTTCATTGGAAAGCGTTTGCGAGGGTGCGACCACGATGCTTTCGCCCGTGTGGATGCCCATGGGATCCATGTTCTCCATATTGCACACGGTAACCGCATTGCCAAAAGAATCCCGCATGATCTCATATTCAATCTCTTTCCAGCCTCCTAAATACTCTTCTAAAAGGGCCTCTTCCCCTTGCGACAGCGCGGTGCCTAATAATTCCCTTAATTCACGGGGGTTGCGCGCATAACCGGATCCCAAACCTCCCAGCGCAAAACCCATCCGTACCATGACCGGATAGGCAATACGTTTCGCGAAAAGAAGACCTTCCTCCACGGTTTTCACGGTGGTGCCGCGCGGCACCGCGATCCCGATCTTTTGAAGCCGCGCAGAAAATGCAGCCCTGTCTTCAGTGTCATGAATCGTTTTCAGGGAAGTGCCGAGGACGCGGACTCGGTGCCTCTTCAGAACGCCCTCGCGATCCAACTCAAGTCCGAGGTTCAAGGCAGACTGGCCTCCCACATTCAAGAGTATGGCATCGGGGCGCTCCCGCGTGATAATGCGCACGGCAAAATGATAGGTAAGCGGAAGAAAATAAACACGATCCGCAAAATCCGCGTCCGTCTGCACGGTCGCAATATTTGGATTGAGTAGAACAGTTTTGATGCCTTCTTCTTTAAGCGCTTTAATCGCCTGAGATCCCGAATAATCAAACTCTCCGGCCTGGCCTATTTTGAGACCTCCGGATCCAATTATAAAAACTTTTTTCGGCGGCTTCCTTCTTGATGAAGTTTTGCTCTTCATAGTAACTTTATAAACTCGTCAAACAGATAATTCGTATCATTCGGTCCTGGATGCGCTTCGGGGTGAAACTGTATCGAGATAAACGGCAGCCTCCGGTGTGCGATGCCTTCAACGGTTTGATCGCTGGCATTGCGGAACGATACGCGCCATGAAGACGGCAGAGAAGATTCGCGCACCGCGTATCCATGGTTCTGCGACGTGAGCACGCAACGATGGGTGCCTTCAATGCGGCACGGTTGATTCTGCCCTCGATGGCCATAGGGCAGCTTATACGTGTGCGCTCCCGCG
>MGER01000070.1:189-6316 GCA_001791465.1 Candidatus Uhrbacteria bacterium RIFCSPLOWO2_02_FULL_49_11 | reverse complement strand
AGACAGATGCCAAAGAGGGGACGCTTTTGTTGGAACGCTGTTTGCAGGAGAGCAATCGTGGCGCGGCACTGCATAGGATCTCCCGGCCCGTTTGAAATCACCACGCCGTGGGCGCGTAGCCGGGTATAATCATAGTCATAGGGCACGCGGGTGACCCGCACTCCGCGCGCGATCAAAGAACGCACGATACTTTCTTTCGCGCCGCAATCAACGAGAATGACGCGCTTAGTGCCATTCCCGACATGCGACACGCGCGGTACCGTGACCTGTGCCACGAGATTTTCTTCGTTGGGATCTTTGAATTTGCCATGCGCATAACTGTGCGCAATCGTCCCGAGCATTACCCCGTGCGCTCTGATCCTTTTGGTAAGCGCGCGCGTATCTATGCCTGCAAGACAGGGCACCCCTTGCTTATGGAGCCACCGTGAAAACGAATGCACGCCCTCCCAATGGCTCCAATGCTCAACGCATTCGCTTACCACCACTCCCCTGACCTGTATCTTTTTTGACTCCCAGCGCGTATTGAGAGGTACGCCGTAGTTGCCGATAAGCGGATACGTAAACACGAGTATCTGCCCCCTAAACGAGGGGTCAGTGAGCGACTCGACATATCCGACCATACCGGTGGTAAATACTACCTCTCCCTCTGCAGATACCGGCGCCCCGCAGGACACCCCGGACCATCGTGTGCCGTCCATAAGGGTAAGTTCGCCCGCTAAAGGCGCTTTTCCAAAGGGCCAAAAAAATCCCCCTTGTGGGGGAATGGGAAAAACGGCAGTAGTTTGGGCGTTGGGCGCACGTCGAATATTGCGAAGAGGCATGGGATGAATGTTAACCTTTATCTATGGCGCCCTGTAAAAATAACTTCACGTTTTGATTAACTGCTTTGCCTGAAATAATAGCATTATATACCAGAACGACCCTATAAGTTATTTTTTCTGGCGCCCTAAAAGACAGTATAACGGCAAGAAGGCTATCAAACAAGTAGCTTAAGCTGAATGAACCGTTCTGACCTCTAAAAGGGCTTATTGAGGAAAGATATTTTTCCACAGGCAGATGGATCCAAAATATTCATTTTTTCGCTGAAGTAAGGACAAATTTAACATTTTCTTCCCTTCTTGACTTTAGCTCTTTTCTTTGCTATACTGCTGATGTAAAAATAAATTAACCCAAGTTAAGAAGCGGAGAACGGAGGTCTCATCTTAGCTTTAAAAACCAAACTTAAGGTATTACCTCCGTTTTCTACTTCTCGAGGATAATATTCGCCGATATTATCCGCAGTTATAAAAAATAACTGAAAATAAAAATAAAAAGTTATTATTTCGTACGCAATCACCCTTAAAAAAGGTATTGAAGGTACGAGGAGGGAGGTAGAGAATATAGGGCTATTTAAAAATTCGGCAATAGCCTAAAGGGGCTTACATCATCATCTCCGCTTTTACCCACCAGGGTGAGAACGGGGTGGGTATTAGTCCCTTGAGGCCCACGCTGGACCCTATATTCTTTTTTATTCGGCCCCTAGCGGGGCCTCATTTTTTTATTGCGCACTTATCCTATACATGGTAGTATCAATATGCCTTAGGCGCCGTAAAAAAATAACAAGTCCAGCCATTGGCATGATAGTTTTGGAAAACAAGGTTAAACCTTATGCTTAGGTGAAATGTTATTTTTTTAAGCGCCCTTACCCCATAATATGACTCTTCCGCTCTCATTTATCAAGGAACAAAAAAAGAAGCTCGAGCAAGAGCGCGACCAGCTGAAAAAACAGCTTGACGCCGTCTCGAAACGCGGCAAGGGGAAAAAGCCCCGCGGGCTTGACGCGAAATTCCCCTCGTACGGAGACAAAGAAGACGAGAATGCGGCGGAGGTTGCCCAATATTCCGATGATCTTTCGCTCGAAGAGACGCTTGACCATGCGCTCGCCGACGCAGAGGGCGCACTGAAACGCATAGAGAACAGCACGTATGGCGTATGCCGACACTGCGGCGAAGCGATTGATCAACGGCGGCTTAACGCGCGCCCCTCTTCATCCTCATGCGTAAAATGCAAACAGAGGCTGAAATCTGGCGGAGAAAAAAAATAATATTCCATTGCACGTAATCAGTGTATGGATGTGAGGAAGTATTGCGGAGATAACAACAATAGCATAATTGTATCCGCGCTTTTCGTACTCGACCGTTTATTGAAATGGCGCGCATTCACCAATCCTCCTTCTCCTCAGGATGGTTTTTTTGTATATCATCAAAATCCCGGCATCGCGTTCTCGCTCCCTCTCCCTCCTGTCTCGTTAATCACACTGCTCATCCTTGGTGTCGCAACAGTCGCGTGGTTTTATATCCAGCAACGCAAAAAATCAGCGCGGCACGCGCTCCCCTACCTCCTCATACTCGCAGGCGCCGTTTCCAATATCATCGACCGCCCGCTCTCGGGAGGGGTGATTGACTATTTTTTTCTTTCCCCTTTAGGATTGTATTTTAACCTTGCGGATGTCATGATAGTGGGAGGAATGATCACGATTGTCATAACGGAAATGTGTTTGAAAATTCCAAATTATAAGCACCAAATCCCAAATAAACCACAATAACCAAAATTCCAAACGTGTTTTGGATTTGTTTGGGAATTGGATATTGGGATTTGGGAATTATCATTAATGTATGGCTACCAAAGTATTTTCTGCGGCAATCGTAGGATTGGAGAGCGAGCTTGTCGAAGTGGAGGCTGATGTCGGCAATGCGCCGTCCGCATTTATCATCGTGGGGCTTCCTGACAAAGCGGTGGAGGAATCAAAAGAGCGCATCAGGTCAGCCATGAAAAATTCCGGATTGGAATTTCCGCGCCCCAAGGTCACGGTGAACCTCGCGCCCGCAGATTTGAAAAAGGAGGGCCCGAGCTACGATCTGCCCATTGCAGTGTCTGTGCTTGCCACGCAAGAAGCGTTCGTGTGGAACCCTGAGGACCAGCGAGCGCTGTTCGTGGGGGAGCTGTCCCTTGATGGCCACTTGAGACCCATCCCTGGCGCGCTTTCCATCAGCCTCCTTGCAAAACGCAAGGGTTTCCCGCGGATTTTCCTGCCTGCGGAGAACGCGGCAGAGGCTAACCTGGTGCCCGGCCTGGAAATCATGCCGGTTACGACGCTCTCGGAGCTTGTGCTCCACCTTGCGGGTGAACGCCGTATAGCGTTGCTTGACTACACCCACCCAGCCCCTCCGGAAGATTCAACGAGCAGGTATGATATGTGCTATATCCAAGGCCAGGAGCATGTAAAGCGCGCGCTTGAGATCGCTGCCGCGGGCGGGCACAATGTGCTGATGTCCGGGCCGCCTGGCGCGGGAAAGACCTTGTTAGCAAGAACCCTTCCTTCCATACTCCCCACGCTTACGCTCGAAGAAGCGCTCGAGGTTACCCGCCTGTATTCCGTGTCAGGCGTAAAGCCAAAGGATTCGCCGCTCCTTTGGGAACGGCCGTTCCGCGCCCCTCACCATACGGCATCAGGGGTCGCGGTCGTGGGCGGCGGCACCATTCCCCGCCCGGGAGAAATCAGCCTCGCGCATCGCGGCATTTTATTCCTTGATGAATTCCCGGAATTCGGGCGGGCGGTGCTGGAAAATTTGCGCCAGCCGCTTGAAGACGGGATCGTGGCGGTCTCCCGCGCGGCAGGTACCATACAATTCCCCGCGAAATTCATGCTCATCGCGGCCATGAACCCATGCCCCTGCGGTTATGCCACTGACCCGACACACCATTGCCTCTGCAGTGTGGGACAAGTGATGAAATACCAAAAACGGCTTTCAGGACCGCTCCTCGACAGGATCGACATCCACACGGAAGTGCCGAGGCTTAAATTCGAGAAGCTCGCCGACACGGCGGTTGCGGAATCCTCATCTGGCATCAGGAAACGCGTAGAGCAGGCGCGGCAAAGGCAGTATGCACGGTTCAAAGGTTCCACCATTCTTACCAATGCCGAAATGTCGTCGCGCGAAGTGCGCGAGTATTGTCCGGTGAGTGCTGAAATACAAACCATCCTTAAAAACGCGGTCACCACCATGCACCTCTCCGCGCGCGGCTATTACCGCGTGCTCAAAATCGCGCGCACCATCGCGGACCTCGGCGGCGAACAATCAATCACAACGACCCACGTCACCGAAGCGCTCCAGTATCGGCCAAAGGTGGGAGAATAAAGATCTTGACAGTGTGTAGTTTAGTATATACAATAGAATTATGATGAATATTCCAGAGCCGGTACTATTTGAGTGGGATAAAGGAAACGCCAGTAAGAATTTACACAAACATGAGGTAGCGGATAGTGAGTGCGAAGAAACTTTTACAGATGAACACAAGAGGCTCTACAAGGACGTATTTCATTCACAGCGAGAAGATCGCTATATTCTCATCGGCAAGACCAATGCAGGGCGATTGTTGAATGTAGTGTTTACCAAGCGTAAAGATATGATTCGCGTCATTTCCGCGCGCGATCTTAATAAAAAGGAAAGGAGATTTTATGAAGAAGCAACTTAAATTACCAAAATTCAAGAATGAGGATGAGGAACGTGAATTCTGGGCACGGATTGATTTATCAGAGTATTTTGAACCGTCAGACTTTGTGCCGGTGTCATTCCCCAACCTCAAGCCTACCACGCGCTCGATTTCCATTCGCATCCCCGAGTATCTAATCGTGCGCGTCAAAGAGCAGGCCAACGCGCTCGACATCCCCTATCAGTCGCTCATGAAGCAGTACATCGCCAAAGGCGCGTTTAAGAAGTTATGATCATCGTTCAGGAGTGAAATTATGCAGCAAAGGATCACTACCACATATCATCATCAGTTTCAGGTATCGCGTCCCGGTCTTGTCGCGATCGTGTTGGAAGCCCGATGTAAGTCACGACACCAGCTTAGTTCTAATTTCGATGAAGATTTGCGAGTGGAGATTAATCGCTTGCGTTTTCGTGAGCTTCCACCGGAAAAGCACATCCAGTTGTTCAACATCCCCGCTACATGCAATGGATCAACGCTCAAAGGTCTTAAACAGACAATTGTATTCCTCACGGTTTTAGGGGAGGGCAGGCATGTCGTGAGTCTCATTCCTCGCCACGGCGCGTTCGTGGAGGATGTGCACGTGCAGGAGTTGAGCGGGAAGCAGATCGTGACCTTTCCCATTGAGAAACAAGCCGAAGAAGGTGATCGCAGACCATGGTTCACATTTGTCCTTATTGACTTGCCTCTCAAAATCTTTTCGGCTGAAGTGACAATTGAACGGCGGTTACGAGACAGTGATGATCTCAAAATATTAATCGATGGGATCGTAAAGAAAAACGCGCGGGGAGGAAAATTCCTGTTATGGTACCTTGTTGGCAATTTCTTACACTGGCTTGCCAAGGGTTCCATGGGAGAGCGGAAACGGTTCACGGTAACCTTTGAAGAATCGCTGGACAATGGGGTTCATTATATTGAGTTGTATGCCGATAGAACACCGATACTTCATCAGGCGATATTCCATTTGGCATACCACGAAACTGATGCGGAGCAGAGAGCGGGTAATATCATCAAAACGTATCAACCATTGATACTATCAACGGCCAAGGAGTTTCATTTAGATCCCGTGATGGTGGGCGCGGTAATCTTTCAAGAGCAAGCTAATAATTTTAATTTTATCGACGCACTCGCTGACTATATTGGAGGTTTGCTTCACCTTAACACTTCCATTGGTGTAGGACAGGTACGGGTGAATACGGCGAGGGAACTTGAGAAAATATATCCTTCACTTGATCCAGGAGTTGAAGAGTCTTGGCCGGGTGAGGAGACATTCGTGCGCGTGGAACGTCTGAAAGACCCGCTCACGAACATTCGTTTTGCCGCCGCTAAATTGGATTTTAGCCGAACTCGTTGGATGCAAGCAGGATTTAACATCGAGGGGAGGCCAGAGGTGCTGGGCACTCTTTATAACATCGAGGAGGTAGCACGCCCAATTACTCCTCATGCACATCCTGAAGCAAACGATTTTGGGAAGGGAGTGCAAGAGAATTACGATAAGGTGGAAGCCTTATTGGGATTATGATTACCGGACGCCAACGTGTTCGGATTTTTTTGTTATGCGCCGGCGCGGTTGTAACTGGATACGTTGCGCTCATCG
>MGER01000070.1:0-120 GCA_001791465.1 Candidatus Uhrbacteria bacterium RIFCSPLOWO2_02_FULL_49_11 | reverse complement strand
CGCAATGGGAAGGGAAGCCTTCTCCTATGTTTCAAGCGCGGCTTGATCGCGCGTGTACCTTGTACCACCGCGGCAATGCGCCGTATATTTTCGTCACAGGCGGTATGGGAGAGGGCACTC
>MGER01000069.1:10920-14335 GCA_001791465.1 Candidatus Uhrbacteria bacterium RIFCSPLOWO2_02_FULL_49_11 | reverse complement strand
TACAATGATTCAACTTTCAAACATTGAAATATTGATGCTTTGAAAATTATTTGAAAATTGTAAATTGAACATTGAAAATTAATCAATAATGGTGATCCCCATCTGCCGCGCGGTGCCTTCGACAATGCGCATCGCCGCGTCGATGTCTGTGGTATTCAAATCAGGCATTTTCTTGAGGGCAATCTCCCTCACCTGTGCACGTGTTACTTTCCCCACTTTTTCCTGCAAAGGCTTCCCTGACCCCTTCTCGATGCCCGCTGCTTTCTTCAAAAGCTCGGCGGCCGGGGGCGTTTTTAAAATAAAACTGAAGGTGCGGTCTTCATAGACCGTCAGCTCCACCGGGGTTATCTCGCCTGCCCTGTCTTTGGACGCCTCATTGAATTTTGAGACGAAATCGGAAATATTCAATCCATGCGGCCCCAATGCGGTGCCGACAGGCGGCGCGGGCGTCGCTCGCCCCCCTGGAATCTGCAATTTGATGATTGTCTTAATCTTTTTAGCCATACCCGCCTAAATTTTGCACCTATTACAGTGCATTATATTATGATAATAAAATCGCTGGTTTATTTCGTCAAACCTTTCATGCCCGCAAAATTTAGGCGGGTTAAATTTTCTTAACTTGTAAAAAATCGAGCTCCACGGGCGTTTCCCTGCCAAACATTGAGATGAGCACTTTTACTTTGCCGCGCGCTTCGTCCACTGAGGAAATCTTCCCTTCAAAATCCTTAAACGGACCGTCCACGATGCGCACCGGCGATCCCACGCTCACGTCAATCTGGTACTTCGGCTCCTCCACGCCCATGCGCTTCTGGAGCAATTTTATCTCTTCATCGGATACCGGCGTGGGCGTGGTGCCGGAGCCGACGAACCCCGTCACGTTTGGCGTGTTGCGCACCACGTACCATGAGTCATCGGTAACCACCATTTCCACCAGCACGTATCCGGGAAAAATCTTCTCGCGGACCGTCTTCCGCTTGCCGCCCTTTATCTTTATCTTCGTTTCCGTCGGGATAAGAATATTGAAAATCTTATCGCCCATGTCCATGGACTCAATGCGCTGTTTCAGGTTGCGCGCGACATTTTCCTCATAGCCGGAATAGGTATGGAGCACATACCACCGGCGGCCAAGTTGTTGCGTTTGCCTGGGCATACCTTATTGTGAATTCAAAAACCAAAACTCAAAAATCAAAATGAAGGTATTCCGATCCGACGTAACGTCGGATCTCCATAATTTTGAGCTTTGGATTTTAATTATAGTACGAATCGTTCGAGCAGCAAATTGAAAAAATAATCCAGCGCGCCCAAAAACACCGCAACCCCAAGGCTAATGCCAATCACCAAAAGGGTGTGGCTTTTTGTGGTTTCCTTTGACGGCCACGCGACACGCCGCAACTCCGCCCGCGAGTCTTTCAAATACTGGGTAATTCCTTGAACCAGGGACATAGTAATCAGGGCCTTAAAAACCCCCTCCCGGGGGTTGTGCACATCTTGGATTACTATACCAAGTTATACAATTTCTGGCAAGGCCGCCACGCCACCCCTTTTTATCTTTTTCTGTCGCTCTCCCAGCATATCCCCTATTTGCCGCATAATACCTATGGAGAATTTCTTATTGTCTTTAATAAAAGATTCAGAGTCGATATCTTTCACGTCCAGCACCCCTGCGGTGAAAGAGCCAAAAGTGTCACCATTGCCGCCCTGCTGTTTCACGTACTCTTTTGCCTCATCAAGAAGATTCGCTAGATGGGTCGCTCGCCGTCCTTGTATGGACTGTAAAAAATACTGTATCTTCTCCATTAGAGGCTGCTCAAGCTCCTGTAATAATTCTTTCGCTTGAGCGCTATTGAGACCTGGAAATGTCATTACAAATTCCTCTCCTCCGGTGACGCGTATAAATTCCGGCTTTACCGCTGTTTTCCCCTCCTGCACCCACTTTGCAGCCTGTCCCCGACAAACCGCTGCAAACTTCATGAGTACCACATCGCCTACAAAATGCCCTCCCACTTCATTGACCGCTTTAAAAAAATCAAGGTCAAGAGAGGCAACTGAATAACTCTCGCCCTCCGCCCGCGCACGCTGAAGATCGCTCCCTGCTTTGACGAGGAGGTATCGTTCATTATAACTTCGGGTGAGATGATCAAAAAAGCGTACTTCTTGATTTCCCTTTAATTCATCTTTTACGAAATTCTCTGCTTCACTAATCCATGAAGGCGTGGCTTCTGAATCATTGCCCCCTTTTATGAGAGGCAATAATCGGCGAAAGTATTTTTCAAAAATGCGCAAACGCGGATCAATCTCCTCTTCATTGTCTTGTACCCTAAGAGCAGTAAGTTCAGCCTCCAACTTATGAAATTCGGATTTAATTTGATCGTGGGTAGCCGCATCAAATAACACTTCGTCTTTGCCATTCAAGGCGGTCAGCCATTCCTCGTGATCTACCGAGGAAAGAGAAATAGCCTGTTGGGAATTTGACGGATCAAGCGCCCCGACAGTTCCTCGGGCGTTCTTTTTTTGCCTCTCCTGCACATAATTAGCCAAGTCCATAAGACGCCCCGCGCGGCGGTAATAGACCGCATCCAGCAACTGTTCCCACTGTGCGATAGTACGTTCACTGCTTGCTCCATCCTGATCTGATTCTCTTAAGGCGCGCAACCTTTCTATTTCCCCGTTAATCACAGTTTTGAAATTCTGGTAGGTGAGCTTGTCAGTGATAAGACCATCCGTATCAAGATAATCCTCAAATAATTCTTTGAATTTTGTTTCGGCAATATGGCTTTCTGTGCTATTGATATATTGGTCTATAAATGCGGCATCATGTTCGGGAATAGTGCTGCTTCCTTGAGAGGCATCAACCTCTATATATCCGACTGTTGACGAACCGAATGGGAACATATTGATAAAATCATTGCGGCACGCGCGTAAATTCCGAAGCTTCGCGGCCTCGCCATCTGGCCTCACCTGCTGACCGCCACTTTCGTCTAAATTATTCACTGTTTGATTTAATAATATTATTTTCTCCACAAGAGCTTGGTACACTGCATGCGGAGGAGTATCAGGAAGAGCTATCTCTGAAAAACCTAAGTTACCGAGTGTCTTTATTATTTCCTGGTATTTCTCTTGGTGCCCATTCGTCACCTCATAAAATACTGTTTGACGTTTCCTCGCAAGCTCGTCGACCATCACCGCTCTCACGGGCGCCTCTCCTTCCGCAGTCTCAACCTTTTTACATTTATGCTCAAGGTCTTCTACCAATCCCTTGCCTTCTCGTGCGGTCTTTAAAGATAACTCTTTAAAAGACTCGCCCGTATCGCGTGTGGATGGGTCGTGTACATAAGCCACCATCATTTCTTCTCCGCCGGTGCGCGCCGCGATGCCATTGGATTCATACTCATGTACAAAATCAGATAGCTCTTTA
>MGER01000069.1:3347-10903 GCA_001791465.1 Candidatus Uhrbacteria bacterium RIFCSPLOWO2_02_FULL_49_11 | reverse complement strand
CAAATTCCCAAAATTATGGCCAAACGCGTTATATGCGGTAAAAAAATCAATATCCACATTCGCTACCACGAGAGACCTTTTTTCTCCCTCATGATTTCTTAATTCTTGCGCGAGGAATTTTAACAGCTCGTCCCTGTTTAACAGCTGTGTGAGTTCATCATGACTGTCGATGCGCTCCAGAGCGTCCATTTTATTTACGATTAAATCCTCCACTTCATCCCATTCAGGAGGTTTTCCTTCAGGATGCTTCCCTTTCTTTACCCATATACGACGCATAACATCCCTGACATGGTGCACAAAAAATCTACCGCTCCCTGTCCGGTGTTTCATCTCGTGACTAATGGCATCACGCTCGCGAGCAATCCAATCATGGACGGAAGCGTCTATCCTCACATGATCACCGCGCGCATAGAGCCCTCTCTGTTCGAGAACTTCCTGAGTAATACCCTTAGTTGTAGGCGCTCGTTCAATAGTATTTTCAATATGTCTATTAACTTCGCTCATATCTTTATTTTATTATACTGACCGAGAAGTGTAGTATAGTACGTTTGAGAACGCAGGAAAAGGTTGCCGCAAGGGGGTAAAATTGGTATCCTGATTACTGCTCATGAAACCGCACAATCCCACTCAATTATCTCAAAATATCGCCAGAAACCTCTGGCGGAGGGGGGTTTGCGCGCTCGCGATCGTTGCGGGCGCATTGTGCGCCACGCAGGGAGCGAACGCGCAAATCGCCACAAGCACTGCGCTGACTGCGACTACGACAATTGAGGAACTCGCGGAAACGATTCCTCCCGTCCCGCAGGAATTATTTCATGCGCGATTTGAGCTCTCACAAAATTCGCTCACCGCGGGCGCGCAGGTGACCACGACCCCGGGCGTAGAAATAAAATTGCCTCGAACCACCTCCACACCACTCACTCTTAACCTGCTCCAACTCCTCCCTGAAGAGCTTCCTCTGGATGCGTGGAACGCCACCACGACGACTACCACGGTATGGCAGATTGATGTCACCAGTTCCGTGATAAAACCATGGCTTCCCTCTGCCCCCATCAAAATCACACTTCCCGTTACCGGTCCATACTATAAGAAAAAAATAATCAGTTTTTGGGATAACCGGCTCTCGCGGTGGCGCGATCTTGCCAGCACGACCGATTTTGAGCGCAATGCGGTGTCAGCGCTCTATCCGCTTCCCTATGGCCGCTTTATCGTACGGGAGAGCGAAACCGTATATGAAGGCATCGCAAGCTGGTACAAATGGAAGAATTGCAACTGCGCCGCCTTCCGTTTTACGCCAAAAAAATATATACTGAAGGTAACCAACATCTCCCCCAGCGCGCGAAAAGGAAAATCAGTAACCGTGCGAGTGAATGATTATGGCCCTGAAGAGTGGACGGCAAGGCTTATCGACCTTGATTATGTGGCATACCGCGCCATAGGTCTGCCGCGCGGAGGAATCATGCCGGTACGGGTTGAAATTGTGAAATAAATTCAAAAGTCAAAGGTCAAAACTCAAAATTATGGAGTCCCGCAAAGCGGGACGGAATACTTACATTTTGATTTTTGGTTTTTGCATTTTACATTATGTCCGAGGAAAATAAAGTCCCTATAATCCAATTCAGGAACGTCTCCAAATTCTACCCTCCCCACACCTATGCGGTGCGGGATGTGAATGTAGCCATCAACAGCGGCGAGTTCGTCTCCATTGTGGGCCAGAGCGGCACAGGGAAGACCACGCTTGTGCGCCTTATTATTGCAGAAGAACACCCGACCAAAGGGCGCGTGATCGTAGGAGGGTGGGATATCACTAACATCCGCCACGGGGACATCCCTCTCTTGCGGAGGCAGATTGGCGTCGTCTTCCAGGATTTCAAACTGCTTCCCCGAAAAACCGTACGCGAAAATGTGGCGTTCGCCCTCCAGGTCGCGGGCGCCGCACGCGCTCAGGTGCGGGAAGTGGTGCCGCAAGTGCTCGCGATCGTAGGCTTGGAGACGAAAATGGACCGCTTCCCCCACCAACTCTCCGGCGGTGAACAGCAGCGGGTGAGCATCGCGCGTGCGCTGGTGCACCGCCCCAAAATCCTCGTCGCGGACGAACCGACAGGAAACCTTGACTCCATCAATACGCGCGAGATCATCGACCTTCTGGTGAAGATTAACGAGCTCGGCACCACCGTCTTGCTGGTTACCCACAATCGCGACGCCGTCAATTCACTGAAAAAAAGAGTTATTACCTTGGATCAAGGCATTGTCTCTTCCGATAAGCAAGTAGGAAGATACGTGCTTTAGAAATCCTAAACCACAAATCCTAAATCCTAAATAAGCTCCAAATTCAAAAGTTTAAAATCCAAATTTCGTGAATTTGAATTTCCAGATTTGTTTAGAGTTTCGGATTTAGAGTTTAGAATTTTTCAAAGGTATGTTCCTTTCTCTTGCAAGAATGATAAAATTCGCCGTGCAGAACTTCTGGCGCAATGTCTGGCTTTCGGTGGTGACCGTCACCATTATTTTTCTGACCCTGTGCTCGCTCACATCGCTCATTCTCATAAATGTGATGAGCGACCAAGCGCTCAATACCGTGAAGAGCACGCTTGATATCGCGCTCACCTTCAAACCCGTGGTGCCGCAATTGCGCGTGGAAGAGGTGCGGGATACCCTGCAAGGGTTGCCATACCTCTCCGTAGTCACCCTTGCCACGCCAGAAGAATCTCTTGCCGCATTCCGCGCCAAACACGCGGAGGACGCCACGGTGATCGGGGCGCTCAACGCGCTCACGGAAAATCCGTTTGGCGCGACGCTCACGCTCCGTTTAAGCTCCCTCGACTATTACCCGACTCTGATGAAACGCATTGACGAAATGGGACTCTCCAAAGAAGCGGAACGGATGGATACCGGAAGCTATGAACGGATTGTCGCACGCCTTGAGGATATCAGCGGAAAGGTGCGGACGTTCGGTTATGCCGTGAGCGGATTCTTCGCGCTCATCGCGATCCTTATCGTGTTTAACGCGATCCGCATGGGCATTTACAACCATCGCGATGAAATCAGCATCATGCGCTTGGTGGGCGCCACCAGCTGGTTCATCCGAGGACCTTTCTTGATCGAAGCGCTGCTCTACACTATAATTTCTTGCACCCTCTTTTGGGCGCTCATGATCCCCTTTGTGGGCTCCTTTACCCCTTACTTAAACGCATTCCTCGGCGACATCGGCTTTGATTTAAGAGGGTATCTTATGACGCATCTGGGAAATATTATGGGATTTGAGCTAATACTGATCCTGCTGCTCACCTGCATCTCCTCGATGATCGCGATGGCGAGATATCTCAAAGTGTAAAACCCTAAATCCGAAAACCTAAACTCTAAACAAACTCATAGTTCGACAAGCTCACTATGACATTGCTCACTATGACAACCTTATTATCCTGAGCCGAGTCGAAGGATGTTTAGAATTTCGAATTTTCCGCCAGAGGCGGATCTGCCTTTGGCATGAAGAGTGTAGAGTTTATAATTTTGGGGAGTCGTCTAATGGTAGGACATGGGCCTTTTGCGCCATAGACGCACTCGCCTTTGGCGAGGGAGCTTAAAAATATGTTTTTAATATTCGGGGGTCGTCTAAAGGCAGGACATGGGCCTTTGAAGCCCAGTATGAAGGTTCGACTCCTTCCCCCCGAGCTTGGAGAGGATAACTATCCCAACCAACAATAGATAACATTAACTGACTTTATAGGGTCGAACTTTATATAGAGTGATTCATTTTTGCCCCGAGTATCACTCGGGGCAGGTCTAACCGCAAAAAACCTCTTTTCAAAAAACGGCCACATATGTGATAGGAGAAGAATATCCGCGTTGACCTGCCCGCGCCAGCAACCGCGTAGCAGTGGCGGGTTGACATGCGGGTCTGCGTTCGGCCGCATAACGGTATCAATTGTAGCGTGGCAGTTTATCTGCCATCGATTAGTCGGAGACAAACTCCGACGCTACGGGCGGCCGTGTATCTGCGTAAATCCGCGTGATATCTCTCTAGTACAGTGTGCTACATGCTTCTCTATGAATCTCAATGGTCTTCTCCATGAAATAAAAAAACTCCATCCTGAGGCTGATCTTGCCCGCGTTGAGCGCGCATTTGAATTTATGCAAAAAGCCCACGAGGGTCAAAAGAGGCTTTCAGGAGATCCCTATTACATGCATCCTTTGCAGATAGCGATCCGCCTTGCCCAGATGGATATGGACCTGCCCACTATCATTGCGGGACTCCTTCATGACGTGCCTGAAAATACCGCAGTGACCTTGGAAGAGATTGAGCGTGAGTTCGGAGAAGAGGTGGCGCGCCTGGTGGATGGGGTCACCAAACTCGGCAAAATCAAATATAGGGGCATGGAGCGCTATGCGGAAAATCTGCGTAAAATGTTCGTGGCCATCGCGAAGGACGTGCGGGTCATCTTTATTAAATTCGCGGACCGCATCAACAACCTGCATACGCTCAAAGTGCTTCCTCCGGTCAAACAGCAGCGCATCGCCCAAGAAACCATTGAAATCTACGCGCCCACCGCAAACCGCCTTGGCATGGGCGAGCTCCGCAGCGAGCTGGAAGACCTTGCATTCCCGTTTGCTTATCCTGAGGAATATGAATGGCTTAAAAAAATCGCCGCCGAACCCATGGCCACTAAGGCCAAGATTGCCGATAAGATGATACATGAAGTGGGAAAACTGCTCGACACGAACCATGTCGCCGCCGTGTCGGTCCATGGCAGAGTAAAACATTTATTTTCCCTCTATAAAAAACTGCTTAAAAAAGACCGCGACCTGAATAAGATTTATGACATGGTCGCCATCCGCATCATTGTCAAGGAGGTGAGGGACTGCTACCAGGTATTAGGCCTCCTCCACTCAATATGGCGTCCCATGCCCGGAAGGATTAAGGACTATATCGCTCAGCCGAAACCCAATGGCTACCAGTCTCTCCATACCACTATTTTTAACAACGACGGCCAAATAGTGGAGCTCCAGATACGCACCGAAGCCATGCATGATTTCGCTGAATACGGGATTGCCGCCCATTGGTACAGCAAAGAGGCGGGCACTGGCAAAAAAATACCCAAAGAGCATCTTGAATGGCTCCAGAGAATCATCAATCTGCAAAAGGAGTTTACCAGCGATGAAACATATGTGGAGAATTTGAAAATAACCCTTTTTCGGGACCGCATTTTCGTGTTTACCCCGAAGGGAGACGTGATCAACCTTCCCGAGGGGGCGACCCCCATTGATCTTGCCTATCATATCCACACTGAACTGGGACACCATGCGGGCGGCGCGTATATCAATGAAAAAATCGCCACGCTTGACACAAGCCTCAAGAGCGGCGACATGGTCCAAATAATTCAGGATAAAAACCGGAAAGGCCCGAGCGAGGATTGGATCACTATCGTACAGACAAAAATGGCGCGCGAAAAAATCCAAGATTACATCCGCCGCCAGCGCCGCCTCAACCTCTTCAATCTTTTCTCCCGCAAAACTTAGTAACGCATTGCTACACTGTTACATGGCCCATTTCACAGTTTAACAATTTAACAGTTTATTCACTAAAGCGGCAAATTCCTCTTCCGAATAAAATTCAATCACAATCTCCCCTCCCTTCCCCTTCTTCCGTATCCGCACCTTCGTACCCAATTTCTCTTCCAATGCAGATTCAACCTCAGTCGCAGACTCGATGCGCTGATCACCCCTCCGCCGCTTATTTCCCGCTCCCCGGCGCGCGGTGAACGTGCGCGCATCTGCGACGGTAAGTTTGTCCTCCACGATACGGCGGTAAAGCTCCTGCTGTTCCGCCTCGTTTTTGAGCTCCAAAATGGTTTTCGCCTGCCCTTCGGAGATTCTCCCCTCTGCCAGCGACATCTGGATATCGCTCGGAAGCTGCAAATATCGCAGAGTATTCGTTACCACTGGCCTTGATTTTCCAAGGCGTTTAGCCGCCTCATCGTGAGAGAGCGAAAATTCATCAATGAGCCTGCGGTAGGCTATGGCGCGCTCGATAGGATTCAGGTCTTTCCGCTGGATATTTTCAATAAGCGAGAGCTCAAGCTTTTCCAGCTCCCCCACCGACCGTATGACACAAGGCACGCGCGCAAGGTTCAGGTTTTTCGCGGCTCTTAGCCGGCGCTCTCCTGCCACCAGCTCATACTTTCCTTGACTGTTCCTTGTCACTACCAACGGCTGGAGGATGCCGTGTTTTTTTACCGATTCAATCAGGTCAAGGAAGTGGCTGTCCTCGACCCAGTCACGGCGCGGCTGGTATGGATTCGCGATAATCTCGCGCGGAGACAATTCCATCATTTGCTGCCGCCCTGCCTCAGTCACTGTCTCCTCCCCGCTCTGCGCCGCGTCCCAAGGCGCCGGCGCTACGAGGTCAGGCATGCGAGGCGTTGTTTTTTTCCGCGGTATGAGCGAGGAGAGACCGCGGCCAAGACCAGAACCCTTTAATTGATCAGACATAAAATTTGATTAATTTTCAATTAATGACTCAATGCCCCAATGTTCAAATGTTTGAAAATTGTGAGATTGAAAATTAATTGAAAATTGAACATTGAAAATTTACGACTCGGTAAATATCACTTCTCTCGCCAGCTTCTCATACGCCTTCGCTCCCCTAGATCCTCGGTCATACTGCAAAATCGGCTTCCCATACGACGGCGCCTCGGCGAGCCGGATATTGCGCGGGATTACCGTGCGGAAAATACGGTTCGGAAAATAACGGTAGAGCTCATGGAACACGTCGTGGGTGAGCTTGTAGCGGTCGTCATACATGGTAATCAGGGCGCCTAAGATCTCAAGTTCCTGATTGATATTTTCCCGCACTAGAGAGATGGTCTCAAGGAGCGAGCTTAAGCCTTCGAGCGCATAATACTCCGCCTGGACCGGAATAATGACTTCATCTGCACCCACCAAGGCATTCACGGTGAGCAAGCCCAAAGAGGGTGGGCAATCGATAATCACGTAATCATACTCATGCGCAACTTCGGCAAGGGTGTCGCGGAGCCTGAACTCGCGCCGCTCCACATTGACCAGTTCGATGTTGGCACCAGCGAGCGAAATGGATGCGGGTGCGAGTTTGTGCCCTTCGACCGCAGTCGCCTGTATCACCTGCTTCATGGGTGATAAACCGGTGAGCGATTCGTAAATGCCTTCAGGTAAGCTGCGGTGGTCAATGCCAAACGCGCTCGACGCGTTCCCTTGCGGATCGAGATCAATAAGCAACACAAACTTGCCAAGGCTCGCAAGATATGCGGAAAGGTTCACTGCGGTCGTTGTTTTACCTACACCGCCCTTCTGGTTCACAATTGCAATGGTGCGAACCATAATTTAAAAAAAGACACAAAAATAGTATACCACGCGTTGACGAGGACAGAAAATTTCGGTATCTTCAAGGAGTACTCTATGCCCGGGTGGTGGAACTGGCAGACACACAGGACTCAAAATCCTGCGGGAGCAATCTCATGAGGGTTCGACTCCCTCCCCGGGCATTTAATGATTAAATTTTATTCTGCATACGAACACTCGTT
>MGER01000069.1:1940-3340 GCA_001791465.1 Candidatus Uhrbacteria bacterium RIFCSPLOWO2_02_FULL_49_11 | reverse complement strand
AATACCTGCCGTACATCTTTTCCTTGTGAAAGATGGCAACATCTTGCTGCTGAAAAGACTCAATACGGGATATGAGGATGGCAACTATAGCGTACCGGCAGGACATTTAGACGGCGACGAAAAAGCGACCACGGCGCTCCTGCGGGAAGCTCGGGAAGAGATCGGCATAACCCTACAAGAAGACTTGCTCTGCATGGTGCACGTCATGCATAGGAAGTCAGACGAAGAACGGGTTGATTTCTTTTTTGAGGCAAACCAGTGGCAAGGAGAGCCCGCTAACATCGAAACACACAAATGCGGCGAGATACGCTGGTTCCCCCTCAACGCTTTGCCTCACAACACGATTCCCTATGCGCGGTCCGCCATCGGGCATTACCTCCATAAGGTCTTGTATTCTGAATTTGGATGGAGCTAACACCTTGTCATAATCCATTCTTTCCACTATACTCTGTGAGGATCAACGAAACAATTCTCCGCGGGGTAGAGCAGTAGCAGCTCGCCTGGCTCATAACCAGGAGGTCGTGGGTGCGAATCCCACCCCCGCAACCAAAAGGGACTGCCAATGCTGGGAGTCCTTTTTGGTTTCAAGAACCGCCTTATTAATCGCAAAAATCGGCGATGTTACGGCGGTGCTAAATGCTCCTGCCGTTTTATCGTATTGAAGACACTCTGGAAACACCAAACTTTGAAACTCCACCTTATATTCCGTACTCATGTCCTGCCACTGACGCGCCAAGTCGCCAATAAACCCCGTACAGTACGTAATTGCCGCTTCCACATCAAACTCTTCTGTCCTTATATCATTATGTGAAATGGTGAAACTCGTGAATTGGTTATCAATGCTGTCCTTGAAACTGGCGAACTCCTCTGGCGTAATCTCGCCGTTCATGCGCATCTGTATTAACTGCTCACGCTTCTGCTTAAGCCTCTCAACCTGACCATCGTAATAAGTGCGTTCTTGAGTAAGGGCAGTATGTTTGGTTTTCCAAACGTCAATTACTACCTCTTGAAAGAGTCTCAAAAATTTCTCTTGGGGAGTGATACATTTAAGAAGATAAATAAACTTCCCCTCAAGCTCGTCTTTGGCAATACTGTGCGAAAAATGTTCGCACTGCGTATTCCTGCAATTGTAATACGGGTATCTCTTGCTTCTCCCAGTCCGCCATGCGCCAGTAAGCCCTTCATGACAGGCGCACTTCACGAAACGACGTAAGGGAAAGTCAGGATGGATGACGAGATGGGGAATATTTTTAAGATTGGAGTTGCGAGTTTTGATGTATTGAATACGCTCCCACTCCTGCAAAGTTATCATCGGCTCATGCAATCCTTTATGCTCCTCTCTTGTCCAAGGGTCAATTAACCACCCTGTGTAAAACTTATCTACAAGCATTCGGTCTACC
>MGER01000069.1:1603-1890 GCA_001791465.1 Candidatus Uhrbacteria bacterium RIFCSPLOWO2_02_FULL_49_11 | reverse complement strand
GTAAAAGCGTTCAACGTCTGGTTGGTCTGGTACTGTTTTTCGTTTGTCAGTGCGCTGTTTGGAGCAAATATAGCCAAGCGGCGGTTTCCATGGTCTGATACCATTCTTTATCTTCCCCTGCATTCCTCCTTCACATCTCTGTTTACGTATTTCATTTTCAAACTGCGCATAACCAGCGAGCATGGTTTCTGTCATCTTCCCAATCGGGTCATCGCTGATAGGCTCGGTCACTGAGTGTAGTGTGACTCCATATTTAGTCAATTGCGCACGGACGGCAAAATGGTCAG
>MGER01000069.1:365-1580 GCA_001791465.1 Candidatus Uhrbacteria bacterium RIFCSPLOWO2_02_FULL_49_11 | reverse complement strand
TATCCCTAGCTTCCCTTTGACATATTCCAAACACGCCTCCTGCTGACGCTCGAGGCTTGTGCCTTGCACCTGTGAAGGGTCAGAGACGCGGCAATAGATGACCGCCTTATTCCTGACCTGTGTTAATTTCAGACTTTTCATAAAACGTAAAGGGCGGTCTGGTTCCCCAACTCCACCAAATAGTTTGGCTTTGCTGGCAGACCGCCCATCACGTGAGCAAAGAAAAAACTATTTGGCCTATAATAGAATTGGGGAACACTTATATTATAGCATACGTACAGAATCTTAAAAGGGGTAGGGATAGTAGTGAAGTGAGAGAAAAAATTTTCATTATATCACCCTCCATCCGAAGTTTTGATTTCGGTTCTTTTTATAATTATCGGATTATGCAACGTGCCAATCTGTCCCCTGCGTTCTTCAATTGCCTGACATTGATATAGCAATTTAGCAAGTTTAGTCTGGAGGGCGACAGGCACTCGCTTGCCCGACAAGATAGTCAAATTAAATTCCTCAAGGAGCGTCGTCATTGCAGGATTTTTCCTTTCCAGCTTTCTCATTTCTCTATACACTGTTTCTGCGTCTTCTATTATGGCGCCAAATAGTCTGGGGTTATTCCTAACTGCATTTGCAAGAAACCTGTCCATTTGTCTTTTTCTTGTAATTTGGAGATTCAAGAGGAATTTCCGTATATCACATCCTTTATCTGCCAATGAAGGGTCGATCTTGAGGATACCAACCGTCATCTCGTCTCTGGTTTTGAATCCTTCATACCTATCGTAGAAGAAAAGGATGTCGTGATAAAAAGGTGATTGTCTAACGATACTTTTCATGTGAAAAATTACTTAGTAATTACTTTCTCTTACTACCTATTACTTACATGTGCTGTCATTCACTCCTCATGATTTTTCGCTAAAATGAAAGAAAATGTGCAAATAGTGGTAGATGAAAAATACGCTTTTTTACATACTGGATATCACCCTCTCCATCCTATCGCCTCTACCAGTATCGTTCGATTTTGCAAGAGTAGTTGGTTCATCGCACAGCGTCGAATTCACCTTATCGCTAAAGCAAATCTGACAGTGTGGGCTGCCGTGGGGGGGTGGGCACACCGCGTATCTCCTTACATTCATCGCTCAAAAACCACTTGAAGTCATCCATGAGGCATAACGTCTTTTCTGGCTCACCAATCTCTCGAAAGTAGCAGACACCCAGAAT
>MGER01000069.1:0-338 GCA_001791465.1 Candidatus Uhrbacteria bacterium RIFCSPLOWO2_02_FULL_49_11 | reverse complement strand
CTCACTTGTCCTCATGATGCCGTTATGCTCAAGGAGTGTTCTGAAGAGACGAGCGCGAATGGTGGGAGCACTATCTACTGCCAATTCAACGACCAGCTTAAGGTCATCGCGGTTAATTTGTGTTCTTCCGCACACCAAGACGTGTCCTCGACAAAGATTGTAGAAGAGTTGATTGATACGGTCGGGCTTCTCAATCACGGGCGATGTGTAACTGTATTCCTCGCCTTGGTCAGTGTGTTCTTTCCATACGTTAATAACACCACGAAGTTTGGCAAGCAACCGTGCGCAACGGGCAATGATGAGCTTGCACTCTTGCGGGTCATTTTCTTTGTTCCACT
>MGER01000068.1:3088-12725 GCA_001791465.1 Candidatus Uhrbacteria bacterium RIFCSPLOWO2_02_FULL_49_11 | reverse complement strand
CCTGTAGATATTTGCACCCGGTTATTAAAGCTGCTTGCCAATCGCGAGGCAGATGTGCTTCGTCTACGATTTGGTTTAGATGGAAATAGCGCCCATACGTTAGAAGTTATCGGCAAAAGGTACTCCATTACGAGGGAACGCGTGCGGCAGATTGAGCATCAAAGCATTCAAAAGCTTAAACAATCTAAGCAATTCAAGGAAATTTCTGAAGGCATTTTCACGCTCGTCATACATAACCTTATGCAACATGGCGGCATGCGCCGTCAAGATGTGCTTCTCAATGACCTGCTCTCCCTCTCGGGCGATTCGTCAGTGGACCGCAATTGCTTGTCATTTATTATTGAACAGCTTTTAAATACAGCTGTTGAAGAAATAAAATCTGGAGAAATTCGTCCTAGCTGGAAATTAAAAGAATTTCCCTCGCAGCTTTTCACGGGCACCATCGCAACTATTGAATCATTATTGGCATCAAAAGGACAGCCCGTCAATTATGATTCGTTGCTTAATGAATTTTTGCGCAGCGATTTTTGCCAGGAACATGCGCGGGAATACCAATCATTTATTCTTTTCTCATCATCCCCCGAACAAGAGGAGCATGCGGCGGTTGAGCGCGTGCTCCGCGCCTATCTTGAATGCTCCCTAGCAGTGCAACAAAACCCCTTTAATGAATGGGGGATGTCCCACTGGCATAGCATTAAGCCAAAAAGAATGAGTGATAAAATTTACTTAGTGCTGAAAAAATACGGCAACCCCATGCATTTTACAGAGATCACCGAGCAAATAAACAAGACCCGTTTCGACCACAAAGTGGCGCATGCGCCCACCGTACACAATGAACTTATTCTTGACAAGCGTTTTGTCCTTGTGGGAAGAGGAATCTACGCTCTCCAAGAATGGGGGTATAAACCTGGCGTAGTTGCCGATGTCATTGTCTCTGTTTTGAGTCGTGCGCCAAATCCTTTAACCCGTGAGGAAATTATCGATGAAGTGCTCAAACAGAGATTTGTTAAAAAGGGCACCATTTTACTCGCGCTTACGTCACGCGATAGTTTTTTACACCTTCCGGACGGTCGTTTTACGCTCAACAAAACTGTCTCTCAAGCTCCGGAAACCGTCCACACGGAACAAAGTAAATAAATATTCATATTGTGGATATCACCATCGATTTCGCGCCTTTTTTCGATGCGGCCGCAAATAGCCCGCTCACCGTAGGGTGGTTTCTCTTTATTCGCGGAGGATGGATACCGGTCATTGTGGTAATATTAAGCACCTTTTGGCATGTGCGATTGCGCAATATCAGAGCTGCGTACCTCCATCATCTTAGCTATACTATTCTCGCTATCGATGTGCCGAAGTTAAATGAGCAATCCACAAGAGCGGTAGAGCAAATATTCGCGCAATTGGCAGGAGCATTTTCCAGTGGAAATTTGATTGAGAGATACCTGCATGGTAAAAATCAAGAAAGTTTTTCATTTGAGATCGTCTCTCTTGGGGGTTATATCCAATTTTTGGTGCGCACGCCGACTCATTTTCGCGATCTCATCGAAGCGGCGATTTATGCGCAGTATCCAGATGCGGAAATTACCGAAGTGGAGGATTACACGGGAACGATCCCTCGACAATATCCCTCTGATGAATTTGACCTGTGGGGCACCGAACTAAAACTTAACCGCAAAAACGCATATCCCATACGAACTTATCCGCAATTTGAGCATACCCTTACTCAAAAATTTGCAGATCCGATGGCCGCGCTCCTGGAAATCATGAGCCATATGCATCCGGGTGAAAATATTTGGATTCAATGGGTTGTTACTCCTATTGGCGACGGATGGAAGGAAGAGGGCATCCAAGTGGCGAAGAAATTAATCGGGGCGCATGTGAAACATTCGCCCACGCTTACTGAACGGGCGCTTCAGCCCGTGCGTTCCGTCACAGGCGGTGCCAGTGAAGTCCTTCTCCATGGCTTGGGCATTGCGCCATTCCATGAAGAAGGCGCGGCAGCGAAAGATATGCCCAGCCAAATTCAGTATTTATCTCCCGGGGAACGTGCTATCGTTGAAGCAATTGAGGCAAAGATTTCTAAAGTTGGTTTCCATACCAAATGCCGTATTGTGTATGTGGCGAAAAAAGAAGTGTTCGACAAAGCGCGCGGGGTCGTGGGGGCATTAGGCGCTTTTAGCCAATTTAGCGCATTGAATCTCAACAGTTTCGAACCTGCGGGTAAGGTAACCACGAAAGCAAATTATTTCTTCACTACAAAGAGGATCGCGAAACGCCAGAGAAAAATTGCGCGCGCATTTCGCTTACGCAGCAAAGAATTAGGATGGGGCCATGGCATGATATTGAACACCGAAGAACTGGCAACGGTATGGCATTTCCCGATTGCGGAAGTGAAAGCCCCGTTAGTGAAAATGACTGAAGCGAAGAAAGGCGAACCGCCCTCCGAGCTTCCTATTGAAACGGGAACCCTGCTGCTCCCATATGAGACGGCACAAGATGAGATAAAGGCAGCGCCTCCTGAAAATTTGCCGTTGTAAATGCGGCGTATTATGTATTTCGTATTACGTATCAGGCATTAATAAAAAACAAATACCTAATACGTACTCCCTAATACGCGATACGAAATTAATTCATCACGATAATATTTGGCAATGTATGGAACAGATGGGTGTACAATCTGGTGCTCAAAGTGATATCTGTTATTTTGCGATGACCAATTTCCGCGGTCAAAATCGCAAATTTGGCATACGCACCGATGACCGCCGTAAACACATGTACCTCATCGGCAAGACCGGGATGGGGAAATCAACGACCCTGGAAAACATGATCATCCAGGACATACGCGAGGGCAAGGGAGTGGGAGTAGTAGATCCTCACGGAGATTTAGCTGAAAAATTACTGGATTATATCCCCTCTCACCGCGTTAATGATGTCATTTATTTCAACCCCGCGGACATTGATTATCCCATAGCGTTCAATATTCTTGAAAATGTAGATTCCCGCTATAAGCATCTTGTCGCGTCCGGACTCATGGGGGTATTTACAAAAATTTGGGCAAACGTATGGTCGGCGCGAATGGAATATATCATGAATAATTGCATCCTCGCGCTGCTTGATTCTCCCGGCAATACCCTTCTGGGGATCAACCGCATATTAGTGGATAAGGAATACCGCCATAAAATTGTTAGCCGCATCATCGACCCGGTGGTGCGTTCATTTTGGGTGAATGAATACGCAAATTATAATGACCGATTCCGCACTGAAGCAATCGCGCCAATCCAAAACAAAGTTGGGCAGTTTCTTTCGACCGCGATTGTGCGAAACATCGTAGGTCAGACGCAGTCGACCATAGATATGCGGGAAATCATGGATACCAAAAAAATACTCATTCTGAATCTCGCTAAGGGGCGCATTGGTGAAGACAACTCTTCGTTATTAGGCGCGATGATGATCACCAAGCTGCAGCTTGCGGTCATGAGCAGAGTGGATATTCCGGAAAAAGACAGGAGTGATTTTTTCCTTTATGTGGATGAATTCCAAAATTTTGCGACAACCTCGTTTTCAGACATACTCTCTGAAGCGAGAAAATATCGCCTTTCGCTCATTATGGCGCACCAATACATCGAACAGCTTGAGGAAGAGGTGGCCGCGGCGGTATTTGGCAACGTCGGCACTATCGCCTGTTTTCGCGTGGGCGCCACCGACGCGGAAGAACTCGTAAAGGAGTTCACTCCCTATTTCACTGAAGAAGATTTGGTAAACCTCACTAAGTATGACATTTATCTGCGACTCATGATTAACGGCGTGGCCTCAAGACCATTTTCTGCCACGTCCCTACCGCCGCTTCGCAACGATGAGATGACGGGGAATCGTGAAAAAGTAATCGCGGTATCCCGAGAACGGTATACGAAACCGCGCGAGGAAGTTGAAGAAAAAATTATCAGATGGACCGGTATAGAAGACATGTATTCCACGACTGCGGAGTTGGAAAATACCGCGGGTGTGAACGAGGATGAGCAGCGGTACCGTGAACTCCCTGCGGCTCTTCCACCTTCTGAGAAAAATACAAATAAACCCGCAGCATCTCAACCAGAGCCAAAAGATGCTACGTGCGACAATTGCGGTCGCGGCACGCTTATCACATTCACCCCTGATGAAAAACGCAACGTATTTTGTAAAAGCTGTTTAAAAAAATTTCATCAAGGACTTATTGACGTCAACAGCTTAAAAAAACGAAATATTTCTGAAGTTTATGACACCCCTTCTGCGCATACACAGGCCGCTCCTATAGGTGACGCAGCGTTGTCGACACAACAACCCTCTATCTCTTCAAGAAGCCCAAATTTTGTTGTACCAACGCAGCAAGATGCGCAAGAGCGCAAGACTCCCGCGCTCCCCACATCCAATCTAGGCGCACTATCGCTGCGAGAAGCCGTCCAAGCAGAACCAATTCCATTCCATAAATCACGCAGCCACAAACCTAAAAATCCTCGTAATACAGAACCCTTACCCGATGAAACTCGAAAAGAATCAACTAAATATTCTGCACCCATGCCTAAACCTCACCACTATGTCATAAAGGGGATCCCTCCCAAAAAAGTGGTTCCATTATAATATTGTGGAGGATATGTTATACTAATGGAGAGCATTTATGCGCATCTTAGGCGCCGTAAAAAATAACATATGCAACCATTTGCGCCCACCATATAAAAATAAGAACAAACCTTTAAAAAAGGCGAATTGTTATTTTTTAAGCGCCCTTAATACCATCTAATATGACTGAATCACGGATTGAATACCAAAATTTACTTACTGAGCTTATTAAAAAACAGGTAGTGATACTCGGACCTGATATCGCAGTCATGAAAGCGCGCAATGTATCAGGTTTAACCGTTGCTGATGACGGCACCGTAACCCAGATGAACGGCAACCCTGTCGACCTCATCAACCAGCTTATTGAGCAATATGTTTCTCTTTCAGGACTTATTGTGAAAAAGGCCATGGAACCGTTATTGTCAAAATATCCTTCCCTTGCTATTGGGAAAAACCTATAATTCTTAAATTTGTTAATTCAATTAAATTTCTATGACTTCCACGCTTTCGCTTATTACATTTATTTTTTGGGTTACCGCCGGTTTGATGACATTTATTGTATGCATCATTAATGCGCATAAAACGCGTGGAGGGCGCTTTTCCGCAGCATTCATGTCACTCGGTTTCGGGACGCTCCTTCTGGCGACTTCAGCGATTGTCGCAACTTTTTTCAGCGCTCATTTTGGCCGCGATATCACGCAGCTTCTCCATGACGGTGGATTTGTCATCGGATTCATCCTCGTGCTTTTCGCTTCCAATCGCTTTTTAGGCGCCCTGCAAAAATAACTTTGCACTTTAATTGACTGCTTTGCCTGAAATAGTGGCATTACGCATCAGAACGATCTTACAAGTTATTTTTCTGGCGCCCTTAAAGGCAATGACAGGATAATTTCCCTTCAGTGTCCCTTTGGGTCCCCATTCTTTCACTCCTTTGTATTCTTGCTCTAGGCGCAAGCATTTTTGAGTTATTTGCATTGCGCAAAGCCAGAACATATTTAACAAAACGCGAATCAGAGCTTGAAGCGAAAATTTATGAAATCGCCATACTCAAGGAGCTGGGCGAGAGAATCGGCTATTCGCTCAATACGCGAAAAATAGTCGAAATTATCACCGGAAGCCTTGGACAATTCATCGATTACTCGGCAGTATCGTATCTGCTCATCGAGCCGCAGTCATTGCTTTTCCATTGCCATTTGGAATCATCGGTCGATGCCGCGTTTGTGAGTGCCATTCGCGACACAATGCGCGCGGCGCTTAATGCGCTCACGAATGACGACTATGCAAAATTGCGCATTGAGGAAACGATCACCGGCGCCATCATTACAGAATCATTGCACCAGCCGGTCCAGTCATTTTTCAACATCCCGCTCGTTATCCGAAATCGCACGGTGGGCATCATCACCGTCGCAAGCACAAAATCAGACCTCTACCACGAGGATGAAATGACCCTTTTATACAAAATAACCTCGCAGGCGTCACAAGCAGTATCGCGTTTAGAGGAAGTGCTTGCTGTCGAAGAGGAAAAATTAAACGCAATGGTTGCCAGCATGCCGGACGGACTTCTCATGACGGATCCTGAATTTCGGATTGTGGTCATCAATCCCGCGCTCCAGCGCACGTTAGGCCTCGAAGGGAACGCCACAATTTCCATCTTTAATATCATTGATTGTTTGGGCGGCGTGCTTGACATCAGGGGAAAATTGGACGAAGCGATAAACCTTGATAAACTTATCGTGGCTGAAAATATTTCGTTCCGCCAAAAAACTTATCAAGTCCTTATTTCTCCGGTAAAACCGGCGTCTCCCACGGATATCCCGGGCAAACAAAACGCCTTCGGTTCTGTTGCCCTTTTCCATGACATTACTCATGAAAGAGAGCTTGAAAAAATGCGGGAAGATTTCACCTCAATGATGGTGCACGAGCTTCGATCACCGCTTGACGGCATATGTAAAATAACGGAATTACTTGCCTCAAAACAGCGGAAAGTGAAATCATACCAAGAATTTACCCACATGATACACCAGAGCGCGTCTGAAATGCTCACCCTGGTATCTACGCTGCTCGACATAGCAAAAATTGATGCGGGTAAATTTGAAATTCTCCCTGTGGTAACCAATGTGCGGACGCTGTTGGAGGAGAAGCTGAAATTCTATCGTCCGCTTGCTGCTGACCGCCATGTGCAAATAAGCGACTCCATTAATCCCGCGCTTCCTGATACCCTGTTAGACCCCCACCGTGTCGGCCAAGTGATAAATAACCTGCTCTCCAACGCGATCAAATTTTCACCTGTCGCGGGCACGATACATGTGAGCGCTTTTCACCATGCATCCGTGGGAGATATTAATCAAGAAGGGCAAACTGTAGATCCCTTATGGCATACCTTAGAAACACCCTTACCCCCAAAGGATGCGCTTATCGTTGCGGTATCTGATATGGGGATTGGCATTACGCATGATGAAATACCGCAATTATTTACCAAATTCCAAAGACTAAACGCAGGCAAACTTTCCCAAAAAGGCACAGGTTTGGGTCTGGTCATTGCACGTGGCATTATCGAGGCTCATCATGGTATACTGACCATAGGATCTACAGAAGGGAAGGGTACAACATTTCTTTTTGCCATACCTTTATCACATTCATAATTAACCCTCATTCATCACGTATGCCCAAATCACAAACTATTTTAGTTATCGAGGACGAACAAACAATATTAAAAGCCATTTCCATTGCGCTAGAGGAGGCGGGATTTAAAGTGCTGTCGGCAATTGATGGGGAAACCGGCGAACAAACGGCGATCACCCAGACGCCAGATCTTATACTTCTCGATATTATACTCCCGCGTAAAAATGGATTGGATGTCCTTAAAGGCCTAAAAGCCAACGAAGCGACAAACGCAATACCTGTCATCCTCCTGACCAATCTTTCAGATACCGAAACAGTAAGCCAAGGCGTGGCGCTGGGCGCGCGAGGATATCTGGTGAAAGCAAACTACAGCCTTGACGAAGTAGTGACGAAAGTAAAAGATGTATTGAAGAAAAAATAAATACAATCTTCATGGTAAACGTTATATACACCGGCGTGCCACACCGGTGTTTTTTGTATGCTATACTGTGGGCATGATTGATAAAAAACAATTACTTATTTATGGATGTATCGTGCTGCTTGCGTTTGCGTTGCGCGCGTATTCTCCCATTCCCATTGATCTCATAGGCGATGACGCCACGTATGCATTTCGGAGCGTGGGATATTTTGACCATATGGCATCACAGCTGCAAACCACTCCATACCAGTGGTTTGAGTCAGTGCCCTGGTGGGCGAAGCTGTCCTTCCATGATCATCCTCCCGCGGCATTTCTCCTTTTCCATTTATTCTTTTCTGTCTTTGGGATGACGACCACGCTCGTGCATACAATGCCGGTCCTTTTGGGGACACTGAGCGTTGCGCTGTGTATTGCAATCGGGAATAGACTGGGATCGCCGCGGATGGGAATGATCGCAGGCATTCTTTTGGCTGTTAATAGTTTATCTATGTGGATATCCCGCGTCATGTATTTGGAAGCATTGCTTATCCCTTTATTGCTCATCACAGTGTATAGCGCGCTGCGCGCGCGCGTATCGCCCTCATGGTGGGTTATTACAGGTTTTGCATTTGGCGCATCCTTTGCCACCAAATATACCGCATTATTTCTGCTTCCTGCATTGTGCTATCTTGCGCTCTACTCAATGAATAAGAAAAAATGGATTTCTCTGGGTATGCTTGCGTTCATCACCGCAATCTCTCCGATTATTATTTACAATATCGCTTTATATTACACGCGGGGACACTTTGACTACCAGATTACACGCTTGCTGCATATCACCACCGCTGACTGGCCGCGCCTTGCCGCATCCACGGGCGCCGTGTCCTTCATGACCATTCTCGACAGCTTACAAAACGCGATCTCCTTGCCCGCACTCTTACTCTTCCTCGCTTCAGTCGGTTGGACTCTCTTACAATGGATAAGAAAGAAAAATCAAATCCAAGGTTTCCTCGCGCTCATCGTTCTCTTTTTTACTATCGAGCTTATTTTTCTGGGGAATGCAGATCGTTTCTTAAGTCCGATAATGCCTTTCCTCTGCCTTAGCGCGGGTCTATTTATTCATGAGGTATGGAATCTTGCATTGGGCAAAATGAGGATTGCTTTTATTTCTGGATTCTCTCTCGTAGTAATCGCCATGTTTTTATTCACTATAAACACGCATTATTTTACGCGACCGTGGGGGTATGCAGGTATCACATACTCGTCAATCAAGGGTGAAAATTATGGATACGAGCAATTGGATCAATACTTGCTTTCTGTGTACCAAGAACGAAATTCAAGGGATGACTTGTGGGAAACAGCGACAGAAGATAAAACGCTGTATATATTCGATTCGAATATTAACTATTTCCCCAAAATGTGGTATATCCAGAGGCGCGTGACTTATCAAGGTATTCCTTTCACTTCATCGCTTGAATTCCGCAGGCTTATCCAGGAAAACGGAGAGGCTTATTTCTTCCAGCAAGGGTATGCGCATTATGTTTTTATCCATGCGCTGCCGGGAACTTTGCGCGTTCCTGATGACATACAAAATGATATTGCGGATAAAATAGCTCAAACGTTAGGGCAACAAGGCATTGTGGGTACAGAGATATTAAGAAGTGACAATACGCCTGCCTTTAGAGTTTACTTTTTTTAAATCCGGTAATTATGGATAAAAAAATAGTTGTTGGATTATCAGGTGGTGTAGATTCCGCAGTAGCTGCATTTTTTTTGAAATCACTGGGGTTTAATGTGAAAGGCGTTTTTATGAGAAATTGGACCGATGTGAACCCCTCCTGCAATTGGGAATGGGATTATGAATCAGCAAAGATGGTAGCATTACATCTCGCTATCCCGTTAGAACTCTGGGATTTTGAACGAGAATACCGCACGTATGTCTTCGAACCGGCGCTCGCGTCCATATCTTTAGGCTTCACGCCTAATCCCGACATTGTCTGCAACAGGTTAATCAAATTTGGCGCG
>MGER01000068.1:0-3068 GCA_001791465.1 Candidatus Uhrbacteria bacterium RIFCSPLOWO2_02_FULL_49_11 | reverse complement strand
GAAGGGCGCACGTTGGATTGCAACTGGGCATTATGCCAGAATAAAAACACATCCATCCGTCACAAGTTGCAAGGTTTCACTTTTGACCGGCATTGATCGCACAAAAGACCAAAGCTATTTTTTGAGCACACTTACTCAAACGCAACTTGCCCATTGCCTTTTTCCTCTCGGGAACTTAACAAAACGCGCGGTCCGTGCGCTTGCTCACCAAATAAAACTGCCGAACGCCCACAAGAAAGACAGCTATGGCATGTGCTTTGTCGGGGAACAACCTCTAAAAGCTTTTTTGCGTTCCCGCCTACGGGCCGAACCGGGTCCTATTCTTACCACGGAAGGGGAAACACTTGGCGCGCATGAAGGGCTTGCATTTTATACCATCGGCCAGCGCAAAGGTATGCACACTGGCGGAAGAGGCCCTTTTTACGTGGCGGCCAAAGACATAGTACGCAATACGCTTATTGTCGCATATGGGCAAAACCATCCCGCGCTCTTTACCCGGTCGCTCACATTGCCTGAAGTGCATTGGATTGAAGATCCTCCCGCTTTCCCCTTTTCCTGTTATATCCGACATCGTCATCTTCAGCCGCTCCAAGAGGCAACAGCGACCCGTGATGAGAACGCTCACTTTGTGATACAATTCAAGGAACCGCAGCGCGCCATCACCCCCGGACAATTTCTCGCCATTTACGGCTGGGATAGAGAAACTTGTTTTGGCGGAGGCACTATAAAGAATATGCCCGCCTAAATTTTGTACTTCCCTCACAATGATATGAATATCCATAAGCTATTCTATAACAGAATTATAATAAAACTTAGGCGGGTATGCATAAGGTAATAATAAATTTTTCTGGTCGCGTGCAAGGGGTTGGCTTGAGATGGTATATTTCACGATGCGCCAAAGAACACAATATCAAGGGCGCCGCACAAAATTTGCCCGATGCAAGGGTGCAGGTTATTGGATACGGGGAAAAAAATCAATTAATTAAATTTGTTAAACAATGCACGCGCGGTTCACGTTTCTCCCGCATTGATCATGTGATGAGTGTTTGGGGTGAAGCGGACCACGCGCCTGATTATTTTATAATTCTATGAGATACGGTTCTCGCAGAGCAGTGGAAATTTTGCCCGGCGCGCTCACGTGGACAACCCTTACCACGATCGTGGTGTTGTCATTTATTAAACCGGTATGGGTGATCGTATTTGTCATCATCTTTGATGTATATTGGCTCACACGCGTGTTTTATTTCGTTATTTGGCTTTTTGTTTCATGGATGCGGTATAGGCAAGAAATCAAAATCGACTGGCTTAAAAAAGTCCAGCCAATTCCTTTGTGGCGCGATATTTGGCATGTTGTATTCCTGCCTACCTATCAAGACGAGGAAGAAGTGCTTGAGACCACATTTCACGCCCTTGATGAAAGCAATTACCCTCACGACCGCATCATAGTCGTGCTGGCAGGAGAAGAGCGCGATCAGGAGCGCTTCGAACGCATTTCCCAATCGATTTTATATCGTTATAAAAACCGTTTTGCCCATATAATCACCACGCTCCACCCCTCCAATCTCCCTCACGAGATACCCGGGAAGGGTTCGAATCTCAATTGGGCGGGAAAACGCGCGAAAGAGCTTATTGATGCCGAACATTTGCCGTACGACCGCATTGTGGTGTCAGCGTTTGATATAGACACGGTCGTGCACCGCCAATATTTTGCGAGATTAAGTTACGCTTATTGTACGCATCCCACGCCGTTAAGGACCAGCTATCAGCCTCTCGCGCTTTTTAATAATAATATCTGGGATACCCCTTCCTTCAGCCGAGTGGTCGCTAATTCAACCACGTTTTGGCTTATGACGGAACTTGCGCGCCCTGAGCGCCTCCTTGGTTTTTCTTCACACGCGCTTCCGTGGCGTGCCCTTGTTGATATCGGCTTCTGGCAAAAAGACATTGTCAATGAAGATGCGTGGCTCTCATTTCAATGTCTTATTCGTTATCATGGCGACTACCGCGTGACGCCAATGTATATCCCTGTGTCTATGGATACGTGTTATGCCGGCAGTGTCTGGAGAACAGTAGTGAATCAATATAAACAAATCCAACGGTGGGCGTGGTGCGTGGAATATCTCTCGCCCTTGACTCAACATTTTCGTCTTGATCGATCCATTCCTTGGAAAATGAAATTAAAATATCTTTGGATCCTCCTCGAAGGTTCTTACTCGTGGGCGACCGCAGCGTTTATCATCCTTTTGAGTCGCTTGCCGCTGTGGGTCGCTTCACAACAATCATCCACTTCGCTCCTTGTGCAAAACGCGCCTTTTGTCCTCGAGTGGCTTATGCGCCTTGCAATGCTCGGCATTGTCGTCAGCGCGTATGTCAACGTAAGCATGCTGCCTCCTGCCCCCCGCCATAAAACATTCAAGCTTCTTGCCATGGTCGCGCAATGGTTTCTCCTTCCCCTCACGCTTCTGGTATTCGGTTCAATCCCTGCCATAGATGCGCAAACTCGGCTCATGCTCGGAAAATATTTAGGTTTCTGGACAACTGAAAAAGTGAGGATAAAAAAAGCCAACACTGACCTGTCGTAATATCCCCGATGCAACTTTAACCGCAGTGTTGCTTGTTCAAGCCCACGAACGTTATTTCTTGGAAGGATTGATAAGATATCGTATAGACACGAAGTGAATATTTTGTTATACTGCTTTTAGGAAATTGAATGACAACTTTCAAAATAATTAATTTCGTATGACACTTCATGAGTCTTATCAGGAGGAAATAAATAGCCTCACTAAAGTCATTCAGAAAGAATATCAGCCGGAGAAGATTATTCTTTTTGGTTCTGCGGCACGCGGCGAACTCCGACAGGGAAGCGATATAGATATGCTCATCATTAAAGATGTAAAAGGGAGATCCTATGACCGTATGGTGGACGTGTTGCGGCTTGTGCAGAATGTGCCGCCACGGCTGCCCTTCGCTCCTCTCGTGCTCACGCGCCAAGAGTTTGAACAAGGACTCCGTGAGAAACGTTACTTCCTTCGTCAGGTTATGAAAGATGGGAAGGTGCTCTATGAACA
>MGER01000067.1:25080-28130 GCA_001791465.1 Candidatus Uhrbacteria bacterium RIFCSPLOWO2_02_FULL_49_11 | reverse complement strand
TCCACTCAAACATAAATCTTTGCGTGGCCGCAATGCTCTCGTTCTCTATAATGACGCCAAAGGGATCCCGCGCATCGCTCACGGAAATGAGCGCAACTTTTGTGCCGTAGATAATGGTATACGTTGGCGCGCCCGTCGCGTGCGATGACAGCCAACGCCGCTCATCCAAACCTTTCAGCTGCCCGCCCTCGCCGATCGCAATGACGCGGACGCCGATGCCGCGCCGCACCCGCTCTTGAGTAAAGGTAGGGTAGGCGGCATGCAGATAAGGCCGTACCTCCACCGTGGAATAAATAAGGTACTCTTTCTTTTCATATACTGACTCGAGTACATCAGTAAGGATTGTCCTCAAGCCCCTCGTCCCTTCATAGTAGCGCACGGTCGGCTTGCCTCCCGCGCGATGATAGAGAGATTTTAATTCAGGCACAATATGGTTCAGCTTTTCCCGCAATGAAGAAATCTCCCGTTCTTTTTCCGCGACCACCTGAGCGAACTTCTCCGGATCTTCTGCGATAAAGTACTGGTGTTTTTCACGATGCTGGTAAGAGACAAGTCCTTGGGTGATAAGGCTTTTGAGAATATCATACGTGGTGCCCCTGTTTATTTTGGTCGCGGCGGCAAGGCGCCTGACTGACTGCACTCCGCTTTTGAGCAAGGTAAGATATACCTCAATCTCTTTTTCCGAAAGTCCAAACTCTTTCAAATATGCCCTGATATCCATGTTATCCACTATATAACAGCTCAATAATTTATGTCAAATCTTTTTCTACGTATAATAAGTGCATAAATAAAAAAATGGCTAACAAAAGCCATTTATTTATATTATATTTGTCAAAAATCCTCCAACACTATTTACCCCGTTACTAGAGCTCTACAACTATGCGGTTGTGGATAAATACTGAGGAAGCCTAAAAAAATAATAACCAAAGCTTTGAACGTAACTTATGGTAACGGGGTTTACTCATCAAACAAATATATCCCTTCGGGATAAAAACGCACTTTCCCCTGCTCATAAAGGTCCTGGATGAGCCGATCAGCTCTTGCCTGTTTCTGCCGGATTGTCATGCGGCGTGATTTAAGTACGGACAAAGGAAGGTAGATTCGTAGAGCGCGCCTCAATATCAGATGCCGACTGATGCCGCTCGGTAGAAACTGCCCGCGCGCAATCGCATTCAGCACTCCTAACTTAGTCAGTGAGGGAAATACGATGAGCGTGCGCATACGCCTGTCCAATCCATGAAACGCTTTATGCGTCGCTTCTTCTGTGCGATGAATCACCGACTTGCCTTCATAACCGCGCACGAGGGTATTGAGCAGCTCGAGCGCCGCCTTTGGCGATTTCTGCAAAGGCAGGACGAACGCATTCCCTTTACGGTCGCAAAGGTATGCTAATATCTTCCGTTGCGAGAGCATCCGTTTGGCTTTTTTGTCACTGTGCGAATCCAAGGGTAGGTCTACGCCGCTCTCGCGCAACGACTGCATGAGACGTTCGGGAAGAAGGCGCACCACATGATTCCATGATTTGAGCTGTATCGAGGGATCAAAGTAATCAACGACCTGCGCGAGCATATGAGGAATCCCCAGCGCTTTCATGGATGTGGTACGGTTGGCGCCGTCAAGCACCATGAATCGCCCGTCAATGAGCTGCGTGACGATGGGAGGGTCTTTCCATTTTCCCGAGGTGATAATTTTTTTCTTTAACGCGGTCGTGCGATTCGCATCAAAATACTCATGGAGGATGACCTGCTTCGTCGGCACCACTTTCAAGTGTGGCATTTGGATGATACGGAATTTTTGTAACCTGGTCATACTCTAAATTTAAAAATCAAAACTCAAAAATCAAAATTACAAATCAAAATGTAAAATTTTTGAACTAAACTTTTGAATCTTAATAGGATATAAATCTTATAGTCATTGACCACGTACCCAATCGATGAGTTGTTCTACTATTTGCAGACCTGCCCTTTGCTGCGCCTCTCTCGTCAATGCCGCGATATGCGGCGTCGCCACGACCCGAGGGTGCGTGATAAGCACGCGGTTCGGCGTCGGTTCATTTCCAAACACATCCAATCCTGCGCCTCCCACTTTCCCGGATTGCAGCGCGCGGAGCAATGCCTCTTCTTCCACGATGCCGCCGCGCGCGGTATTTACTAAAAGTACTCCTTGCTTCATCTTCCCAAATTCCGAGTCGGCGATAAGACGCGCAGTTTCTGCGCTCTTCGACAAATGGATCGTGATGATATCCGCGCGCCGCAATACCTCCTCAAGAGCCGCGACAAACTGGAAAGGCGGATCCGTGCGTGGCGTGCGCGTCCACACCAACACTTCCATTCCCAATGCGTGCGCGATGTGAGCGACGCTTTCTCCCACATGGCCATATCCCAATACTCCCAACGTTTTCCCCTCCAATTCACTGCCTTTGAATAATTTCTTCTCCCATTTACCCGCTTTCATGCTACTATCCGCCTGCGGGATCATGCGCGCCACGGCAAACATGAGACCAACGGCATGCTCCGCCACTGAACGGCTATTGGAACCCGGCGCGTTTATAACCTCAATGCCTCTCTGTTCGGCCGCCGCGGTGTCAATCGTATCTACCCCCACACCCGCGCGCGCAATAACCTTTAATTTTTTGCCCGCATCAATCATTTCCTTCGTCACCTTCGTCCTGCTGCGCACTACCAATACTTCACAATCTGGTATTATTTTCATAATCTCCTCCGGTGTCGGCTCCCCCGGCGCAGACACTTCAAATCCGGCAGCCTCAAGCATCCGCTGGGCCTCTTTATCAATCGGGTCGGCGATGAGGACAGACAATGTCATAATAACAAATTTCAAAATTCAAAGTTCAAAGGAATTTCAAAACCACAATGCCAAACTTTGATATTGAAACTTTGGACTTCATTTGACATTTGAACTTTAGACTTTGACATTCTATTTCCCAGTGTGTTAAACATATCCCTAAACAAGTACACTTTCCATTACCTGCAATAATTGCTTTACCTCTGATATCGTCCAATCTCCCATATGCCCGATCCTGAACCCTTTTC
>MGER01000067.1:21872-25071 GCA_001791465.1 Candidatus Uhrbacteria bacterium RIFCSPLOWO2_02_FULL_49_11 | reverse complement strand
CTTCCTGAAGTCGTCACTGTTGAATCCTTCCGGAGCGGTGACTGACGTCACGGTGGGGCTGCGAAAACCTTCTTCTGCGGTAAAAGGCAAACTGTGCCGTCTAACCCACTCTTGTGCCAGATGCGCCATCTCCTGATGCCGTGCGGCCCGCCCTTCCATCCCTTCCTTAAGCACCCTGTCCAACTGCGCATCAACGCCGAAAAGCAAAGAAATGGCGGGTGTCGCGGGGGTCATGTTTTTTTCCGCGTACTTCTTCATTTCTATAAAATCAAAATAATATCCCTTATCCTTCATCTCTTGAGAGCGCGCCATGGCGCGCGGGCTTACCACCGCAAAGGCGAGCCCGGGAGGAAGCGCGAAACATTTCTGCGTGCCGAACACCAGCACATCGATACCCCACTCGTCAGGACGAACCACCGACCCTCCAAGAGAGCTCACTGCATCTACGAGAATTAACGCATCAGGCTGGACGCGTCTCACCGTCTCACACAAATCATTGAGCGGATTCATCACGCCGGACGAGGTCTCATTATGGGTTATTGTAACTACATCAAACCTATGACCATCATCCTGTGGCAATTGTAGCGTGGCGGCTTGTCTGCCACCTATCGAGTCGGAGGCGAGCTCCGACGCTACCATCTCAGGCCGCACCGCCTTCCCAAAAGGCACTTCAACCGTCTCCACGTCCTTGTTACACGCGCGGCTGATATCCACCCAGCGCTCCGAAAATGCGCCGCATACCGTGTGCAGGATGTTCCCCCTCACGCAATTCCGCACTGCCGCCTCCATCACGCCGGTCGCAGAAGAGGTGAATATAAAAATCTCATGCGTTGTTCCGATAAACCGGCGCAGTTTATGTACCACGGACCCATGGAGCGCCTGATAATCTTTACTGCGATGCCCGACCATCGGATGACTCATTGCCTGAAACATCTCATCACTCACTTCCGTGGGACCCGCTAGGAATAATTTAGTATGTTCCATAATTTTATATAAAACTCTATACTTCCACCTCTCCCGAATACTTCCCCAACGTTGCTAAGCTGTTCATCCGCGCGCGATGTAGGAATTTTTGCTGCGCCGCGGCGACGTTTTCCTCTTTACCGCCCCACGTCTTTAGCGCGCTATCCTGGAGCGCCCTACCGTAGGAGAAAGAAAGCTTCCACTGGAACGGCCCCTCTTTATTGATGGCATTCAAATTTTCCGTCGCTTCCACTTCGCTCTGGCCGCCTGACAGAAATGCCTGTCCAGGCAGTTCCTCTGGTAACACTTGTTTAAATAAACGCACCGTCGCGGCGGCCACGTCCTCTGCTCGCACGTTCTGTCCTGACATCGTACCGGGTACTACCATATTGGTCTTGAGAATCATACCCGGGATCGCAACCCCCGCCCTCTTCAGCTCTTCAAATACCGCGCTCAGCGTCTGCCGAGATACTTCTTCGCATCGTTCCATCGTGTGCGCGCCATCCATAAGCACCTCTGGCTCAACCATCGGCACGAGCCCTGCTTTTTGACAAAGAAGCGCATATATAGCTAGATCACGCGCGTTCTGCCTTATATTGGCACCTGTTGGCAATCTATCGCCAATGGTAATTACCGCGCGCCATTTCGCGAACTTTGCTCCCAAACGCACATATTCTTGCAGTCGGCCATCAAGGCCATCAAGACCTTTCGTCACTTTTTCATTAGGTGACCCTTCCATCTCCTTAGTGCCCATATCAACTTTAATGCCAGGAATCACGCCAGCGTTCTGTAAAACTTTTATAAACAACACGCCGTCGCGAGTTTTTTGCTTGATCGTTTCGTCAAATAAAATAACGCCAGAAATGTACTCTCCGATTCCCGGGGAGGTAAACAGCATTTCACGGTACGCACGGCGGTTCTCCTCGGTCGACGGCACACTTATCTTCACAAACCTCTTCTCAATAGTACCGAGGCTCTCGTCGGCTGCTAAAATCCCTTTCCCCGGCGCGACCATAACCTTTGCAATACTTTCTAGCTCTGTTAGATTTGATACATTATTCATATACTACACGATTTTAATTAACAAATTCCAATCTCCAACCCCCAAACAATTTCTTGATATTTGGATTTTGGTATTATTTGGAATTTGTGATTTGTTATCTAGAATTTTCCAATGTTACCCTATCCGATGATGGGTCTCCAGATATCTTATGGTGCGCGACATGACCCGCATAACTACTGAATGAGTGGTGATATATTCGCTCCCAAACCGCACGCCTTTGAGAAGCGGCCCGTCAATGACGCCGGTCGCGGTAAAAGTGAGGTCTTCACCCTTTGCCATATCCTCGATGCCAAGAACCCTTGTATGATCGGTAATACCGCACGAACGTATGAGCGCGATATCACGCTCGTTCTTCAACACGAACTGGCAAAGCATGTCGCCGCCCAGGCATTTCAGCGCCACCGCCGAGAGCACGCTCTCCGCGCTCCCCCCAATACCCATCAGCATATCAATCGGCGAATCAGGCAAACAGGTGGCAATCGCGCCTGCCACATCACCGTCCGTAATAAGCGTCACGCGCGCGCCAGTATTCCTTATCTCTTTGATCATTTCAATATGCCGCGGCCGGTCAAGGATTACCACCGTCACTTCTTCTACTGTTTTATGGAGACGCTCGGCAACCGCGCGTATATTCTCACCAATCGGCACATTCAGTTTCACCGCGCCCTTTGCCTGCGGCCCTACCGCGAGCTTCTCCATGTACACATCCGGCGCCTTAAGGAGCGAGCCCTTAGGGCCGGTTGCTATCACCGAAATCGCATTCGTGCGGCCATGTGCCACACTGTCGGTCGCTTCTAAGGGATCAACGGCCAGGTCCATCTCTGGCCCTGTACCATTGCCAAGGCGCTCACCCACATAGAGCTCCGGCGCATCATCTTTGGCGCCCTCGCCGATCACCACTTCGGCATTAAACTCAATCGAACGGAAACGCTCGCGCATCGCATCTACCGCCGCCTTATCTGCAGCCTTTGGGTCACCCTTCCCCACCCAATGCGCGGCTTCGATGGCTGCCGCTTCAGTGACACGCACGAATTCTAATGCAAGATTACGATCCATAGGCATAAAAATTACTATTTAAATTATATCTCCAAGCGAGGGAATGGCTACAATAAAAGCGTCTCGGAGGCTTTGCGGGCACGGTTCCCGCGAAGCGGGAGAGCAGAGCCGAGAGCC
>MGER01000067.1:17310-21864 GCA_001791465.1 Candidatus Uhrbacteria bacterium RIFCSPLOWO2_02_FULL_49_11 | reverse complement strand
ATCCCGCCGCTGGACGGGATGAACCGCGCCTTTTTCTCCGGCTATTCCGAACACCCAACATCCCTCCACTCGCCCTCAAACGGATATCCATAGAGGCGACCTTCCTGTGCCAGACGTGGGAACAACGCATACTCCAGTTGCCCTGACCCTGAAGGAATCAATTGTGCGGCCTCCGGCTCCAATACATAGATCCCTGCGTTCACCAAGTGGGATAGGCTTCCGCGATGCGGTTTGGGCTTTTCGGTAAAATCAATGATGTGCGAACCCTGCATGGTCGCGACGCCCCACATCGCAGGCTGTTCCACGCTGGTTAACGCGACGGTAGCCCATGCGCGATGCGTACGGTGGAATGACAGGAGTTCGTTGTAATCAATCTCCGCAAATACGTCGCCATATTGCACGATGCAGGTCTGTGTTCCTACCGCGGCAGCTGCGGCGCGTACCGCAGGCGCAGTGCCAGAAGAGGAAGGAAGCTGATCAATATAACGCAGGCTCACTGCATAATGCGCACCATCACCGAATTGTTTTTTTAAGATCCCGCCGCTTTTACCTGTCACGATAATCACTTCATTCAAGCCCTGACGCTGCAGCTGCCGCAAGGTGTGGACAAATACCGGCTCTCCCCGCACTTCAAGAAGCGCCTTCGGTATACCGCCATTGCTATTCGGCACGCCCTTGCCTCCCGCGAGAATAATAAAAGGCACGTGCTGAGCGCCCAATGCCTTTTCAAGCAATAATTCAATGGCGTGCGAGCGATTCCTTACCCGCGCGCCATCAATCGTACGGTCTATTTGCTGCTGCAAATGAGGCTCAAGCGTGATCGTGAGCCGTGCCCTATCCATATCATTGCATTAACTAGCGTATAAACTTGCGTAAACTTGCTCCTCTAAATATATACTATCATACAATTTCATACAATATCATACTTATCCACAATAACCAAAAGGCTGATGGAGGCTCAACCGTTAAAAGATTGTGATACTCCCCCATAATTGAACGTCACTCTAATGGGGTTGCTCGCTCCCCGAGTAATTATTCAGTCAAGTTTAGAGGGAGTATCACGTATCTAAAGACCACCGAATTTCACCAACTTGCGGTTGGATTACTTGCATCCAATATGAATAGACTCGCTTCACCGCCGCAGTGATGATCGATGAGATTCTTTAATTCATCTACTGCTCCCATAATTTCGTTTCTTGAAACTGGCGGCAAGCCCTCAATGACGAGCACCGCATTTTTTGTTTCTTCGGTGAGTTTGGTGCGATCGGCCTCGCGCCAATTGAAACGGCGGCAAATGGCGCCAAGACCGTCGCGGTAAATAACTTCACCTTCCTTGGGCGGCCGCGGGTCTTTGTCGCCGAGCAATAATACTGGTGGCCCGTCTGGTCCCGCGAAAGTCAACTGAATATCGCCCTTGATCTTCTCCAAATCCTCCCCGCCTACGGGGAGCATATATTTTAAGGAAACATAATTATACATATCCACGAACGTGTTGATATGCCGAAGTGCTGCACCTCCCAGTACTCTGCGATACAAATTCTCCACTGATGATAGATGGTCCTTCGGCTTTGCCCCGAACGCTCGGTAGGCTTCCTGCCATGCCATGACCTTCGGATGCGTGGCAAGCGTCTCAATGGTAATCCGCTCCCTCACCGCACGTTCTTCCTGGTGCAATAGATCTATCACTTCTGCGTTCTCTTCAGTATTATGAATACCCTGCACTGCTATTATTCCTACGGTGAGATTGGGAAATTTCCCGAATATCTTTTGATCAATCACAAATTTCATAATTTTCGAACCATATTACCAGCGTCATAAATTAGATTCTACCCTCTCGCTATCATCTTCGCCTGGTACCAAGCAAGTTCGTACGCCTGGCGCATTGCTTCAGCGATCGGCCCGCTCTCAATGATCAAGCCCATCGCATCGAGATACGACATGAAGGCGACTTTATTATTGTAGATGTTAATTTCAATTTGCGGGTTATACATGTCAGTGGGGAGCATCACCGTCTCGCTCAATTCGTCCTTGTCCCGCGACCGATGGAACATCCAACGCGGACTCTTGGGCGCGATCCTGCGCGCACGTATATTATTATGTACGCGCTGCCTCAGGTACTCATTGGGGAATCCGGGTAAAAATTTAAAAATATTATCGGTATTGTATTCCAAAATCACTTGCGGCTTCTCGGTGATAGTGTCTTCATAGATCTGGCGAATGCCCTCCGCGCCCTCAAAAAATACCACCTTCGGCTTCACCTGACTCTTGTTATACACGGCTTCCAACGAGGGGATCGCTCCCAAGAGTTCTTTCTGATATTCGGCAAATCTTTCGGAGAGCTGTTTGGGTGCGAGTGCGATGTACCGCATCTTATTTCTTTCACTGGTGGTGTGCACAAATCCCTTACGCATAAGGTCTGAGAGCACCGAATACGCAGTGGTTCTCTTTATCTTCGCCTTTTTTGCAATATCCTGTGCCGACGATACCCCCGCCTCCAGTGAGGCAAGGTAGACCTTTGCTTCATTCTCGCTAAATCCCATATTTTTCAATATATTTTCGATGTGCATAAGATAGGTACTGCCTTGATAAAAATGACGATTCTTTCGTCGTCAATGATACATTTATCATACTTGCCATTTTATAACATGTCAATATTAATATAATAATCGAATGATTTAACTGTTAATAAACAGCTAACATTCCTATTTAATATGACGAAATCCTTGACGAAATTTCCCATTCTTCATATTATTGATGTTTAATGATAATAACAAAGATAAGATTATAAAAAGAAACATACAAAAATAAAGGAGTATGAGTATGAACAATGTAAAAGAATTTTTTATTCAACGAGCCATCTGCGAAGGCAAAACGTACGGTGACAAACCAAGTATAAGTGCTTATGTTGCACTCCCCTACTTTCTCAATGGTAATAAAACCATCATTGAACTGGGATTCGGATATGGCAGAAACGCCAATCTCTTCACGCAATATGGCATCCATGTTATAGGAATCGATTTCTGCCAACCATGGTGCGCTATTGCGGAAAAGAACACAAATATTGAAATTATCAGTGCGGATATTTTACGAGTCCAGATAACGCCACAATCCGCAGACGGAATCTTCAGCAACTTTGTGCTTCACTTTTTCCCACCTAGTGATCTAAATCAAGTATTTAAAAAAGCCTCCACCTGGCTCAAACCAAACGGACTCTTAATAAACTCTTGGCTTAGTGTCAACGATGAGTACTCTTCTGCTACCTATCCAGTCTATATGAAATGTTTCACAGAAGAAGAGCTTGTAACATTACATACTGATCATGGATTTGAGTTAGAAAAACCTCTGGAGTTAAAAGAGCTCGAATTAATTAACGCCCGAAACCGAAAAACCACATTCTGGTTCACCGTGGCACGAAAAAAATCCAACAAAGGAGATGGATCATGATATCTCAATGTTCTTCTCTGACGGAATCATTTGGTGGAAGGAGATTGCTCTATACCCACCAACTTCCTGACTATTTATTAGTCTCAAGAGCAGTAGCAAATTTTGCGCGTGATTTAAGCCGGGATCAACCGGTTCAGGCTGCTTTAGACTTCTTCCAACGTGTAAAACAAAAAGCATCAGTGGATGGTAACCCCGTAATGATAACACTATACCGACAATTACAATTAATTGCAGAGATGTCACCAAGTGTATGCCGGGAGTTCGCGAAAAATCACGCCCATGAACTCCTGCATACTGTCTTCTTCATGACACGGGGAAACTGTCTCCTTGCATGCAACGACTGCTATACAGATCAAATGAATAGCCCTCAAGTTCCATGGGAAATATACAAAGCCATATTCGACGAAGGGAGAAAACACGGCATGCATGTCATCTACATGGCGGGTGAAGGGTGTCCTCTGCTTGATGGGCATATTGGAAAAATATTCCGCTACGCTAAAGAGTATGGGCTCCAAGTCAATATGTTCCAAGATGGAATGATATTCTGCCATGAAACGAAATCCTTCCGTAAACTCCGTGGAAAAATAATGGATGTGCAGAGTGAAATTAGTGCACCGGCTTTTGTACGTTGGTGGGTCTCAAAACCAGTCCACTTGTACCTTAAGTGGCACAGAGTCAATAAAAATGACAACTCCTCAGCCTGTGGGCTTCCCCGCAAGGGATATGATTACACATATCAAGAGGTTGTCTATCGAAATAAAAAAATTGATATACCAACGCCTATCCTAAAATTTCCTGAGTGGGGATTCCCTCTAGAACGCCTGGGATTTGAAACCGATGTAACCTGCTTCAATGCAGATGAGGTCCATGATTTCATAGCACCATGGGCGCAAGAGTATGGATACGCACATTTCTGCGAACCGCACATTGACTCAGGGCGTAGAACACTCATAAACCCTATGCCCACATCTGAACAACTAGTGAAATTGAGGAGCGCCGGATTTCTCGTCCGTCAAGACTGTACGCTCAACAAGGTCTTAAGCAAAGTCGTCGTATGGCCAAATCGTGGTTTTGTATCACCAATTTCCGCATTCACCTGGCGTGATCTGC
>MGER01000067.1:17174-17292 GCA_001791465.1 Candidatus Uhrbacteria bacterium RIFCSPLOWO2_02_FULL_49_11 | reverse complement strand
GAGAAAGTGGGCTTTGATACCGATACACTTAAAGCTTGGCTCTATACTGTTAAGGGTTGGGTACACGTTCTTGGCGAGCTCACAATTGATGAACACGGTGACGCGCTTGGACTCTATG
>MGER01000067.1:16724-17085 GCA_001791465.1 Candidatus Uhrbacteria bacterium RIFCSPLOWO2_02_FULL_49_11 | reverse complement strand
CAGGTACAATTATCTGATGCCTCGTCGCAACCGGAACACTTTGGCTGACAGTACGAACCGCCGCAGGAATGGCCGTTATCATGCTCATCAGCCTCCGCGCCACATAAGGAACACTTCCATCCGTTTGCAGATGCGCCGCAGGTGGTGCAAGTAAATTCATCCATAGGATGAACCAAAAGTGAATAATCTAAAATGAATTGATCTGTGACAATAAAGACGAATCTTCAAATAAACCACTGTGTAACTGGAAACCATTAAATAGGTTCCGCCACCACGGCTGCGAACTCGGCGGAGAAGAAGGAGACTCACCTTGCGCGCTTAAGGCACTGGTTTGCACTTGTAACGCCTTTACTGCGTCTAC
>MGER01000067.1:12863-16701 GCA_001791465.1 Candidatus Uhrbacteria bacterium RIFCSPLOWO2_02_FULL_49_11 | reverse complement strand
CTTTCCCCTTTCCCCCTAAATCCTGCGCGGTTGATTCGAGCCGTGAGCGCACTTCGCTAGGGCTGGTGACCCCTTTGCTTATAAGGAGCGCCGCCGCGCCCGCGACATGCGGTGCCGCCATGGACGTGCCTTGATAGAAGTAATAGCCAAACTGCACCGGGTTCCCCTGCGCAAACGTTTGTTGAAGCACCCCATCGCCATACCCGTCCTTGTTCTGGTCAACATTGAGATCTCCCCCCGGCGCCACAAGATCTACAAACGAGCCGTAATTGGAATACCGTGCACGCTGTTTATCATACCGTACCGCGCCCACTGCAATGACATACTGGTCATAGGCCGCGGGATAAGTATTGCGCTTCTTCCCATCATTGCCTGCGGCAGCCACGACGGTTACCCCTTTACTATATGCATACGCAACTGCGTTTTTTACCGTATTTGAAGAGGCGGTCGTGCCGAGCGAAAGATTGATAACTTTCGCGCCGTGATCTGCCGCCCAGCGTATGCCATCCGCCACATCCGCAAGCGTGCCTGACCCGTTTGCGCCCAGCACTTTCACCGGCATGAGACTTGCGTTAAACGCAACACCCGCAACTCCTAACGTGTTGTTCGTCGTCTGTGCCACGGTGCCCGCCACATGCGTGCCATGCCCCTCATCGTCATTGGGATGCGTATCATCATTTACAAAATCATACCCTGCCACAAAAGCGGTGCCCGCAAGGTCGGGCGCTTGTTTGAATATTTTCCCGGTCACCGGATCAGTGTAATCCTCATAGGCAATGCCAGTATCTACTACCGCGACGACTGCTCCTTCGCCCTGTGCCATATCCCAAGCCTGCTCCATCTTGATTTGAGGAAGGTGCCATTGGTAAGAATAGTACTGGTCATTAGGCGCCATAAGCGCATAGACGAGCGCATTAGGCTCCACATACTCGACATCAGGCATCTTCTCAAGCAGCTGCGCAAAACGCTCAACATTAAAACCTTGAGGTATCTCCACTCTTCGCATATCTTTGACGGTATGGAGAGAACGCTCCTTCAAAATTCCTAACCTTGAACGCAAACCCTCAATCGCGCGCTCGCCGCTTGCCTCATCTTTGAACTTCACTAGGAACTCCTTACCATCCCAATCCTCTGCCTTAAGAAGTGTTCTGTGTTCAAATAGATCAACTTTTGCCTCGTCTGAAGCATAGCCAGATGAAGTGATCACAAGGACACATAATAGTGCTATTGTCAAAAATATATATTTTCTCATAGATTCCCTTCTTTTTGCCCGCCCTGGCTAGCCAAGGTTTAGACTTAAAAATAATGCGCTTTATGATTATAGCACTAAAAAAAGCCCCGTTAAAGGGGCTTCTTGAAAAATCATTCGTTCCAGGAACCTCGGCACCGGCCTACTTTCCCAGGACCGGGTTGGGTCCAAGTATCATCGGCGCTGATGCGTTTCACGACTCTGTTCGGGATGGGAAGAGGTGGTTCCACATCGCTCGAGGCACCGAGATCTCTGGAACGAATAGTTGGTAATAATCAAACGCTTTCTGCATTCCACTGAAGTATCGCCTGTCCACTCTTTGGGAATCCGTCGTTCGACCGAATAGTACCGCTCGGCTTCACTCCTTACGGAGCTTCCACCTACGGCCTATACACCCGCTCATCTCGCGGAGGTCTGAATAATGAGTGTTAATCTTGGGGTGGGCTTCACGCTTAGATGCTTTCAGCGTTTATCCCGACTGAACGTCGCTACCCAGCGATGCCCTTGGTAGAACAGCTGGTACACAAGAGGTTCATCCTTCCCGGTCCTCTCGTACTAGGGAAGAATCCCCGCAACACTCAAGCGCCCACGACAGATAGGAGACCGAACTGTCTCCATGATGTTCCACTATTACTAGTGGCATAGACTATATCTTCATCCCAGTCTACTGACTGGGAGTCGGCGTATGATCAGAATATTGTTTATAGAAGAAAAAATATGACTTCTGATCTCATCCGTTCCCTCTCGGTACTTGGAATCAGTCGTTACGGGGTCCAATTTGCATTGAACTTCCCTCGGTATAGCCCCATCTACGTCCGGTCAAATATAATAAATAGGATTCCACCGATATTAGCCGAATTTTTCTACTACTTTATAGTAGTAGGTCGCAATGTAATTACGACGTTCTGAACCCAGCTCGCGTACCGCTTTAATTGGCGAACAGCCAAACCCTTGGGAGCTTCTGCACCCCCAGGATGCGATGAGCCGACATCGCTGTCGGATTCCATGATTTCTCATGGGGTAGACTATATCTTCATCTCGCCCCGGATCGTAGTCCACATGACGTGAACATAATCTCGGTGTACGTTGGCGAGCGTCGGCGTGTGATCCGACATAAGCCGGATCTTCCCTTTCGGGTCAGTCGTTACGGGGTCAATCCGCCTGAGGCGGATAACTTCCCACGGTGTTGCCGGGTGATATAGGTTCATGATATCACTGACGGGTTCACCGTTATAAGCCGAATTTTTGGTACAGGATCACTCTTGCAGCACCCCGATGTATTGAGGTGCCAAACCGGGTCGTCGATATGGGCTCTCGGACCCGATCAGCCTGTTATCCCCGGAGTAGCTTTTATCCGTTGATCTTCCGCGCTCCTATGAGCGACGGTCGGTTCACTATGTACTGCTTTCGCAACTGCGCGGGATGTACCCCTTGCAGTAAAGCTGGCATGTGGCATTGCCCTATCTTCCGGGTTTCCATTCCGGAATAGCCAACCTTAGTTAACGCCTCCGTTACCATTTAGGCAATTATGTTAACTTAATCTTGTATTCCATCAAGGGATGGATGTGGGGCTTGATGAGATTGATGAACGTTTCGATATCAGATGAAGGAATATATAATTGCATCCCTTCACTCTGTCTCCTCAAGGTCGTGCGAACATGGAATTGTTGCTGTAACATGTCCCGAAGCCTTTGAAGGCTTATCCGGTCGAAACAATGCGTATTGATGATTCGCGCTCTATGGAATCGTGATTTCAGAGAACCATCATCCATAAACCAAACTGCCAGTGAAAGTGGAGTGACAAGCTTCGCTATCATCTTCGGTACGACTTTTCTCCGGCTCAGATAAAACTGTTGCGCATAAAACCGCAATGCGCCGCTGCTGATGGTCGAGAACCAATACTTTTCATATACCTTTCCCGCCACTGTTTGCAGTTTTGACTGTGGTGGAGTGAGCACCATATTATTCAACTGTTGATACAACCAATCCACATAATCTTTTTGGTGTTTGGAATGTTCCACTTTGAGTCGAAATGTTCTTCCCCTATTTTGAGTTTCCAGATGTCCGTCGCCTAACAACAGGCCGGTAATGATTTCTCTTTGCCGATCCGTGAGACGCACTGACTCTGAAATACTTCGAATTTCTCTAGAATTCATATGATTAAGCGTCTCTTAAAATAATAAGAGACTCTGCATGTCGCTATGCAGTTCAGACTATATCATTATCCATGTATATACATGGATACTTGGCGTATAGTCGTTGAGGGGTTCTCCAATTTATTACCGAAGAACTTCCCTGCTGGTTGTCTGCACCAAACTGATATTCACTTTGGCACATCAACTATTTGTGATAATGATTGAATGTTACCAAAGTACAGTTGGATACGCCAGATGTTCCAGCATATAGCCAAGTTTGCTCCTTGCGTTGCCGCAAGGACGCCCGCGTGATGCGTCCCCAACCATACCAGTTGAGGCGTAACGGAATTACATCACGTATCCAGGCAACCGCCCCAGTTAAACTACCTACCAGCTACTGTCCTCACATTCCGGATTCACGGAACGAAGTGAGATCTAAAAAAGAACCGGGGTG
>MGER01000067.1:0-12800 GCA_001791465.1 Candidatus Uhrbacteria bacterium RIFCSPLOWO2_02_FULL_49_11 | reverse complement strand
TTCGTGCACGTCGGAACTCACCCGACAAGGAATTTCGCTTATCGCTTCCCTTATGCGATGGACCATATCTTCATCCCAATTAACTGGGAGCACGGCGTGTGGTCTCTGAGGGGTCACAAAGGACTTCCCTGCTGATTGCCCGAAGCATATCGGGTTCCCAGCATACAGCCATGTTTTGGACCAATTTCACATTACTGTGAAACGAGGCAGCTAAACTTTTTCCGAATCGTCCCAATCCTTTTCTAAATCATCGTTTCCTTCTGATTTAGAAAACCTTAGGACGATTCGTGATGTTAACTCATGGTCACCCATGAGATCGGACTATATCATCCTCGCTACGCTTCGCGCGCGGCAAAGGTCTAGCGTATAGTCTCTGAGGATTCTCTTGGAGTGATTGTTGATAATCACTCACGTTATACTTTCGTTTCCTTCCCCGTCCTTCATTCAATTTCTCATGAAGCTGGACAATCTTATTCAGTCCTTCCTGTGTGAGGTGTTGATTCTTTTCAACCAACATTGCGATCTGTTTAAAAATCGCAAAATTAAATAACTTCCTTGAGGAGAGAAAACGATACTTTTCAAAAAATGGAATGATGCGCTCGATAATCGAACGTGGATTTGATACCACATAGTAGTACACGCCGTCCTGTCGTTCTTGGAGTCTCCCGCATCCGAGGTATCTTTTAAAGTACGCCAGGATTCGGCTGTCCTTCTGTGACACGTTGAACGTAAGTACCACCTGCCATCCCATCGCATGATCATCACGACGGCGAAGTGAAACATTAAAACTCCCTTCCCCATCTGCAAACCCCGCCAGATAGTATCCTATCGCAGGTGAAATTTGCTTCAACCATTGGATATTGTCTTGCATATCAAGAGCCTTTCCTGCGGATTGTCTACCGTTCTCAAAAAAACTGATGCAAACTTTTTACTGTCCCTCATCGAGACGAGTACTTGCACCTTGAGTAGATGTTCCCGCATATAGCTAGATTTATTGAGATAACTACAATCGTCACTCATAGTTATCGCCGGCGTTCATCAGCGCTTCGGTTCAAAGCTACGGCCGACGCCCCGCGTCGGAAATCCCAAATCCCAAACACTAAATCCCAAACAAATTCGAAACTCCAAATTCAAAATTCAAAACAAGTTTTGGTCATTTGAATTTTGTTCATTGGATATTGTTTGGAAATTGGAAATTGGTTATTGGTCATTCCCGATGCGAAGCATCGGTGTTCACCCCTCCCCTTAACGTTCTGACACTGGCCAGGCATCAGCCCCTATACGTCGCCTTGCGGCTTGAAGCAGGGACTTGTGTTTTTGGTAAACAGTCGCTTGAGGTCATTCACTGCGCCCCCGATAAATCGGGGGAGGCCTTATTCCAAAGTTACGGCCACTGAATTGCCGAGTTCCTAAACGAGGGTTCTCTCGTCCACCTTGAGCACGCTTATGCTCGCCCACCTGTGTCGGTTTGCGGTACGGACCTGCCTATACTTAACGCATGGTACCTTTTCCCGGCACCTTATTACGGAAGTTCACGCTGCCCGAAGGCTTTGTTTCCAGTCATCCCGATAAATCGAGACAACAACCTACATAACCAAAGCAGGATCCCACACTAAGATGCGTCAGCACCATACAAATATAAACAAGGGGCTGGAATATTAACCAGCTTTTCCATCGGCTACGCCTGTCGGCCTCGCCTTAGGACCGCCTCACCCCCGACCGATCATCGTTGTCGGGGAACCCTTAGGCTTGCGGTGGGAAGGATTCTCACCTTCCTTCCTGCTACTTATGCCAACATTCTCACTCCCGTACGCTCCACCAGCCCTCACGGGTCTGACTTTACGGCATACGGGACGCTCCTCTACCACGCTGCCAGTGCAAAGCACTGACAGGTCTGCACATTCGGTACCAAGCTTAGCCCCGGTACATTTTCGGTGCATAGCGACTTGACTAGTGAGCTGTTACGCTATCTTGAAAGGATGGCTGCTTCTAAGCCAACCTCCTAGTTGTCGAAGTCACTACACTCCCTTTTACACTTAGCTTGGATTTAGGGACCTTATATCGCAGTCGTGGGCTCTTCCCCTTGTGACCAATGGAGCTTCGCCCCCATAGTCTGACTCCCCCTATCATGCCGGCCGGTATTCGGAGTTTGGTTGGCTCGACTAGGCTTGCGCCATGCCGAACCATTCAGTAGCTCTACCCCCGGACGGTTTATAGAGAGGCTAGCCCTTAAGCTATTTCGAGGAGAACCAGCTATTCCCGAGTTCGATTGGAATTTCACCCCTAGTCACAGATCATCCCCCAGTTTTGCACGGCTGGTGGGTTCGGGCCTCCCCCCGTATTTCTACGTGGTTCACCCTGTCCATGACTAGATCACCCGGCTTCGGGTCTTGTCTACGGTGCCATAACGGCTGTTGAAGCCTCGCTTTCACTATGCCTTCTCCCGATTGATCGGGATTCGACAAGCAGCGCAGACAAACTCGTTGGCTCATTCTTCAATAGGCACGCCATAACCCACCTAAATTTCCTTACGAAAATTTCGGCGGGCGTTGACTCCTTGTAAGCACATGGTTTCAGATACTATTTCATCGCCCTCCCGGGCTGCTTTTCACCATTCCCTCACGGTACTTGTTCACTATCGATTACGGAGCGTATTTAGCCTTAGGCCATAGTCGGCCCAGGTTCCGCCGGGATTTCACGGGTCCCGACGTACTTAAGAACAATTCTAAGGAGCACAAAACCCCTTTCGCGTACGGGGCTCTCACCCACTCTGGCTCCCGTATTCCACGGGATTCCACTAGGGAAGTCTTGTTCATAGGCTCCTCCCGGATTTACAAGCTCCGGTATAGATTTGTCTTACAACCCTGTATAAGTATAAGGCCTTGTAAGCCGTCCACACTCTTCATCTCTTACTCCTTGCGGAGTAAGAGAATTAAAGCATGGGAACCTCTACAGTTTAGGCTGTTCCCTTTTCGCTCGCCGCTACTAAGGGAATAATATGTTATTTTCTTTTCCTCCGGTTACTGAGATGTTTCACTTCACCGGGTGCGCTTCCTTGCCCTATAAATTCAGGCAAGGATCTCCGACGTTATGCGCGCCGGAGGGGTTCCCCCATTCGGAGATCCCCGGATCAAAGGTTGCTTGCCACCTCCCCGAGGCTTATCGCAGGCTGCTACGTCCTTCATCGCCGCTCGCGTATCGAGGCATCCACCATGTGCCCTTCTCATGACGGATTCCCAAAGAGTATTCAGGTAATCTCTTTGGGAATATTTTGAATTGACGAGAGATACTTCATTTCTCTTTTGCGAAATGCAATATTAAATTGACGCTTGTTTATTACCTCTCAATTGTCAATGAACGCTCACTTCTTCTCTTACTTCATTCTTCTCCCAGGTAGTATGCGCATAAAATGGGCGCACCGCCTTGCAGAAGAATGGGGATTAATAAAGTATTTAATTTTAAAAGTATCAAAAAACCGCTTCGTCTCAAAGCGGTCGCACACATAAACCTCACACGAGTCCTTTAGCCGCTTAAGACATAGGTTACTGTCTGATTCGCATTCATATAAGTTTCCATTTCTTAATAAAATTAGGCTAACATTAGTGCCTATTTATCAGTGGCGGTGTGTAAAACCAAAATGAGATGGCTAAAATCACGTTTAGTATAACCTTGAGTTATCTCCTTGTCAACACAACGTTATAGATTGTCATCTACGAATTAAAAGTGAACACTTTACAGCACAGTTCCAATTTATGCGTGACCCCTCATTATTCTAGCACCGTGACCACTCCTTCATCAGCGTTTACTTCCACTTTATCTCCATCCTTCAAGAATTGCGTGGCATTTTTTGTACCGATGATACAAGGGATATTCAATTCGCGTGAAATTATGGCGGCATGACAGGTTAATCCTCCTTCATTGGTCACTATTGCAACGCACTTCCTGATCGAAGTGATGAAATCGGGAGAGGTCATTGAGGTTACCAATACATCGCCATGATTAACTTTATACGCTTCGCTTGGATTCATGAGCACCTTAACCGTGCCTATTGCTTTCCCTTGACACGCAACTCTTCCTTTCAGCACGCCATGTGGAGAAGAAGAAATTGGATTATTTGATGGGAAATATTTCTGTTCTTCACGTAACGCTGGATCCCCTGCGAATATTTTTCCATGGAGCGCACCCTCCGTGAATACGAGTATTGCATTTTTCATTCTGTGGCTTACATGGGGAATGTGACCGTGGAGTATCGGCATGAATTCATCGGGCAGGGTATATCTCATTTGATGGAGGCTCATATGAGACCTTTTCCCCGCCTCCGCTAAAAGGAGTTCTAGATAATGTGCGGTCTTCATCATCCACTTTTTTCTGATATCTTGTAGGACTTACGCGTTTGCCCACATATAGTTGGCTACAGCCGTGCGAGGAATCATAGCTTTCTGTTCGTACCAGCTTATGTTACTGAACAAACGATTCTTTTCCAATTTAATGAAGGCGGTAAAGGCGGCGAAGATGTGCGTTTTCTGAGATTCTGCCTGAATGGAGTAACACTTCTCGATGCCGGTGGCTTGTTTGATGCCACGGTGGAATTCCTCAATATGCCAGCGCTGCTTAAAACAGTCCACGAAGGTGTCGTAGTCCAGGCTCAAGTTGTTGGTCATCAGGTAAGTCACGTCACCGCCCGCGGTGACTGTCTGAGCTACCAGGACAAACCCAAATTCTTTAAGCCAGACCTTGTGTACCTGTTCTTTGGTAAAGTCAAGGTCCTGGACTGAAAGATAGGTGCCTTTGATAACACTAACCTGACGATTGCAGGCTATGCTGCAGATAAAATGCATCTTGAGAGAACGGATGAACTTTAAGTTTCCAATACTAGCGTACCAGGCATCAAATAGTACCGGCAATTGTTTGGAAAACCCTTTATTTACAGCTCTTTTTAACATATCGCGGAAGTGGTCATGTTTGGTTTTATCCTGGTGGTCGGCAGTGCCTTTCCGGTAAATACGGTAATCTACGGGTACGAACTTATCGCCGTCTGTCCACAAAAGGTTGACGAGATTGATGCCATTTACCAGACCGCGCTCGTCTCCGCTATATTGTTGCTTGGCCAGTTCATTAGCGCGTGAATACCTTTTGTCCAAGGTGGTGTCATCGACAAGCAGATAGCCGGTGGCCGGAGTGATCAGATGTTTCACCTGGTTGAGCAGCTCGGTCGGCTGAAACTTGGAAGCGGAGAGCCAGCGCGACACGGCATCATGGTGCAGGTTCTGCGATGGCGCCACCCGCGCCAGTTCGCAGCCCGAATAGCGACTATGGTTAGCAATGAGGAAATTACTGTACAAGGTGAGCGAACATTTTTGTTTTTGCATAGGCGTGTGAGATTATTTATTTTAAGGTGACCATTTCTATCCTTATTATCTCACAAACCAGTGCAAAACTAAAACATACTATTAGCAGTCAAACGCGTAAGTCCTAATCTTGGAGATAAATAAAGTGGTCGCTTATCTCAATGAGCGCCCGTGTGTGTGCTCCTAGTCTTAATTTTTCCATAAGCGCGAGTTTTTGCGCACTCGCGACATGGGCATATCCTCCCTCTGTGACCGGTGCCATGAGTCGTTTTTTTATTTCCAATATTATATGTTCCCTTTGGAGCACCTTGGTTTCAAAATAATTGTTATGCATCCAGAAATAGTTTTGCTGGAATGCATCAATCATTGCGAGTATACGTGGATCGTGTGGGCTGCCATGCGTGCGTCGGAGAGCGCTGACAATAGCTTGTAGCGAATCTTCAATTTCTTGCGTGAACGATACATGAGTGGTAGAAGTCAAAAGCGCGAATTCGCGCTCGGAAGCGTCTTTCAATTCCATCTTTAACACTTCTTCCGCTCTGATAGCGACCGGTTCAGTGGTCCATAATAAGGCAAACCACCGCGTGTACTCATCATGGAGTTCTTGGTAGAGGTTACCCAGTTGCTTTATAGGCAACTTGGGCACATCGGCTGATTGTATTGAAAAATATACACGTTCAAGTTTTTTTGTTTGTGTCTGGATATCGTCGTTATATTTTTTGACATTTGTTTGTTGGTACCATTGTATAATTTTTTCACCCAGATGAGATAGATCTTCCATCCTATTGCACCATAGCGCGTTTTCTCCTTTAAAAATAATCAGCGTTAAAGGCCATGATAACCTGAAATATTCATACATCGGGCGCATCGCAGCTTCAAGTACGATATAAAGGTGATGGATAGTGCCCGCGCGCTCCCAGCGGAACCATTCCCCATGGTCGACTTTTAGGCTTTTGACAAATTGTTGAAGGGGTGAAAAATAGGAGGTGTGTATATTTGCACAATAAAATTTTCTTTTCCCCTCTGTCCGTTCATGTATAAAATTGATTTCTTTCAATTTTTTTAGCTGCAGCGTAAGCTGGCGCGGATTAATAGACAGGTTCCGCTGAAGTTCACGAAATTGGACTTCACCCTGAAAATTTGTAAAATATTCAAGCAGCCGTGCGCGTGCATGAGATGAGGTAAGCGCGTAGAGGATGTCTGAAGTCATATGATTATTTCACAGTAAATTGAATATCTGGCGGCAACCCTAACTCTTCTCTGACCTTTTGGATCCGATGGTAGTATTCTCTCCGCACCTCTATTGGTTTGTGTTTTTCGTAGTATTTTTTCGTCCCCTCATAAAGCGAACAATCAAATATATCTGCATCCTTGATCATTTCACTGTATAAACTGTCACTATAGATTTGTTTATCGCTATGGGCTCGTATCGCATCGCAGATGATGTTGATCTCTTGTTCGCTGAATTGACCCGTGGCAATCAGGAGCCCCTTGGCGATTTCTGCTCCTTTCTGCGCATGTTCATCATAATGGCCGGTATCAATGGCATAGATGTCGTGAAGCGCGCAAATAGTTTCGGCTAACTCAACGTTGAGCCCGCGTTTTATGGCAAGCAGTCTTCCTATTTGTATACAACTGCTACTATGTTTGAGCTCCCATACTTTAGAGTTCTCTCGCTGGTCGTCGGTAAGGGGATTTGCAAAAATCCTTTCTACCACTAACTTTTGTATTGCGTCTGAACGAGGGAGTTGATTGCCTTTATAATGATGATACATACAATTTGTATACATAATGTATTCAGATAACATTTTAAATATAGTCTCCTTAATTTTATTGTCAATATCAAAACACAGCGCGTGGGCGCCGTGTTTTTGAATGGCACGATTCTTATCTTAGCGGTGGCGGTCGAAGTTGCCACGGTCGCGGCCATGGGCGCCGGGGCGGCCGCCGCGGTTGAGGTGTCGGGAGCCGTTATCAGAGGGCGCCATAAATCCTCCGGCAGGAGGCGGCGGGAAATTGAAATCAGTGTCTTTCAAGGACAGATTAATTCTTCCCATCTCGTCAATTTCAATTACTTTCACCGGGATGACGTCGCCGATATTGACGATGTCCGTCACTTGATTCACGCGATAAGGCGCGAGCTGGGAAATATGCACCAAGCCTTCTTGTTTGGGGAGCACTTCCACGAACGCGCCGAAATCGAGGATCCTCGTCACTTTGCCTTGGAACACTTCGCCCACCTGGACTTCGCGGGTCAAATTTTTTATCCAATCAAGCGCTTTTTCCGCGCTTTCTTTGGAGAGCGCGGTGACCATGATGAGCCCTGAGTCTTCGATATCAATTTGCACGCCGGTTTTGGCGATAATTTCATTGATGACCTTTCCTCCAGGGCCGATCACGTCGCGGATCTTGTCAGGATTAATCTGCAAAGGGTAAATGCGCGGCGCATAAGGAGACATTTCAGGCCGAGGCGCGGCAATGATGCTATTCATTTTTTCAAGGATCTCCAAGCGCCCTTTGCGCGCTTGGGTGAAAGTTTCCTGAATCATGGGCATGGTAAGGCCTGAAATTTTCACGTCGAGCTGGATCGCGGTAATGCCCTTCACGGTGCCTGCCACCTTGAAATCCATGCCTCCGTCATGGTCTTCGATGCCTTGGAGGTCGGTGAGGATTTTATACTGCGATTCGTCAGGGGTGGTCCAGATGCCCATGGCGATGCCTGCGACAGGCGCGGTGATAGGCACTCCCGCATCCATAAGAGAAAGGGACGAGCCGCACGTGGAAGCCATGGATGAGGAGCCGTTCGATGACATGATATCCGATACGACGCGGATGGTATAGGGAAATTTTTCCTTATCTTTCGGGAGTACCGGAAGAATCGCTTTTTCCGCAAGCGCGCCGTGCCCGATTTCGCGCCTTGAAACTCCCCGCAGGGGTGAAACCTCGCCTACGGAAAACCCGGGAAAATTGTAATGGTGCATGTAGCGTTTCTTCCCTGATTCCTCCATGGTATCAAGGGTTTGTTCGGAAGAAGGGGAACCGAGAGTGACGACCGAGAGCGCTTGTGTTTCCCCGCGCGTGAACAGGGCAGAACCGTGCGTGCGCGGCAATAAGCCCACCTCAATGCTCAAAGGACGGATTTCCCCAAAGGCCCTTCCGTCCACCCGTTTAGCGTCATGAAAAACGCGCGCAGTGACTGCTTCCGTCCATAGTGCATGGAAGACGTTCTCCACTTCAGCGCGATCTTCCTTGGTTACCTCATTGTCATCCTTAAATGCGTCATCGAGCATCTGCTTGAGACGCGTTTCTTCTGCCGCGCGCTCCGCCTTCGACGATAAGGTTAATAGTTTTTCTAATTTTCCTTCCAGTAGTTTCTTCGCTTTTTCCTTCAATACGGCGAGGTTCGCTTCATCTTCTGCGGAAACTTTAGGAATCCAATCATTCCGTTTTGTTAAGCCGTGCGCATCGGCCACCTCACGCATGAACCGCAAGAGCTCGCGCAAATGTTTCCAGCCGAATTCGATAGCATCAGACATCACCTCTTCGGACGCTTCATTCGCTCCCGCTTCGATCATCACTATTTTTTCGTCGGTGCCCGCAATGACCAGATCAAGCTCGCTTTCCTCCCGCGCTTTGTAGGTGGGATTCAAAACCCATTCGCCTTTTACTCTCCCTACCCGCACGCCTGCGATGGGGCCGTCCCACGGGATGGGAGAAAGCGCAAGTGCGAGCGACGCGGCATTCAGAAGCGCAATGTCAGGGTCATTCTCCTGATCAAAAGACAATGTGGAGAGGTAGACTTGCACATCGCGCCGCATCCGTTCGTTAAACAGCGGGCGGATAGAGCGGTCCACCAGCCTATTGGTAAGAATTGCTTCATCCGAAGGACGCCCTTCACGCTTAATAAACCGAGAGCCTTTTATCTTCCCGGCCGCATAGAGCTTTTCGTCATAATCCACCAGGAGCGGAAAGTAATCTACTTTATCCCGTTCCTTGTCTGAGATCACTGCAGTGGCGAGCACGACGGTGTCACCGTACCGCATGGTCACCGCGCCATGTGCCTGGGCCGCGAGACGCCCTTGTTCTACCGTCAGGGTCTTTCCTCCCAACTCGAACGTATATTGTTTCGGATCCATAACTTTTCCTTCCGTATGCCCTGACCGTCAAGCGATTAGACCCCATAAACCGCTCCTTGAGGAGCGGAAGCTCAAATGACAAAATCCAAATTTCAAATTTGATATTTGAACTTTGACATTTGTTATTCCTGACGCTTCGCGTCAGGCCGTGGTCTAAGGTGTCTGATGGTCAGGCGCTTAAATTATTATATAAATAATGATTACGCGAAAACCTCCCCCGTGCGGAGGAGGCTTAAGTTTATTTTGTCTCTTCCTTCGGCCCTTCTTCCCCTACGGGGGTTTCAATAAACGGTTCGTCGTCCATCTGCTTCAGAGTGGCGTCTTTCGTAAACGCGGGGAGCCGTTTCAATTTCAGCTTCTTGGCGAGTTCCTCATATCGCGCTTCATTTTCCCGCTGGAGATAACGGAGGAGCCGCCGCCGCAGACTGACCTTCCGCAACAGGCCGCGGCGGGATGAAAAATCATGGCGGTGGAGTTTCAGGTGCTCGGAGAGTTCTTTCATTTCTTCCGTGAGCACGGCAATTTGCACCTCGGGGGAGCCGGTGTCATGTTCGTGGGTGCGGAATTTTTTGATAACCGCGTCTTTCTTTTTTTTCGTGAGCATAAGAGGCCTTTCTGTCGCGAGAGCCGAGCCGTTCGTGCGCTCATATTACGATACGCCCAGTCTGTCGCCCTAGTAATAAGCGGTTAAGAATGTAGCATATAATTATAAGGAAAGCAAGCGCAAGTCTTGTACAATACAAAATGATACCTATCTTGAAACCCCATTCCACCGCATAATGATACCCCAATCTGTGGATAATCATTGAGCGACGGGAAGACGGGCGTTAAACAAAAAGGTGCGGGCCGCCATACTGTGATTGTATGCCTACAATCACTATGCTCGACTCGCACATCACTACGATAGAACAACTTGCGTCCTTTGTGCAACTCAAGACCGAGATCGGATTCTGCATCATCGACAAGCAGGCGCGGTATGAATGGATCGACGAGACCTTGAGGAAGTTCAAATATCACCGATTGAAGAGGCGGGGAGAAAAGTCCGTGGTGAACGCCTACATCCGCAAAGTCACCGGCCTCTCGAAGATACAAACGAAGCGGTTGATCCGTCGACACAAACGGCGCGGGGAATTGAAACTTGGCTACGGATCGCGGCAGCGCCATCGCTTCAGCGTGATGTACGGCCCAGAAGACATCGCCCTCTTGATCAACACCGATTACGCGCACGGACACTTGAGCGGGCAAGCGACGAGGAGCATCCTCAAACGAGAGTACGAGACGTTCCATCATGAAGCGTATCAAACCATCTCTCGCATCTCATCGTCGCATATCTACAACATCCGAGGAGGAAACCGCCAGTACAATTCCTCGAAGGCGAAATGGGTGGCGCGGACGAAAGCGACGGCGGTGAATATCGGGATGAGAGCGAAACCGTGTCCAGAAGGAAAACCTGGGTATTTGCGGGTAGATACGGTGCATTCCGGCGATTTAAACGGCGAAAAAGGCGCGTATCACATTAATATCGTCGATGAGGTGACGCAGTGGGAAATGCTCGCCATCGTGCCGAATATTTCCGAGTATGCACTCGCCCCCGTGGTCGAAACGCTCATCAGCCTGTATCCGTTCGTGATCCTGGAGTTCCACTCCGACAACGGTTCTGAATTCATCAATCACGTGGTGGCGGAGTTGATCGCCAAGCTCTATGCACGGTTTACTAAATCAAGAGCGAGGCACACCAATGACAACGCGCTCGTGGAATCGAAGAACGGCAGCATCATCAGGAAGCATTACGGCCACTGGCACATACCGAGCGCGTGGGCGCTGTTCATCGATGAGTTTAACCGCACGCACATGAACATCTATCTGAACTATCATCGCACGTGCGGATTCGCCGAGGACGAGGTTGGAATGAATGGAAAAGTGAAAAAGAAATACAACCTATGGGTGACGCCGTACGACAGACTAAAATCACTCCCCAACGCAGCTCAGTATTTGAAGCCGGGGATCACCTTCGAGATGTTGGAAAAGATTGCCCTGGCGAAGAGCGACAACGAATTTGCCGAGGGAATGAAAAAAGCAAAAATCGCCTTATTTGAAAAATTGAGAAAGAATTTTTAAAGTCGCTTTATTGAAATATCGCAGTATCGGTGACCCTATCGTTGAGGTATCATTATTTGACTGGAAAATACTGCGCATATGCAATCTCTGCTTACCGGCTCGTTCGCACCCGCGGCAGGCGGCGTACGAAACGAAGAGACGCAGTTCGTATTAAAGGTAAGGAATAAGCGGACCATATCCATTCCGAATTTCCGTGCCGTCGTCATACCCGTCGCCGTCAGTGTCAGGGTTCAGGTGGTCTGTCTTATAATGCATAAATTCCACGTAATCTGACAGCCCATCTCCGTCGGTGTCCTTCGCGCTTTCTTGCACTGGCGCGGTGCTATCAAAAGAACTGCCTGCGAACCATTCATCCATGAGGGTCGTGAATACCTGCTCGAATGCCACGGGTTCCGCAGGAGCATTCCATGCGAACGTTTGGGCTGCAGGGGCGAAGGCCCCATTGATATCAATGGGGCCGATGGAGAATGGGCTATCGGGCAGAGAAGGAAACGGCTCAATCCGCATCATTATCTGGGTGATATCTTTTGTGCGCGGTTCAATCCATACTTCACCTGTGACGGAATTCGCATAGTCAACCGCGTATTCTTTATTTCCGACGGGCAAGGGCGACAAATCTTCAATGATGCGGGTGAGGAGCGAAGTGATCTGTCGCAGCTCTGGCTTGTTGATAATAAATGAATAAGAGAGCGGCGATGACTTGCGATATAATTGCCACCGAGAAGGCGCATCGCGCACGGTATACGTTTTGGGGTTTACGAGCAGCGCTTTGAGCGCTATTGCCGTTGATTTTTGCGATGGCGAGCGGGGGGCATTCAATTTTTGTTCAGGAATGGTCAGGTTCATGGTGCGCGCAAGCGCCTGGAAATGCTCGCTTTCATACCACTTGCGGGCGTCAAATCTGATCCATCCCATTCCTTCAAATGCCTGGAAGGGGGCATGCGCACCGCGCGGGTTTTTAAATAACAGATAGAGCGTTTCATCAATGCTTTTTAATGTTATTTCCCCCGCCGCTGTGGTCGTGTTATCGGGTGCGGTAAGCGCGTAGGTTAACAGCGCAGAGGTGCGCTGTCGCGTTTTTTCTGTGTCGCCGCTCACGTGTACCGTGAGAAGAGCAGGCGGCGCGTCTTGGCTTGCCGCGGAAAAATTGAGGGTGATGGCAGTCTCTATTTCATAATGATACGCGGGGAGCACAAAG
>MGER01000066.1:17802-18741 GCA_001791465.1 Candidatus Uhrbacteria bacterium RIFCSPLOWO2_02_FULL_49_11 | reverse complement strand
TAAATATGAATTACCAGAAACATTCAAGGCGTACAGTGAATTGTCAGTGGCGCCCACAGCCAATCTGCCAGACACTTGCGCGTTGCCGGTGACATCCAAGGCCTGTTGCGGATTTAAAGTGACAATGCCTACTCGGCCTTCATTCGCGTTCACCACCAAAGTATTAGTGTCAACAGTTAATGACGAAGCGATAGTGGACGTGGAAGCGCCAGAAACAAACAAGGCGCCGCTTGCGTAAAAAGAATCAGAGGTGGTGGCAGAAGTTATTAATAATCCATTGCTTAATTCAAACTGGTCATTAGCGTCATGCCATCTCAAATAATTAGTTTGGGCATTGTCAAAATAAACATAGTTGTCGCCGGTTTCCGTGAACTGCTGATAACCGCCCAAAGCCAGAGTATCAGTGATCGTGGCGCTGTTCATATTCATGCCGCCAGCGAGTAAATAATTTCCAGCCACGGTCAAATCCCCGCCGATGTAGTGAGATCCTGTGGTGGTGGCGGAGCCGTTCAAGTAAGAGTTGCCGACCACATGCAGTTGGTAGCTCGGGTTGGTAAGACCTATGCCTAGGTTCCCCATCACCTGGGTCTTGCCGCCAAAGTAGGCGGTGTCAGTGGTGGTGAGGGAATTGAAGGTGGAACCGCCCGTGAATACCGCACTCCCCCCGATGATGAAGTCACCTGCGATATAACCGGAACCAGAAACATTGAACGCGTACGGCAATGTAGTGGTGGCAATGCCGAGCTGGCTGGCAATTATCTGCGTGCCGGTGGTCGTTGCATTTCCTGCAAGGTACGTATCTCCCACCACATGGAGTTTATACCCTGGAGTTGCCGTGCCTATGCCCACGCGCTGCTCGGCGGCATTCACGACAAGGGTGGAAGTTGCCACCGCAAATCCAGTATTCAACGTGGTCGTGGCGTAGTTGCCGGTAGTGGG
>MGER01000066.1:17311-17669 GCA_001791465.1 Candidatus Uhrbacteria bacterium RIFCSPLOWO2_02_FULL_49_11 | reverse complement strand
ATGCTCGCCATGTTCCCGCCGAAATAGGCGGTGTCCGTGGTGGTGACGGAATTGAATGTAGAGCCGCCCGTGTGGACTGAAGAGCCCGCAACCGCGAGATCGCCGCCGATATAGTAGTTACCCGTGGTAGTCGCGTTGCCATACACGAGCAAGACGTCGGTATTCGTGGTGGTCGCATTGATCGTCGTAAACCGCGCAGGCTGGTTGAAGTATGATTCACCGTTCATCGTAAGTGAACCAGATAGAGTCGTCGCGCCGCTCACGCTCAGCCCGTTCTGCACAGTAACGCCGCCTTTCAAGGTTGATCCCCCATTCACGGTCAGCGTTTCCGCGACAAGCGCGGCCGATACGGTCGCGT
>MGER01000066.1:16319-17259 GCA_001791465.1 Candidatus Uhrbacteria bacterium RIFCSPLOWO2_02_FULL_49_11 | reverse complement strand
GACATATACTGCAGCGGGTGAGGCACCTGAAGTCCCAGAAGGGCCGGCGGGACCAGGCGGACCGGCAGGGCCTTGGGGACCGACCGGACCCGGCGGGCCAGCCTGGCCCTGCGGTCCCGCGCTCCCTTGCGCGCCTTTTCCTGTCCCTTGATTAATAACGACAGCCCCCCCGCTTCTTTGAACATCGCTTGATTTCTTTTGTTTTACAAATGCCAACAACTCATCCTGCAGAACCCCGATCCGGTCGCGCCACAGCCATGCGACTGTCTGGTCAATCGCGCTACCGAGCTTCTTCCCCAACACCACAAATGACTGCGTGGCGTAATTTCCCGCATTCTCGCTCGTGCGCGCGATGCCGCGGCTCAAGGATGAGATGCCATTTAGCGCCGTATCCTCCCCGACACCCACAAGCGCCAATGCGGAATTGCCAAGCGAGTCAACGGTCTGCACAAGGCTGTTCACGCTCGTGCCGCGCGCATAACGCGATACCGGCACAAACGCGATGCGCTCCGCAGACACACGCACCGCTTTTTCAAACGTTTGAGGCGGGATTTTATCTAAGACACGTTCCGCGACCCTCCCCATACTCTTCAGAGAGGAAAGAAATGGAGAAGAAAGGCGTTTCATGCCCGCGGCATTGGGGACCAGAGGCGTATTGTGGCGAGATGCGCTAATCCCGCGAGACCATTGTTCCGATAAATGCTCTGACCCTCGCACGAACGAGAGCAAAGTTTCGCGTATCAGCCTCCCGGTGTCTTTCACCGAAATACCCGCGACACGAGATTCGCTCATCCCTTCGATCTCAAAAGGTTCCTCTTGCCGCATGCGTGCGGGCATAAGCGCCTGAACCATATCTTTGGCGTCCGCAAACACTTCCCGTGCAGCTTGCGCAGGGGTCGGCACGATGCGTGTGGGTAATTGTCGAGGGGAAGCCTGTTGA
>MGER01000066.1:11720-16300 GCA_001791465.1 Candidatus Uhrbacteria bacterium RIFCSPLOWO2_02_FULL_49_11 | reverse complement strand
CCTGCGGCAAGGTTTCTACATTGTGAGTAACATTCGCGAGGATGCTCTCCGTGCGCGCACCCCAAAATTCCAGCGCGCGTGCGACAAAAAACGCGCGTTCGGTCGCTTCAGAAAGCGCCTCCCGTGCCTTGGAAGGAGCTTCCTTTGCAATCGTCCGGGCGAGATATTGCCCTTGCTCCATCCCGGCGCGTGCCGTATGCGTCGCGTGGAGCGCGAGGGCCTTACCGGTGAGTTCCACGCGATCCGCGAGCGCGACGGCGGTGTGCGGAGTGACATACGCAAGGACGTTGGTTGCCAGAAGTGACACGACGAGCATGGAGGCCACTACTGACTGCAAACGCCTTCGCCAAGGAAACGTAGACCAATAGCGGAACGTGAGTGCAGGATTGCGGAAAAAAAAATCTATTCCTTGGCGCGTGGAACTATACCACTCGCTCAAAAATCGGGAGAGCAATGCGGTGACATACCTTGGCTGATGCGTAAGCGTGATGAGACGGCGCGAGGGGAGAAGGTTTGAAAAAACATTTGCGAGGGAAGAGACAATTTTGTTACTGCGTAATGGATCTGGATTGAATTGCTTCCCGGTGACGCGGGAAGAAGAAAAGGTCTTACGGGTGGGAATGCCCTTAGAAAAAATATTTATGCCTTTTTCCCATTGTTTGAGCTCCCGGGAAATTGTTTCACGGTGCTGTTGGGTCCTGCTTAAAAAAACATGATAAGGAAATTTGCCAAATGGTGAAATAAGATTTGATTGAAGCGCATGGAGTATCTGCGTGGCAGAGGGGAGGACGCGGGCAAGCGATTTTTTAATCTGTTTCTGCAATCGTGATTGCCATTGGGCTGCGGCTGATTGCGCTTTTTTTGGCAAAACTTTCGCATGGCGCGCGACCTGCCGTGCGACGGCAGACACTTCACGAAACGCGACATTGTTTTGCAGCAGGGTGTGCAATTGCGCGTCTTCTTTCCACTCGCCCTTCACATTGCCGCGGTCAGAGGAAGGATGCTCTTCAATATACATCCGCAGCCACTCTTTCTTGGTATACCATGTCCTTCCTGTTTTTTCCGCTTTCAACAATCCGCGTCGGGCAAGGAGAGAGAGGTATTCTTGGCTGTAGGTGCAAAGTTCTGATGCTTCAGATAACAAAATATACCCATGTATCTCCGGTTCATTCTGAAGATGAACGGAAGATAATAAGGGTATATGTGGCGCGGTCTCTGTGTGGTTTTTTGTTTTTGTTTTCATGCGGCTTGAAGTCCATTTTGGGCTTATCGCAGGCCGCACATCAAATTTTTTTAGTTGCCAGGCGGGTAAAAATTTAGTATACTGGTATATGAACCCACCGATTCGACAACTATAAAAGCTTTCACGCACGGCTTATATTAGATTGTCAACGGTGGGTGCCCTGTTTATTTCGCGCATCTTCTAAAACTCGCGCAGAATAAACATTTTTTTATTTCTTAAAATCTTGAAACCCTTCTTCTGCCTTCTTTGCACCGCGCTCACTTGTAGGATTTTCCTTTTGCCAGACCAAGGATTCAATTGGCTCATTTGCTTTGCCCTCCTCGCGTGCTACTTCTCTTTACTTTATCCTGATATCCGATATTACTGTCTTTCCTAATAATTTAACTAATTTTTTTCTATTTACTATTAGCATTATAGCGCACTTTTTGCCTAAAGTCAACCGTGCCGATATTACAAAATCCATAACAAATTTGAACATTATGACTTCTATCTCCGTTCATTTGCTAAAAAAGCCGACGTGACGATCTGCGCGTATTAGCGGTAAGGCCATAGGGCCCACCTGCTACCGATATTAGGATAAACTTGTGAGCCTCACTGCTCCTACCAAGCAAGACGCTGGTCGTGAACCTTAACAACACAGGTTCGTGCCATGGCGTTGCGGATACTGCGCGTAATCCTGCTGTAGAACTGCAGTCATGCGCACATCGTCAAACACATTGACTCCACAGACATCCTAGTTTGTACGAACCGGAACGGCTCGTATCGTCAGACCATGCGGCTCCTCGCGGATTGGCGACCTAAGCCACTCATTCTTGGCATACCAGGACCTTCCTATTTTTTCCGCTCTCAATAATCCGCGTCGGGCAAGGAGAGAGAGGTATTCTTGGCTGTAGGTGCAAAGTTCTGATGCTTCAGATAACAAAATATACCCATGTATCTCCGGTTCATTCTGAAAATGAACGGAAGATAATAAGGGTATATGTGACGCGGTCTCTGTGTGGTTTTTTGTTTTTGTTTTCATGCGGCTTGAAGTACTTTAGTGTGCTGCGCTCACTTGCTTTGCTCTCCTCACACACTGCCTCTTTTGGCTTCATCATAATATCCGATATTACTGTCTTTTCTATTAATTTAACTAATTTTTTTCTATTTGCTAATGATATTATAACGCACTTTTTGCTTAAAGTCAACCATGCCGATATTAGTAAATCCTAAGTAAATTTCAGCATAATGACCTCTATCTGCGTTCATCTGCCAAAGAAACTCAATGTTATAATCTGCGTTGATATGCGGTTAGCGCCTATGGCCTTACTTTATACCGATATTAGGATAAACTAGGGATAAGAGAAGAATTATGTGGATGATATTAAAATATGGTATGTTGAATATACGATGTTAAACTATTTATATGCAGCCTTCACCACAAAACACCATTGAAGAGTCATTACGCGCTATTATTCCATCCCTTGATGCCGGGATAGACCCTGACAGCCTTGCTGGCCTCGTTGCGGTACCTGATTCAATGATGGGCGATTATGCGACGAACCTCCCGCTTCGTCTGTCAAAGGCGCTTAAACGGCCATCAGCCGATATTGCACAAGAGATTGCGGAAAAAATCAAACCTTCCTTGCATCCCATGATTGAGAAGATAGAAATAGCTTCTTCGGGATATGTTAATTTCTTTTTCTCAAAAACCTGGCTTCAATCAAGGCTCCCTCTTATATTAGATGCCGGAGACGACTGGGGACGGACCCCTGTGTCGCCGCAGAAGGTGCTGGTTGAGTATTCAAGCCCGAACATTGCCAAGATGATGCATGTGGGGCATTTCCGCTCTACGCTTATTGGCCACGCTCTTGACAATATACTCCGCCATATAGGACATGACGTTGTCAATGACAACCATCTTGGCGATTGGGGTACCCAATTTGGGAAGCTTTTAGTTGCTTACAAGCTTTGGCATACCCCGCGCACTGATGCGCCTGTGAGCGTACCTGAACTTGAGGCACTCTATATTCGCTTCCATAAAGAGCTGCCCTTTAACCCCACCCTCGAAGAACAAGCCCGCGCAGAAACAGTAAAGCTCCAGCAAGGAGATCCGGAAGCGAAAAAACTTTGGCAGGAATTCTGCCGCATCAGCCTTGCAGAATTCAATCGCGTGTATGAGCTTTTTTGCATTGCATTCGATTATCAGCACGGAGAAAGCTTCTATGAACCCTTATTAGCCCGCGTGGTCCAGGAAGCCCTTGATAAAAAGGTGGCGGTTATGAGCGATGGCGCAGTCATCATCCCCTTAGGCCAAGAGGGGCTTCCTGATTACATGATCCGCAAAACCGATGGTGGTTACCTTTATTCCACCTCAGACCTTGCGACGATCAAGTGGAGGGAGGACAATCTAAAACCCGATCTTGTCCTTTATGTTGTCGGCGATCAGCAAATACTTCATTTCAAGCAATTGTTCGCCGCCGCGCATAAGATGGGTTATGCGCAATCCACCAAACTTATTCATGTGCCATTCGGCCTTATCCTCGGCGAGCACGGGCGCAAGATGTCCACACGGGAAGGAGAAGCGGTTGACGCAATACATTTTATCAATAAGTCAATCGAGCTTGCCAAAAAAATTATCAACGAAAAAAACGCGTCGCTCTCCCCTCTTGAAAAAGAGGAGACCGCGAAACGGATCGCCATAAGCGCCTTAGTGTATAATGATCTCTCGCGAGACCGCGAATCATCCGTCACGTTTAATTGGGATGCGATGATGAATTTCAAAGGAGCCTCCGCGCCCTATTTGCTCTATACCTACGTGCGCATCAACGGCATTGTCAGAAAAATTAAAACGGAACATCCGGAGGACCTCGATGCGCCATCCGATCACACGCTGTTGCGTGAGCCGGACGAGCTTCTTCTTCTGCGCACGCTGGTGAGGTTCCCCGATACGCTCACACAGGTCACCCGGGACTGCCGGCCGCACATCTTAGTCCACTACCTTGAAGAACTCGCCAATGTGTTCCATGCGTCATATGACCGTCTGCCGGTTGCTCAGGCAGAAACACCCATCCGCCGCGCGCGCCTCTCGCTTTTCCAGGCAGTATCGCACACCATGCAGATCGGGATGAAACTGCTGGGCATGCAGCCGGTGGAACGCATGTAAAGATGAGGTATTATGACATTGGCATTAAACAAAAAGGCGTTCTATAACTATGAAATCATAGAACGGCTTGAGGCCGGCATCAAGCTGACTGGTCCAGAAGTGAAATCAGTTAAACAGGGGCAAGTATCGCTCGCGGGATCGTACGCCCGCATTACTCCGTACGGCGAGGCGCTGCTCATCAACGCGACCATC
>MGER01000066.1:9483-11709 GCA_001791465.1 Candidatus Uhrbacteria bacterium RIFCSPLOWO2_02_FULL_49_11 | reverse complement strand
GCCCGCCGCTCAGGCCCAAACGCACTACGATCCGCACCGCGACCGTACCCTGCTGCTGTCAAAACAAGAAATCGCCTCCCTCATAGGAAAATCTCAAGCAGCCGGCCGCACGCTCATCCCATTGTCCATTTATTCGAAACGCGGTCTTATCAAAATAGAATTGGGGCTGGGACGAGGGAAAAGAGAACGCGATAAGCGCGAGGCGATAAAAAAACGTGAAATGAAACGGCATTTGAGGACGCGCGTGCTTCCATAGCTTGACTAATCCCTGCACTCATCGTATACTCATTTCGTCATAATAAGAATAATACCGATTTCATTTGAAATTTAGATTTTGACATTTGGATTTTTCATTTTTGGGGATGTCCATAAGTCGCAGGTGACCAAAATGTTCCTGCGCCAGCCGTCGCGGCGTTCGCACGACGTTAATCTCCACGAACGCAAAGAGATAACTGCCAATAATCTCATAAGCCTTGTGAAAGATAAAGTATTGGGCTTAGCCCAAGCTTTTGAATTCGCGCCGGCTACTGTAGCGGCCTAACCGCCGTTACCATCCGCCCTTGTTCCGCCTGCGGATAAGGAATCGGGTGTCATACTGCAGGCTTACTCCAACGCTTCTCCTAAAAGCCGTGGGAGGACAATGGCTTTTTAGGGACTTGCGCGCGCTTTCTTGTCTGCTCCTCGGGCGTGCGCGAGTATACCAAGAGCAGGCTATGCTGGTAGACACGGGAACACGACGGATGCCTCACGCGGGTGCAAGACCCGCCATCTCCACCAATAAGATAATGCAAAAGTCAAAAATCAAAAGTCAAAATGAAGGAATGTCATCCCGCTTCGCGGGATTCCATAATTTTGAGCTTTGCATTTTGCATTTTGAATTACACTAAGGTATGCATTTAAGACATCGCCGTCGGCCAAAACCAAAGCCCGAGCCTATCAGGCTCGCGCGCATGAATAAATTCATCACCTCGCCGGAGGTGCGCGTCATTGACCACCATGGCCAAAATCTTGGCGTCCTTTCCGCCGCGCAAGCGCTTCATGCCGCGCAGTCCGCGGGGCTTGATCTCGTGGAAGTGAATCCCAAAGCGATCCCCCCGGTCTGCCGCATCATCAATTACGGACAATACCGCTATGAGCAGGAAAAAGAAGCGCGCAAAGCAAAAGCCAAGCAGAAGATGGTTGAGGTGAAAGGGATCAGGCTTTCCCTGCGCATCAAAGGAGCGGATCTTGAACTCAGGAAAACGCAAGCGGCCGAATTCTTAGAGCGGGGCGATAAGGTTAAAATCGAGATGGTGCTCAAGGGCAGGGAAAAAGCCCATACGGATCTTGCTCAAAAAATTATGGACGAGTTTGCCGCCTCGCTCCCCCAAGCCTCCGTGCTCCAGCCAGTATCACGCATGGGAGGAAGGATTTCTCTCGTGGTGGGGAGAAAATAATCAAAATTTTATTATTTGCGCTTATGCCAAAATTGAAGACTAAAAAAACTTTTTTGAAGCGATTCCGCATTACCTCAAAAGGCAAAGTGCTTAAACGGGCGGTAGCTCAGAGCCACTACCATGCGCGCGCCACCGGCCAGGCCACCATGGGCAAACGCAAGGATGTCTCACTCCGCACGGGGCATCGGGAGCATATCAGAAAACTTCTCACCAGCACATAGTTATCATGCCACTATCTAGTATTTAGTATTTTATACTTTTATGTCTCGAGTGAAACGAGGTTCATTACGGACACGCAAGCGCCATAGCCTTCTGAAACAAGCGAAAGGCTATCGCTGGGGCAGGAAAAAAATCTCACGCCTCGCCAATGTCGCCGTGATCAAAGCGGGAGTCTATCAGTACCGCGACCGACGCACCAAGAAACGCGAATTCCGAAAACTCTGGCAGGTTCGCTTGAACGCAGCCGTGCGCGCGCAAGGGCTTACGTACAGCAAATTCATCCACCTGCTGAAAGTAAAGAAAGTGGAGCTTGACCGCAAATCGCTCTCCACCTTGGCGCTTGATCATCCTGAAGTGTTCGCGAAAATTGTTGAAGCGGTAAAATAGGATCTTACAACATTATCATGCTTACAGTAGTCGTATTCGATCAAAAACGCTCTCTATTGAGAGTGTTTTTTGAAACTTTGGAAATCCTTTTCAAGTTGAGCCGCTCTTCACTGTCACCAGGGCACTAATGTATCTCCACATTCGTCACAACTTTCAACGCACCTTTTCTCTCCCCTCTTAATTG
>MGER01000066.1:1207-9424 GCA_001791465.1 Candidatus Uhrbacteria bacterium RIFCSPLOWO2_02_FULL_49_11 | reverse complement strand
CTATTCGGGCAAATAAATCTATACTGTTGAATCTTTTCACGCCCCGACTCGCTCTCTCTCTCTCTAGGATTAAAACAGCGAAATTCATTCATAAAATATTTCTTAAGTGTCTACCTTATCATAAGCCGCCTCCCGGGATCGAACCGGGGACCTTTGCTTTACGAAAGCACTGCTCTACCAGCTGAGCTAAGGCGGCATATCATAAACGTGCTTAGGCGCCCTGCAAAAATAACTTCTCACTTTGATAAAACGTTTTGCTTGTATAGGGCGCTTATGTTTCAAATGATCCTGCAGGTTATTTTTTCTGGCGCCCTTATCTTATCAAAAAATTGTCCTGAATGCCAGCTTTTAGAGATAACTAAGTATAAATGCAAAATAAAATCCTCCCAATGCCCAATACGGCAAGCTGGTGAGGCTCGTAATCCCGCCGTCTCGTTTGGCATATTGATATTCCCACGCTTTATATCCTATTCTCATATGCAATAAACGCCAAAGGACGCATGCTCCCATATCTTTTTGTGTAAATACCTGATATAACAATACCCCGTAGATATATTCGATGAGATAACCTAAAGCCATAATGACCAGCGCATAAAACAACAACACAATATCTCCAAGGACGCTTACCCCGCCAATGGCAATGAAGATTGGCGCGGTATAGAGACCATAGAGCTTCCAGGAAAACTTTTCATTCAAATGAATGGGCCTATCCTGCATCCCAAGCCATACTATGCGCACCGCAATTGCCAACAACAAACTCCCGCACCAGAATAAAAGAAAAGCCTGCCAAAGCGAGAGCCCCCCTACGCGTGCCGTAAGAATTTCTTCCCTCACCATAAACGTATCAAGCAGTGCGCGCACCATAAGCGCGAAGGACCCCCAAGGAATTATATTATAAATGCTGGTATAACCTTGTAAAAGGCTGCCGCCGCGATATATCCAAAATTTTTTATCAAAGAAAAAATCCCAAATGAACGCAATCACGGTCTCTCCCGCCATGCCAATGCCTGCTCCCGCCAAAAACACGATCCACACCTTGTCATCACCCCCTCTCCAGGATACGATCATGGCTACCAGCACAAACGACATTAATCCCAAATACCTTATCGGCGTAAATGCTATAATCTTTGATTTCCTTTTGATGAAGGCAAACACAAAAAGCAACGTAGCACATAACCACGCTCCCGCAATGCTCAAAGTGAGTAACATAATTAATGCAGTATCTCTTACCGGTGGGCTTTTGCCCACCATCAAATACATATGATCCCAGATGAAAGTCGCATCGTGCGCGGCGCGCTTCCGTACGCTGCATGCCGTGCGCATTATCGGGATGCGCTTCAATGTTCAAGGTCAATCGGCTGGCAATGGCGGGGCCAGCCAAGCGCCTGATTCACGCTTGGCGTCCGCACGGAACAAAGGCAGTTCGCAGGCCGCGCAATAAATACTACACCTCAAGATGAAAAAAAGTTTTTACCAGAAATCCCACGAAGAACGTGAGCGCCGCGATCCCTAGGGTCACCGGCGCCATCTCAAAAAATCTTTTCTTAAAGGATATCCCTTTAGCCACGGTAATGTAGAACGTAAACACCACAATCAGCGCAATGGCGATGAGCATCGTGCTCCCCAGACAAAGGTAAAGGTTATCAAAAAGAAAATAAGGAAGGATAAGCAATGCCACGGCAAAAAGATACACGCTGCCCGTATAGAATGACGCGGTGAGCGGCGCCTTCGACTCTCCCTCGGTTTTCGTGGACAAATACTCGGAGGCGGCCATGGACAACGCGGCCGATATGCCGGTGATCAATCCCGTAACCGCGATGAGGCGCACGTTCTGCAGCGCAAGCGTGTAGCCTGCCAATGCCCCGGTGAGCTCCACGAGCGCGTCGTTTAACCCCAACACCACAGAACCCATGTATTTAAGCCGTTCCTCAGCGATAGAATCAATGAGCACTAATTCATGCGCCTCATCTTTCATATGCGTATCCGCCTCAGGGGACAATTGGGCTAACTCATCATCAGTCAAATCCGCCTTTTCCTCATCCCGCTCCATAAGTTTTAGCCCAAAGGTGATCCCGCAGACGCGGGCAATACCTACATACCACCATGCCTTATACTTATTGCACGCCACTTCACTCTTTGTGTGCGTTTTCCAAAACTGGTAGTGTTGCAGTTCTTTGTCGGCGATTTTCATCATGATTTCTTTCTGGCGGAGATTCTGCGAGAAACGGGATAATTGTGTATATACCACGTGTTCGGTCATCTCTGCACGCTGTGTGGAAAGTGCTTTTTCTTTAAGATGTGAAGATAACATGAATGACTTATTAAGTAATAATCTTTCTATTATTTAGTACACGCAAAATCTATTTTTAATGCAAAAGCATACCGCATTCGCTTTTACCCGAATGCCACGTCAAGGACCATCATGACCGCAAATCCAATCATCGCGCCAATGGTCGCCACGTCCGTGGCATTTTTCTGCGACGCGGGAATTATTTCTTCCACCGACACATAAATCATGGCGCCGGCGGCAAAGGCGAGTGCGTAGGGAAGCGCTCCACGCATCACGAGTACGCTCGCCGCGCCCAATACCGCGGCCACCGGCTCAATGAGCGCGGACGCCTGCCCGTAGAGAAAAGCGCGCCACCGGCTCAATCCCTCCCGGCGGAACGGGAGCGATACCGCAAGCCCTTCGGGAAAATTCTGTATCCCGATCCCCAACGCGAGCGCGGCGGCGCCTGCCCAGCTTGCCCCGTCTATTCCCTGCGCCGCAGCCCCGAACGCCACGCCGATCGCAAGCCCTTCGGGAAAATTATGGAACGTGATCGCCAAAAAGAGAAGCATAGTCCTGTGCCAGGACGTGCGTATGCCTTCCACGCGCGCAAGCGGCTGACCGAACCATAAGTGCGGAAGCGCTTTATCAATCAGCCAAAGAAACAAACCGCCGCTTAAAAAACCGACGGCAGGAGGCAGCCACGGGACCTGTCCCAGCTCCTCGCTCATGACAATGGAAGGCGCAAGCAGCGACCAAAAGCTCGCCGCAATCATGACTCCCGCGGTGAACCCGAGCATGGCGTCTAAAAGCCTCTGCTTAATTGTTTTAAAAAAGAAAACGCCGGCGGCTCCGACGGCAGTCACGCCCCAGGTAAAGAGCGTGGCATAAAATGCGGCAAGGACTGGATTATGAGGAAAAACCATGAATGGTCGAAATGGTCGCGCGTTATCTTTCTTATAAGCTTACCAAAATAATGGGGAAAAAGCCAGAATAATGAGAAGAACACCTCATTTTTTTACTAATCTCACGATGCCTCCCTCTATTTTAATCGCTTTGCCTTGGGTGAGCGCTTGGGCGATTTTTCTGTTGGCAGAAGTTAAAATCCTCTGCAACGTGCTCTGCGACACTTTCATCCTCTTAGCGCATGCGACCTGATCAAGGCCTTCCACATATTTCAACCTTATCGCCTCCATCTCGTCCAATGACAAAACGACCTCTTCCAATAAAGACAAGGGCACGCCGCGCGGCTTGAAATACACGGCCTCGGGCTCGTAATTAACGCATCTCGTTTTTTGCGGTCTCGCCATAGATTTTTTTCTGGTAACTGAAGGAGGCTAACCACGTGGTGATAGGCACTGCCAGCGCCAAACCGATGCTGCCGACCAATGTGCGCACGATTTCCGTGGCAATGATTTCATTGTTTACCACCTGGCTGAACGTTAAAAAAGGCGCTTGCCTGAAAGTAAACAGCAATAAAAGGGAAAAGGAAGCGCCGGCATACGCCAGAAAGAGCGTATTAACCATGGAAGCGATGTGATCAACGCCGATCCGCATTGCCTTGCGGTAAATCTCTTTTCTCGCCAAACGCGGGTTTGTTTCATATATTTCTCTGACAGCGGAAACCTGACTGATGGTGATGTCGTCCAAGACGCCAAGCGCCCCGATCACGAAACCGGCAAGCAACAGACCCCGCAGATCAAGCGTCCCGCCCATTAAACCGACCAAATACACTGTCTCTTCTTGCGCGAATCCCGCGAGCCTCGCACTATTGGTAAACAACACTGAAAATGCTCCCACAATAACGATGCCGGAAAAAGTGCCTATGACGGCGACGGTGGATTTCTTGTTCAATCCATACACCAAGTAAGTCGAAACCACGATGATGAGCAGCGCGTACGCCAGCGTGACCGATAAGGGGTTATTCCCTGCCATTATTGAAGGAATAATCAGCTTCAAAATCACTACAAAACTGAAAACCAGCCCTAGAAGCGCCCTTAACCCCCGCCATCTGCCGATTAAGAGAATGAAAAGCACAAAAATGGCAGCAAGCACATACAAGCTGCCGCGCCTGACGAAATCAGTCACATAATACCGGTCATTGCCGTCAACGTCTTTACTGACGGACACCAGCACCTTATCGCCTCTCCGGTATACATGCTGGGCAAACACGTCAATCTCCGTGCCGTCAAAAATAATTTCCTGCCCCTTCCGCTCCCCTTCCAAACCTTTAAGCTTCAACTTCTGCAAAACGGCCTTTGAGCCGTTCTCCCTTGTCATTTCCTTCTGCTCCAGCACCTCCTCCACCCTAGCCTCAAAGACTTCCTCGTCTTCCATGATTTCAAAACCAGCATCTTGCGCAACGGCGCCTTGCGGAAAAATAACAAAAAACAAAGAGCAACAGGTGATTATGGCGAAACGGAATATGTGATGCGCAACGGCTTTCACAAGCATACCCTTATTCTACTGTAAAAATACCCATATTCCAAGTGCGGCCATCACTAATTGCGGCGCCGCGCATACGGCTGCAAGAGCGTAATGCATAAAGTTTGCAAAAAATCCTTATACCGTTACAATGGAATTAGGCCCGCCCCGCCCCCGCGAAAGGCAATCAGGACAGGATCCGTGCCTTATTTTTTGCCCTTAAGGTCGGCGAGACGCTGCTGAAGCGCTTTCAGATCCTCTTCCGTGGCTTCAATTTCACTGGTGAGCATATCCGACTCTTCCTTCTTGGAAAGAGCGGGCATTGGGCAATAACCCCAAAACCTTCTCCCGCCAAATCCTCTGCCTGTGCCAGCGCCTCTGCGGCCGTAAGCCATGCCAGCGCCGCAATGACCCCCGCCCCAGCCAGTAGCAGGGCCTAAACCTTGCGGGCCGGTACCGTTAAATCTTGGCATATATGTAATAATAAACTTGAGTTAAGCGATAACCCCGACCTTTTCCCAATTATCTATTATGAATATATACCCATAACCATATCTCTGTCAAGCGGCGATGCCATGGGATAAAAAATACCCCTGCAGTGTGGGGGTATCGAGGCTATTCGCCTGCGAATATTTTCTCTTAGCTAAAGATCCATGTGTACACATACCCGAGTATGATTATGCTCGCCGTGATGGTGCCATAAAAAATGGCGATAAGCCTCCCCGTCATCGCTTTTTTAAGCATAATCGCAGACGGGATAGAAAGGCCAACCGCCGCCATCATGAACGCGAGCACCACCCCGAGCGGAATACCCTTGTCCACCAGTACTTGAGCGATGGGGAGAATGCCTGCCGCGTTCGCGTAAAGAGGTACGGCGACAACGACCGCAACCGGTACGGCGATGAGATTGTTCACATTAAGATATGTTTCAAAAAAATCTACTGGAACAAAACCGTGGATGACTGCACCCACCCCCACTCCTATGAACACATATAACCCGACACTTCGCACAATGTTCATGGTTTCATTGAAAGCGCGGGTGAATCTTACGGAGAACCTCACTTGCTCTTGATTTTGCGCACCATGAATCAGCGTATTCGTTGCTTTCAATGCCCACGGCGACAAATACTTCTCTAGTTTCATTTTACCAAGCAGGTACCCCGCGACTACCGCCGCCAGTATCCCGCTTATCACATAAATGAGCGTTACTTTCGCGCCAAAGACTCCCAACAGCATGGCAATAACCACGGTATCTACTAATGGCGAGCTGATAAGGAACGCGAGCGTGACACCCAAGGGAATGCCGCCGCGCACAAACCCGATGAAGAGCGGCACCGATGAGCAGGAGCAGAACGGCGTAATCGTACCAAAGAGCGCGGCAATAAGGTAATCAGCTCCGTACCATCTCCTCGCGGTAAGATACTGCCGCACTTTCTCTACGGGGAAATATTCATTTATCACCCCCATGATGAGGGCGATGGTAAAAAGAAGAATAAATATCTTCAGGGTATCGTAAACAAAAAAGCGGACTGCCTCGCCCATGCGGGTTGTCTCGCCGAGCGAAAACACTTGGAATGCCATCCAATCGGCGAATTGTTCAAGCGGATACCATATGCTCATACTATCCCGCTTGCTGGATCAGATCCTTTATTTTATCTATTGAGGGCAGGCTCCCGACCAGCACGGGTTTCTCGTCAATGACAAGAACCGGACTGTGCATTATCCCCATTGCCACTATCCTTTCCACATCCGTGATATATTCAATTTCTGCAGATACCCCAAGCAACTTAACAGCCTCTTTAGTCCTTTCCAATAACGTTTTGCATGTTGGGCATCCTGTTCCAATGACTTGTATATTCATACACGTTACGTAATGGTGCGTATTAGAAGAATAATTCTTTTCCCCCGCGCAGTAAGAGAATAGTCAATATATTTCCCATTCCTCTTATTCGTTACTAAACCACCTGACATCAAGTCGGCAAGATGGTGCGATACGAGGGTTTGGGACATTTTCGTGTGAGTCATCAAATCGCACACGCAGTGCGCGCCTCGGGAGAGGAGTAAAAGCAGTCTCACGCGCGCAGGCACGGCAAGTAATTTCAATGTATTCTCCGCCGCAACCAGTAAGATATCTTCTTGCTTTGATATGGAACGACAGCGACAATGTTTATATATGAACATACGTTCATATGATATCATGAGGCATCCGACCAGTCAACTACTGGCTAGTCAAATAATTCAGAAGTCTAATAAAAAACACCACCGTTAAGTAGGGGTGTTGAAAAATCACTCACCGCGCTGATTAATATTCATGCCTGTTGACAGGCGCTTGTGGGTAAATACACGCCCCGCTATTATGAGAGACTTACTTTCACCTATCAGACATTGTTTAGGTATTCCTCTTCAAGAGCAATAATAGTCTCTGCTGTTTTAATGGCATCCTTATACCACTTTTCAATTACCTTGTGATCATAAAAGGCAATGCCTCTAATCGTCATTTGATGCACGCCATCATCTTCAGCGGATCCCTCATTAGAAGACTTGAGCCTAATTTTGAATATTTCTCTAGCCAATGTGATAACTTCTTCTTTTTTCATACAGCGAGATTATACCACAATCATATAATCAGGGTTTCTAGAACGAAATCCCGCACCGTTGCGCAAGGGCAGGACTAGCACTAGGGTTAAATCATTAATATAATGATCGTGAAAAGACTCATCTTCCCCTTCAGTGCGCACGGCTTGATAAATGGCCGCTATTTACCAACGAGATTCACTAAACTCTTTTCATACCACACCTTCTCCGCCACTTTTTTCTCCTGTCGCTCGATCCAGGGCGTCCAGTCAAATGCTTCTTCAGATTTATTTTTCCCTTCTCTCTCCAGATAACCGGTTTTTTCTTTCAAATGACCCTGCTGCTCATAGCGTTTAACTAATGAGAGCACGTCCGGCGACAGCATAGTAAGCTCATACAGCCGAATTCTTGAATTTTCCAAGCCGGAGAGGGCGACATTGGCGCGTAAGATGAATTGCTCAACGGGTAACACCGCCATCGCGGCATACATCCAGATAAAGAGCACTACTAAAAATTTGAGGATATTGGAGCGTTGCGCGATAAACAGGCGCGTTATCAGCCATACAAAGACTATCGCACAATAAAGCACCGTGTAAGCGGCAAAAAATTTCTCGTAGCTGAATCCGTAATAGGTGACATAGAGCCCCATGCGATAGCCAGCGGAAACAAGCAGCAGCAATGACGCGGCAGTAAAAACCGCCAGAATCTTTTGCACTATGGGGCTAGTTTTTCGGTATGCGAAGAAATAAATCAATATATTTATCACGGACAAAAACAGCAGCTGCCAAAAACCGCTTTTCACTAAATGCTCGGTTTCCTTGAAATCAAAGGGGAGGTCTCCCACCCACAAGCGCTTCACCTGCACCCAGAGAAAAAGCGCGTACAGGCAGAGGGTTCCGCCGAGCACGATCCCTGCGACAATCGAGTCGATCGGCTTGTCCTGTTTCTCC
>MGER01000066.1:0-1186 GCA_001791465.1 Candidatus Uhrbacteria bacterium RIFCSPLOWO2_02_FULL_49_11 | reverse complement strand
CAATGCCCGCCAGCAGCTTGTACATGAACGGCACGGAGATAATCTCTTTGAACCAATCATAGATGCCTTTCATGCGTTCGGCGAACACGGCATCGGCAGAGGAGAGAAGCGGGATAAAGACAGTGAGCGCGATGACCACAAACAAGATGAGCCCGGCTATGATTCGCGCTGCAATCCGTTTCTTTGCCGATCCGGTCGGTATGATGAGATTCAGATAAAGTGCGGCGGACCTGCCAATCTGCGCGAGGAATGAAAAAAATCGGCCAATTATCCTAAACAGATACTCGATATCCCAGTACTTTGACTCTTTATCAGGCAAAAACGCCTGATTGTAAAAAATCGCAAACCCCGCCGGCAGAACCATGAGGCTGAATATTTTTAGAAAAGGATTATCGTAGAGCGCGAAACTCAGGACGATCAGCGCGAACGGAATGAGCCAGATAAGATCATTCTTTCCAAAATGCCCCTCTTTGCGCAAAACCCACACGAATAACCCAAGAAATAAAACCAGAAAAATAAAGGCATTGAATCCCAGCGCATACACTCCTTTGCGCCAAAAATTCCACAGGAAGACAACCCAAAAAATCGCCAATACAGCGCATGCGATAATCCTGATGGCCGCATTTCTGCTTATGCGCGGGGTGCGCTCGGTGGATACGTTATTTTCCATATTGTAATCGTCCCACAAAATACCGCTTCGATCAAGAGGGTAGGTTCCGCATGTTACTAAAAAATCAAAAGTGAACACTTTACAGCGCATTTAAAGTTTAAAAGTGAACATCCGTAAGGCGACGGCGGTTTTCTTCTACGATTATGGATTTATCAATTAACCTTTAATCGTATGTCTTTATAACTCCACAAGCGGCTCAGCGACGATACGGTGAAACCCGTCCTCGCCAAGGATGCGGCCAAAGAGATTACTGCCAAGGAGGCGATGCGATACCTCAGTATCGGACGCGCCAGGCTATAGTGCCCACACACCTGCCCATTCGCACCGTCAATAAAGATGTACGCTTTCCCTTGGATAAACGATGAAATCGTACTGGTAGTGTTGCACAACCGAAGAAGATATCAAGGGTGCGAATTCCAACCAAAATTTTTCTCATAGTACTTCCCCCGTTTCTTGTACATTCGTTCCAAATACTCAATCTTCCCGTCCTTACAAACATACACCATTTGAATTGTA
>MGER01000065.1:18078-21425 GCA_001791465.1 Candidatus Uhrbacteria bacterium RIFCSPLOWO2_02_FULL_49_11 | reverse complement strand
GTCCATAAGCGGCGTGAGCTGCACAAGCCAATAAACTAAATAGGGATCAGGGAGCGATGCGAAGGCGCTTCCTGGCAGAGACAGCCGTGAGAGATCCAGCGCGTCCTCGCCCACGAAAAAGGTGAGGTCTATCTTATTTTTCCTCTCCTCCTGCTTTGCACCAAACCGCTGGAGCGAGGGTCGAAGCCCAAACAACGCAAGGAGCGCGAGGCACACTGCTCGCACGGTCCAAAGGCGGCCAGACGCAGTGATGATGAGGAAATCAATGTCGCTCTCATGAGCGGCGTTTGAATACCCGAGCGTATTGCACACCGCCACCATGCGCACCCATGGCACAAGGCGGAAGAGACGAGCCACTCCGCGTGAGCGCGCAAACTTTACGTCGGCGATGAGATACCTGTTCCTGCGGGTTTCTACGATTTCATTCCTACCGACAAGGAAAAAAAACGACCATTGCGACTCTATGGCCTTTTCCGCAACCAATGCGCGCAATCCCGCCAATACCTCTTCGTAAGATGAGGATGCCCCAAAACCTGCCTTGTTATCATCAATGCACAGCCAACGAAACGCCTCCCCTGCGGTCAGGGGATAATCGAACAGATCAAACCACGCAAGGGTATTGATGAGCGATTGCTGAAGCGGTGTCATGCATTCATTATACCAACACCTTCCTTATACTCACAGAGTGCCTCATGGTTCGGGACGTAATAAAAAACTCGCACCACAAATTGATGCGGATTTCCACGGAAAGAACAATGTAACGATTTGGCATTTCCTCAAGATGTGAATGATTACCCCCGTGAAAAAACTGTCCTTACATGATGAGTCTTGATCGGCAACGTGCGGGTGAGGTTCGTTGCTACTCTGCATAACACACCTTCAATCCGGCGATTTTCCCCGAAATCGTTTTACATTCCCCGTCACAAGCGTCAGCCCGTGTGCCAATGTGGTCAAAGGTACTGCTTTATTTTCCGCTCGAGTGTTCCGCGAAAATCCTTCAGGAGCATCGCGTGACCTGCGGGGAGGAATGCCTTGAGTTCGCTTCGAAAATCAATGTCGGTATCATGCACGAGCTCCAGCACCTGCTCCAGCACTTCTCTCTCCCGCACCTGCGGATAGTTGCCGGAGAGTAGAAAAAAATAATCATAAAAATCCCTGGGCTTACGACGGTTGAAGAGCGCGGCGAGCTTTCCCTTGATAATATCTGCCTCCGGCAAATGTACCAAGGTATACGCGGGCACATATTCGTTTTCAATGACCGTCTGAATGCCCTTCATTCGTTTCCCGCTCCGCAAACTTACTTCAATGTGGCTCGACACCTGCTGACCAAACACCTCAAACGTGGTGTCTCCCAAATAGCCGCCCGTGGTATTCTTCGCCGTATTGAGTTTAACCGAGATACCCACCTGTTCCACATGCGCTAGTGTGTTCCCGAATATCTCCTCAATTTCGCTCTGCACGATACCGGAACCTGTAAAATCCAAATCCTCGGAAAATCGCGGGCTCTGGAGTACAATGCGAAATGCGGTTCCCCCCTTAAACAGCAGCCGCTCGGCTCCTCTCTCCTGATACAAGAACGACAAAAATACATGCTGGCCATATTCACGCAAGACATTGCCTGCGGAGGTTTGCATGCGTTTAATAAATTTTTCGAGGTTTTCTTGATTCAGCATAGACATGATCAACCAATCTCAAAAGACTTTCCCTCCCAAACAATCGCGCAAACGACTCGACCTTACGCCGTGATACCTTTGAGAGATTTAAGCGGTCGTTTAAATTTTTCTTCTTCAAATCTACTAAATATAAATAATCCGCTAACGCTTTTTCCGGATCGGCAATAAACACGGTGAAGCCCTGCTCTTGCATGGGCGAATATCCGGTGAACGCTGACCGTTTAATTTGAGTGTATGAAAATGCAAGCCATCGGGTGATAAATGCTCTCGGCGTTTTTGTGGTCACCGAGGTAACCGTATACACGATCTCCGGAATAATAGAATGGCGCGCCATAACCGTTTCCAAAGATACATACGACGGCTGCACAAGCTTATTGGCAATAAAATACTCTGAAGGAAGGCGGGTGGCAAGTGCGTAAAGTCCATTCTTCAATCGCAAAAATAAATCACCTTCTTTCGAATGGTTTTTCAGGTATTCTTCCGCCGCCCGCAATGAGACGCTAAAAGCCCGCATGAACTCACGGGTGCTGAATACGCGAAGGTTTTGATCAAGGAGTGTTTGCTGTACTACGATCGGTTTAAGTTTCGCCATAAATTCATGCTAAATCCCAAGTGACTGTTTATAAGTGTATCGTGAAACATTTTATTCGTCAACACTCCTTCTCGTTGAAGTTTGTAGCGATGTCTCAACACGCCGACAACCTAAAAAACCCGCATCTCTTTGGTAAATGCGGGCTAAGGAATCTGAGAAGAGCGCCTTATGCCCTGCTCGGCAAAAGGTGGCGGCGACTGATATGGAGAGGGAGCGAACGAAACACAGGCGAGAGGGAGAGAAGATGGTTCACGACCAAGAACGTAATCGCAATCCCCAGCCCGAACACCGCGCGCTCCATGGCGACTACGGGAATAAGCGCGGTCCAGAGATAGCCTGGCATATTGGTCGCCCAGATCCAGTACGCGCCGCCGACTGCGTGCGCGGTAAACGTGGAGCCCAAACTTTTCCCCACCAAGGTCTTCCGCAAGGGCGTGAGCGATATGATCATGGGGATGGTCCAATAGAGCGCATAGTACCACACCGCGCGGCCAATGGGGTGCTCCCAGAAGACAAGCATGGCGAGCGCAGGCACGCCAATCTCAATCCACCGCGACTTTTTGCCTTTGGGCCGTATAACGCTGGCAAAATAAAAAGTCGCGCACACCAGCGGCAACAGGCGAACTACATTCATCACAGTGACTTCTTTCCCTTGGATGATGAAGCTCGCGATCTCCGTGAGCAACACGGTAACGGCGCCGCTCACGCCGCCAAGGAATGCGCCCACGGCCGGCGCAAACAGCTGCAAGAGCGTAAAAGTTTGCCCCTGCGCCCCCCACACTGCGCTCACCTGTACGCGATCCGCCAACAAGCCGATCACGGCAAAAAGCGCAATAACGAATATCTTTTTTTTAGAAAACATAGCCTTAAGATGATTCAATGTTTAATTCAGAATACCATTGCCTCAAATATTCGTCAAAGAGAGAAAAATAGGGAAAAATAGAGCTTCTCCTTCCTATTTCCTCTCCGCTTCCCACCATTTCAATATCCTCTCCATCCCTTCATTGATTTCTTCCTGCGTGCCGCTGAAGGTGAAGCGAAGGTGATTTGCCCCCCGAGGCCCAAAGGCAGAGCCTGGGGTG
>MGER01000065.1:0-18060 GCA_001791465.1 Candidatus Uhrbacteria bacterium RIFCSPLOWO2_02_FULL_49_11 | reverse complement strand
TCGAGAAGATGATTGGCAAGCGTTATATCATTAAATCCCGGCGCGATGATTTTCGGGAAAATGTAATACGCGCCAGTGGGGCGCACATAAGTGAAAAGGTCCGGCATCTTGTCGAGCCAATGGCAGATCAGGTCTCTGCGCGCGTGCATCTCTTTTAATTCATCCGCAAATGCGCTGTCCGGGATATCGAGCGCGGCGAGCGCCGCAATTTGCGAGATGCGCGGCGCGCTCACAATCGTATTGTCGTGGAATTTCATGAATTCTTTCACCAGCTCCTCCGACCCCACGAAATACCCGACGCGCCAGCCGGTCATGGCGAATTTCTTGGAAAATGAATGCACGGCAATCACATTATTCCGCGCTTCTGGGACCAGCAGGGGGTGAAATAATTTTTTCCCGTCGAATACCAAGTACTCGTACGGCTCATCCACGATGAGCCACAGATTGTGGCGCACCGCGGTACGCGCCAATAACTCAATGTCTTCCCGCGTATACATGTGGCCGGTGGGATTGTTGGGATTGATAATGATGATCCCTCTGCTTTTTTCGCTGATCGCGTCCTGCAATGCGCGCTCCGTCAATCCCCATCCCTTTGATTCGTCCAGATGGACAAACGAAGGAACAAGGCCGGTCACTTCCATTTCCTCGATGTGCGACGCGAATCCCGGGTCCATCACGAGTACCTCGTCTCCAGGATCGAAAAGCACCATCATCAATCCCATCATCGCCTCCATGGCGCCCGCAGACACGAGCACCTCTTTTGGCGAGATCTCAAATCCGTAGCGTTTCGGCCAGGTGCGCGCGATTTTTTCGCGCAAGGCAAAGAGCCCGGGCACGGGCGCATATTTATCCACGTGCGGATCATTCTGAAACGCTTCACGCACTGCGTCCCGTATCCCCTCTTTGGTTCTGAAAGATGGCACGCCCCAACCGAACGACACCACGTTCTGGTACTCCATAGCCCTCAGCGCCATCTGCTTGATGGCGGAAACTTCGATTTTAGTTATCCGTTTACTGAAAGGCCTGATTGGTTCAAGCATATTCAAATACCAGCTTTTTGTGTGTATAATGCCGTATCGCTGGTTGTCCACATGATCCCACAAAATGCTGCCCGTATCAAGCAAAACTATGGCCAGAATGCGGCATTTCGGCCACATATAGAAATAAAATCCTCACCTGCCGAAGCAAGGAGGACTTTCGCGGAATCGCCCGCTATTTTCACATCTTACACTCACTCCCACTCCCACAATCCGTGATCTATTCTCTATAATATAATACTCATTTCCTTAATGAGCCGGATGAACTGAGCGGTGGCGCAGTCACGGCTTTTCTTTTCTTCCTCCGTGAGCGCCATATAATGCTTTTTGAACCGCGGTTCGTACCACAGATAGCCAATCCAATAACCGCTCTCCTGAAAATCATCGGGGATGTGGTCTAGGAGGATCCCCTGGTCATCGGCGCCGGACAGCTCTTCCGAGAAGATAATCCTGCCGCCGTGCGCGACCGCATACGCCTCGCGCCATGACACTCTACGCTCTTCACCCTTCGCGTCCTTTAACAACGCGAGTAGTGATTCGCAACGCTCTCGGTCGGTGAATGCGCTGGAGATATCGAGCCCGGAAAGCCTGCGCGTCCACACATGGTTCCAGCCTTCTCCTAGGTAGGGAATAGTAATGCCGCCATCAGTGGCTACGACAAACTGCTGCGGATACACAGCAGAATATGCGAGCGCCTTTTTCTCCGCATTCTCCCGCAGGGTCGGCCTGTCTTCATCCACGCTGATGTCCTGCCGCGGCAACACAAGCGACAGCCCTAAATCCTTGAAAAAGATAGAGAACTGTTTCAGCTTATCAATATTGCGGGTGGCTAAAATAATTTCCATGGCCACATAAAACCCTACGGGGTTATTCCATCTGTCCGCGGCAATTCTAGACGCACCTTGTTTCCGTCACCTAAATATTCCACCTTCATATATTCTTTCATAATAAACACTCCGCGCCCGCTCTCCTTTAATAAGTTTCCTGGTCGTCTAGGATCAAGCAACGCTTCATGATTAAACCCCTTTCCTTCATCGGTCACCATCGCAGACACATGGGTGGTACTCATGTCTTCAATTTGCTCAAGCATTTTTTGATAATTTCTTGGTCCAATTGGTACAACCGCGCAATGCCGTTTTCCAGAGCAAAATAATGCCAGACGTAAAACGCGAACATCACAAGCAGGATAACGTCCAAAATTACTGCGCCAATGCTGGGAAATGCGAGCGTGAGCGCAAGGGTAATGAGATTGGCCAAGGCATACGTCAGGGTCACGAGCAAATGGACCAGCCGCTCATGCTGAAAATTGTGGATTTGCGTGTGGTGATAATCCGACAAATCCCGCCACCCCGCGTCGCCATGCGCGCGTTTTAATTCTCTTTTGATAAACGCTTCGTGCGTATGAAAATTTCCAACCATGCCCATATTTTTTCGTGCTTAATATGAGTACAATTTTTGAAATAAAGGTTTAAGAACGATAATACCGCGCGGCGTCTTCGGGCGAGACCGTGTTGATGATGAGGCGCGAGCCGAGCTCAATGCCCGCCCAGATATCGCGGCGGGGGGCGATGCGCAAATAAAAATGTTCTTCCTTGTCGGTGATGGCCTGGTGGAGGTAAAAATTGTAGGAAATCTGCAATGCATTGACTTTCCTGATGATGCGTTTGGTCAACGTCGCGAGCGAATGAAGCTCTTCGTGCGTGAGTTGGGTGATATTGTCGAGGTGCCGGCGGGGCATGATCCACGCTTCATAATTATATATCGAGGCATATGGCGTGAAGGCGACCATATGCGCGTCGGAAAAGATGCGGCGCGGCCCCTTTTCTTCTCTCTTTACAAGCTCGTCATAGTAGCATTCGCCGTGCGCGATGCGGTATTCCTGCCCTTTGGTGAGTTTGTCAATGATGTGGGGCGGTAAAAATCCCGTGGCGAAGATTTGGGAATGCGCATGCACGAGCGATGCCCCTGCCTTGCCGCCGTGGTTTTTGAAGATGAGAATATATTTAATTTTTTTGTCGCGGGAAAGCGCGCGGGTTCGTGCGATGTAGGTTTCGAAAATATGCATGATATGCGCATCCGGCAATTCGCCGATCTCCACATTGTGTTCAGGCGTCTCCACCACCACTTCCTGGGCGCCGTAGGCGTGCGGATTGGCGGGGGATACCACCGGGAATTTATTTTTTATCACCTTAATCAGCCATGACGGTTTCCCCTTGCGCGCGGGATTCGCCACGGTGTAGATTCCTTTCGCGCGCATGAGCGGGTCCTGGCAGAAGGGGCACTCGCGCGAGGACACCGGCACTTCCGTTGGCTGCACGTCATGGGGACGGTTGCCGCGCTTGGGCGCGATAATCACGAAACGGTCGTGGATGAGATCGGTGCGAATTTCAGAATGCATAAATATAATACCAATATATTAATTCATGCGAATTATACCTGCCTGCTCGCGCAGGCGAGCCTGCGCAGGCAGGCTAACACCTGCGAATGTGCAGTATTAATGAATCAGATAAGTTGCAATATATATCATTCGTTGATTAGTATCATATTATACAGTTTAACATATTCTTGTGCAGAGTGTTTCCAGGAGAAGTCTTGAGCCATATCATTTGCGCGCAATCTAGATATAATTTGAGGCTGTTCTTGGTAGATGCTGAGTGCTATTTCGATGGTTTTTATAAGAGCAACCGCACTATACTCATTGCATACAAATCCGGTAGCTCCGATTGTTTGGAAATTGGAAATTGGAAATTGGAAATTTTTTACAGTATCTTTTAAACCTCCAACGGCGGTGGCAATGGGGATCGTGCCGTAGCGCATGGCGATCATTTGCCCCAAGCCGCAGGGTTCGAAGCGCGAGGGCATGAGGAAAAGATCGCCTGCGGCGTAGAGGAGGTGCGCGAGGGGTTCGTCAAAACGTTCGGCAAAGCGGAATTTGTCAGGAAATTGCGTGGCGAGCTTGTTAAGTTCAGCGGCGAACTTTTTGTCTCCGGTGGCCAAGATGACGCACTGGAAATTTTTTTCCGGCAGCAACCTTTCCAGAGCGGGGATGAGAATGTCGAACCCCTTCTGTTCGGTGAGGCGGGAGACCATAACCACAAGCGGCACAGTCGCGTCGATGGGCAATTGTAATACTGCTTGCGTTTGTTTTTTCAATGATACTTTCGCAGCGCTGATTTCATCCGGTGCATTAAAATGCGTGGTGAGAAATTTATCTGTGGCGGGGTTCCAATAATCCGTATCAATGCCGTTAAGAATCCCCATGGGCGGATGCGAGAGGCCTTTTAAGTTTGTATCGAGTCCTTGGCTGTTTGCGGGCGTGGTGATTTCCTGCGCGTAGGTAGGGCTTACGGTGGAGACGCGATCAGCCTGAGCGATCGCAGAGGCGAGGAAGTTGATTTCAGCTTGGTTATGAGGATGGGAAGTAAGCGCATCGGCAACATTTTTGTCAAATGCCTGTTGAGCGTCTTTGCGGAGGTGTATTCCCTGATAAGCAAGATTATGAATGGTAAATAAGGTTTTAATGGCCTTTTGACTTTCTGACTTAATGACGAGCGGTACCGCGCCCGTCTGCCAATCATGGCAGTGGATAATGTCAGGTATCCAATGCAGTGCGTTTATTAAATCAGGAATGGCGCGAGAAAAGAGGCCGAAACGGTTGAGCTCAGCATTGCTGCCGCCGGATGACGCGTCAGGCTCAATATAGACTCCGCCATTGCCAAAATATTGGGGATGATCAAGGAGGTAGGCAGGCACGTCGCTTCCAGAAAGAACAGTTTGTCGGACGGCGATTGAATGTTTTTCTCCATTGAAAGGAACAGAGAATTGTCCCATTTCTTGTGATGGGAATTTTTTATCGTCAATCACGTCATATTTCGGGAGTGCGATGCGGACATCGAGGCCAAGCGCGCGCAGCGCTTTGGGAAGCGACCCCACGACGTCGGCAAGCCCGCCCACCTTGGCAAGCGGCGCGCATTCAGAAGCCACAAAAAGAATGTTCATATTCTATATTCTATATTCTATATTCTTACTTCTCGTCGGTTATCCTTCCCACTCTTTATCGCCCTCAGCGGAGGGCTTGGGCGCCGCGATATCGGCCGCATAGCGGTTAAGTTCTGCGATGCGGTCGCGGATTTGCGCCGCACGTTCAAATTCCTGACGCAGGGCGACATTGTGCATCTCGTGTTCGAGTTTTTTGACCATTTTCTCAATTTCTTTTCGCGGAAGTTGGGGAATTTGCGCGTCAGTGCGCTGACGGATATCTTCGTCTTCCTTATGGGAGAGTTCATCCACGAGCCCCGAGCGCTGCCAGTCAAATGCGGTGAAGACAATGGTGTGGTACAGGTGTTTTGCTTTTTCTTTCACCGCCTCGGTGACTCCGGGAGTTTTCAGTATCGCGTCATAGAGTTCTTTGGCGCCGCGCTCGATCATCTCGATGGACCACCATGGTTTTGCCGATGCCCACCAGTATTGGTCAGAATGCAGCGCCCTATCAAGCGCATCCCGTGCCGCCGGATACCCCGGGTCATTGTGCGCCGCGCCATTGACCGTATGAATCGCAAGGCGGGTGAGCTCCCACTGGAGCGTATGTATTGAATTGTCCTTGTCATCCCATCGCGCAAACGGCACCTTGCGTTCCAAATCTTTTTCCATGAGCGCCCAAGTGGACGGCTGCGGGGAGACAGGAGTGCGGTGCGGAAAATATTTTGGCAGATCGGAAATAAAAACCGTCGTGAGCTTTGGAGAACGGTAAATTTCAAATAGCAGCTGTTCGAGGCCTGGCCGGTGGTGGCCAAAGGTCTCGCCGTCCATGGCAGTGAGCAGATATTCATTGCGATTTAGGCGTTCTCCCAGAGATTCAATCAGGAGGTTGCCGGTGCCCATTTGCCCTGAAAGGATCACCCAGCTCATGCGGCGCTCGCGGAAGTAGATGTTGAAATTTCCCAGTCCCTCGATGGTATAGAGGTGGGCATAGTCCAAGGTGCGGCCGCGCGGGAACGAGAGCTCATCCGCGATAATCCATTCAAATCCGAGTTCCTGCACGGTGCGCGCAACCTCGAGCGAAAACGCCATTTCGGGAGGGAAAAATCCGCGCGGACGGTAAAGCTCTCCGAAATATTTTTTATGCGTTTCGTTATTGAGTTCGATTTGCCGCACCATTTCATCTTTGGGGAGGAAGGGGAGGAGTGGATGGTATTTTGCCGAACCGGTCAATTCAAGCTGGCCTCGCGCAAGGAGCGTGCGAATATCTTCGATGACTTCATCCTCGCCGCAAGTGTCCCAGTGCTCGACCAGCACCCCATTGATGTTTACCGTCAATTTTGCCTCGGGCGCAGTTTTGAGTTCGTGAAAAATCTTCCGGTAGGATTCTGCGGTGACGCGTTTAATCCAATGAGGTTTCTGCGTTGGAGGTTGGTAGAGATGGAGAAAATTAGCCCAGAGCATATTAAGGAGTAATCGCGAATATACGAATAAGAGACAAATATACGAATATCGGCATCATGGCGTTTTTAATTGAAGGCGAGTGCTGTGTTGTCGCCACAGCAACGCTTTCCGGTATACTTTTACATATTTTTTCGCAGGCAGTTCCCACGAGTATACCTGCTGCATCGCATTGCGCACTAATTGGTGCCATGTGTCAGGGTAGCGGTAATTCACGAGCGCCCGCGTGACTGCCACGAGCAGGTCGCGTGAGTCATAGGTGCGGAAGGTGAAACCGTTTCCTTTGCCGGTGTGCGGATTGAAATCAACGACCGTGTCACGCAGCCCGCCCACCGAGTGCACGATAGGTATCGATCCATAGCGAAGTGAGATAAGCTGCCCGAGTCCGCAGGGCTCAAAGCGCGAGGGCATGAGAAACATATCTGATCCCGCGTAAACCTTTGTGGTGTTGATGGTATCAAATTCAAGATGTACCGCGACTTTAGTGGCATGTCGTTTACGGATGCGATCGAAAAATTTTTCATAGGCTTTATCGCCCGCGCCAAGAATTATCAGCTGCAAATCAAGGCGCAATAGCGGTTCCATGATCTCGATGAGCAGTTCGAGCCCTTTTTGTTCTGAGAGCCGCGAGATGAGGGTGTAGAGGGGAGTGTGAGGGGCGACGGGAAGGGAGAGCCAGCGTTGGAGTTCGCGTTTGTTCGCTCCTTTCATTTGAAGCGAGTCCGTATCGTAGTTCTGCCATAGTCCTGGATCTGTCTTCGGATTATAGTCTTGGTAATCAATGCCGTTAATGATCCCGACTAGGCGCTGTTTGCGGCTGGCAAGGGTGCGGTGCAGATCCTCTCCATATTCCTGGGTAAGTATTTCTTCTGCGTACCATTCAGATACGGTCGTGATGATGTCTGAATAGCGCAGCGCGCGTTTGGTGAAGTTGATGTATTGAAATGCGGGATTATCGGGGTCAGGGAGCGGCGTATTCCCCGGGTCTTTGAGTTCCATAGGGATCTCCCACCAGTTATGGGCGCACTGAAATGCGAGATTATGGATTGTGAAGACGCTCGCGGTAGCGGAAAAAAATTCATCATGCGCATAATCGGTCTGGAGCAGATAGGGGATTAATCCGGTATGCCAATCGTGGCAGTGGATGATGTCAGGGCGCAATTTGATGATTTTCAGCGCCGCAAGCACGCAGCGGTTAAAAAGCGCAAAATGTTCATTGCCACGGTGCGGATTGTAGACCGCATGTTCAAGGATTGCATCTTCAAGTCCTTCCGCGGCAATGCCGTAGACAGGAATGTCGCCCTCAAGGGCGCTTACCCAAAGGTCAAACGTGAGTTCATGGGCGCCATGTTGGACGCCGCATTTGGTTATTACAGGAATGAAGCGGTGCGCAGTGCGGTCAATGATGCGGTAGAGAGGAATAAAAATTGTCACCTGATGGCCGAGGGAGGCGAGCGCTTTGGGAAGCGCGCGCGCCACGTCAGCAAGCCCTCCCGTTTTTATGAAGGGGTCGACTTCTGACGCCACGCTGCAGATCGTGAGTTGCTGTAATGGCATGGAAATGCGTGTTATGCAAGGCGACGGCACATTCCGCACCATGCGATCGCGACTGCGTCGGCAGCGTCATCAGGCTTGGGGGGTTCGTCGAGGTGGAACAAAAGGGTGAGCATTTTTTGCACTTGGCGTTTATCTGCATTGCCGCTTCCCGTGACCGCCCGTTTAATTTCAAGGGGCGTGAATTCAGAGATGGGGACACTCAATTCCGCAAGCGTGGTGATGAGCGCGCCGCGCGCTTCGCCCACTATCATGGCGGTTTTCGCGTTTGTCTGAAAGTACAATTTTTCAATAGCCGCGCGATGGGGGCGGTGGGCAGCGATGAGTTTGCGGAGCCCTTTGCGCAAGATAAGCAGGCGCGCTGCGGTTGGCTGGTGAGGTTTTGTGGTAATGCATCCCCAACGGATATTTTTCACAGTTCCTCTTTGGGAGGAAATGAATGCGTAGCCGGTCGTGGCGAGGCCGGGGTCGATACCGAGGGTGATCATAATACAAAAATCAAAATAAAGGAATATCGCCCCGCATAGCGGGGCTCTCTAATTTCGCATTTTGAGATTTGCATTTTACATTCACTCATGCGGCGTTAGTCACCACCTCGTCCACTTCATCGATTGCTTCGAGGTCTGCAATTAAATTATCTAACTTGCGCTCGGTATCTTGATCGGCCACAGGGACGGTGAGCGTGGGTTGCAACCCTATTCCTATTTCGTTGATGGTAATATGGCGCCTCTCCAGCGCGTCCTTCACCCGTTCCAGCGTTTGCGGTTCAGTGATAAGGATAAGCGAGCCTGCATATTCGTCCACATCAAGGCTCCCCGCATCGATCGCCGCCAGTTCCAGATCTTCTCGCGCTTCCTTAGTGGGTGGTAGCGGTACCACAATGTGGCCTTGCAGCGCAAATTGCCATGCGACCGCATGGGGACCTGTGAGCGAGGCGGCGTGTTTGTGGAGCGCCGATTTCAAAGCGCCCACGACACGGTTCCGATTATCGGTAGTGGCGGTGATCACCAGCCCCACTCCTCCCGGCCCGATAGCCTCCAGCTGTATTTGTTCAAACGCGACATCGCCCTCATTTCCTTTCGCCCGTGCGATCGCGCGCTCAATATTGTCTTTCGGCATGTTCGCCGCGCGCGCTTTTTCGATCGCTATGCGAAGCTTGAAATTTATGTTCCGGTCAGGCCCTCCCTGCCGCGCGGCCACGGTAACCATGTTTGCGAGTTTGGTGAATTGCGTGCCCCGCTTTTGATCAGCGATCCCCTTTTGTCTCTTTATCGTAGACCATTTTGAGTGCCGTGACATGGTATAATAGTACCTGAAAATAATGCATTTTTCAAGGAGTACTGACAGAGAGAGGGTTCGTGGCGCAAAGGGGTGAAAATAATTCCCAAAATAGATTCATTTAACAAAGGAAGGAGCACGTTTATAAAGCGCTTTTTTATTTTTCGTGCCGGCACTTTGTGCCTTGTCGCCACCCACACTAGCCTAGCCGGTCGCCGTATTCGATTCTGTCATTATGAAAGGACGTGGCAAATTCATCGGTTGCTACAAAGGCGTCTCTATCGCCTTTGAAGTGTACACGACGGTTGCCATGGAATTCGTGTCTGGGCAACGCAAGCTTGCCGTCCCGGCGGCAGATTCCACGGTGACGGTCCGGGTCTTGGTAAATCTTGATCGGAACGGAACGCAAATGTTTGTCGATAACAAACGCGTCGGTGATGCCCCGGATTATGTTACCGCCACGCCCGGTGTGCACCATTTAAGACTCGTCTAGAAACGTTACAATTATATTCACGTTTATAGTGATTCAGTTTTCGTGAAACCAAAAAGAGATATCCTAGTTGACAGCGATGGATTTCGTTTAATCGGGAAATGATGCTAGCGTATTTTTACGAAAAAAAGCCTCGATCATGATTTGTTCCGGTCGAGGTTGTCTGTTTTATTCAGGCAATTATTCGGCATGATTCGATTCATTCGGCATACATTCGGGAAATCAAACTAGCGGTTTTAATCCTGACTTCTTCCAATCCGAGAGGAATTTGCTAAGCCCGGTGTCGGTGAGCGGGTGCTGAACCAGCTTTTCCAAAACGGAGAAGGGACACGTGGCAATGTCGCATCCCATGAGCGCGGCCTGCTTCACGTGCAAGGGCGAGCGGACGCTGGCATACAGGATCTTGGTCTTAAATCCATAATTGTCGTAGATTTCAATAATTTCTTGCACCACCTCATTGCCGTCGTGCCCCGCGTCATCCAGCCGTCCGACAAAAGGAGAAACATAGGTGGCGCCCGCTTTGGCGACGAGCAAGGCTTGCAGGGCCGAGAATACCAGCGTCATATTGACGGATATTTTTTTATTCGTGAGCGCACGGCATGCTTTCAAGCCTTCAATTGTGGTGGGGAGCTTCACGACAGCGTTTTTCCCGAGTTTGGCAAGCGCTATTCCTTCCCGCGTCATGCCTGCATAGTCTTGGGAGAGTACTTCCAGGCTTACGGGTCCGGGGACGAGCGAGAGGATTTGTTTGGCGATAGACAGGAAATCAGTTACGCCGTTTTTGGCGGCAAGCGTGGGATTGGTGGTACAGCCGTCCAGGATGCCCCATGACGCGGCGGTTTTTATTTCTTCAAGGTTGGCCGAATCTATGAAAAGTTTCATAATTAAGTAGGTTAGAGGGTACGATTGGTGTAAATTGATGATAGTATAGTACAATAGGAAACACAAGGATATCTGAAACAGTAGAAGAATTTCTGCGTATATCTGCTTGATGCCTTTACCGCATTATTATAAATTTTTATTCTTATGTTTGCCGCGGGATTAAAGTTAAACGAACCGGGCATTTTTGCCCTTGATATCCCCAAGCCCCGCATCGAGCGGCCGGATGAGGTATTGATAAAAATAATCGCCACGGGGATTGACGGCACCGACAAGTCACTGTACCGCCATCACCTTGTGGACGCGCCGGCGCAGGAGGATTTCCTTGTATTGGGGCACGAGAGTTATGGCGTCGTGGAGGAAGTGGGGAAAGAGGTAAAAGACATAAAGCCCGGGGATTGCGTGGTGCCGACCGTGAGGAGGGGGTGCGGCATCTGTGCCGCGTGCCGCAATCACCAGAGCGACTATTGCTATACTGGCCTCTATAAGGAACGGGGTATCCATAAGCTGCACGGCTTCCTCACCGAGTATGTCGTGGAGCATGCGCACCATCTCGTCACCATTCCTCAAGACTTGGGGTCCATCAGTGTGTGGATCGAGCCCATGAGTATTATCATGAAGGCGATGGAGCAGATGCTCATGATCCAGCAGCGCGTGCCGTTTTTCTGCCCCCATAACCAGCATGGCTGGAGCATGGATGATTGGGGAGGGTGCAAGAAGGGCATTGTGATCGGTGCAGGACCTCTGGGGTTTTTGGCAACCGCGGTGCTCGCACTTCACGGCATGGAGCTCTATAACGTGGAGATTGTGCCTGAGGATAATATCAAAGTGCAGTTCATCAAAGAGCTGGGTGCGAGCTTTATTGACGGGAATGCGTTCACTGCCCAACAGGTAGCGCAGGGCATTGACCGGATCGACCTCATTTTCGAGGCCTCAGGCGCGAGCAAGCTCGCCATTGATTTCATTCCGGTGATGAGCAGGAACGCGATCTACCTCATGACCGGTGTGCCGCGGGTATCGGGGAGGAATGAAGAGTTTGACGCGGATCTTCTTCTGCGGCAGATAGTCAGGCAGAATCAGGTGATCATCGGGAGCGTGAATGGGAACCGCGAGCATTTCAAGAAAGCGGTTGCCATGGTGCAAGAAATTGAAGCGCGGTATAACCACATCCTTTCCCGCGCCATTTCCCATCGATTTCCCCTGAAGGATTTTTCCAAAGCGTTTGATTTGAAGGATCCGAACCAGCTGAAGATAGTACTGGAAGTGTCATAGTAATTCAAAACTCAAAGATCAAAAATCAAAATTATGGAGTCCTGCCATGGCGGGACGAAATACCCTCATTTTGAGATTTACATTTTGCATTTTGATTTATGGTTATAGGTTTCATAGGATTGGGGAAAATGGGCGGGGCGATGACGCTCCGTCTTCTGAAGAACAGCGTGGGCGTGGCGGCGTACAACCGCTCTTCTCATGCCTATCCTCCCCTAAGGCGGGCAGGTGCGGTGATTGCGTCGTCGGCGCGGGATGTGGCGTCACGGCTTAAAGGACGGAAGATTATTTGGCTCATGGTGCCGCAGGGTAGGCCAGTTACTCAGTTAATCAGTTTATTAGTTGGTCAGTTACGAAAGGGTGATATTGTGATTGACGGGGGAAATTCGAATTATCTTGATTCTCAGCGCAGGGCAAAGGCATTACGGCGCAAGGGGATATATTTTCTAGACATTGGCACGAGCGGGGGGGTGGGCGGCGCGCGCGACGGATGGTGTTTTATGGCAGGAGGAGAGAAAAAAGCTTTCAAGATACTTGAACCCTTATTAAAAATTATGAGCCGCCCCAAGGGAGGCTACCTTTATTGCGGAGCCTCAGGCGCCGGACATTTGGTAAAGACTGTGCACAATGGCATTGAGGTAGGGATGATGGAAGCGATTGGCGAGGGTTTGGCGGTATTGCACAGATCTCCCCTGAGACTCAATCTTGAGGAAATAGCCGAGGTGTGGACGAAGAAGAGCATCATTGATTCGCGGTTAATTGCATGGGCGAGAGACGCGCTCAAAAATCCAGGATTTAAACACATTGCGCCGCACATTGAGGGAGGGACTACGGGGAATTGGACGGTTGAAGAAGCGAAACGTCATGGCGTGTATGTGCCAGCCATTAAGGCTGCGCTTCAGGAACGCGCGCGCTCGCGGCAGGGCAAGGGCGATTTTGCGCACAAAGTGGTCGCGGCGCTGCGGCAGGAGTTCGGGGGACACAGCGTGAAAATCCTAAATCAGAAATCCTAATTTCTAAACAAGCACCAAATCCAAAATTCGAATGTTCAAAATTGTTTTGGATTTTGTATATTTGAGTTTCGAATTTGTTTAGGATTTGGAGTTTCGTATTTCGAATTTATGCATTATTATCTTGGAGTAGACGGAGGAGGTACGAGCACGACCGCAGCGATAGCGGATGCAAATGGGAAGATTGTGGGGACGGGAATTGCCGGCCCTTCTTTGTATAAAGTTGTGGGACTGAAAGAGGCGATGGAGAATATTCGGAAGGCGGTTCTCGCTGCGGAGAAAAAGGCGCGCATAAAATTTCCTTCATATACCTATGCAGTATTTGGTTTATCAGGCGTTGATTCGCTACAGGACCGGAAGATGCTCTCGGAAAAAATATACAAACATTCTAAAAAAAAGATTGGAGATCGTTTTAGAGTGGTGAACGATGTGGTGATTGCGCTTGCCGCTGGCACTGATTCACCGTATGGCGCCGCAGTGATAGCAGGCACGGGATCAAACGCGTATGCGGTGGGGCCTAAGGGCGAGGCTTATGCGGGGGGCTTGGGATCCCTGCTTTCTGATGAGGGAAGCGCGTATGCGATAGGGGGCGAAACACTGCGCGCGGCCGTGAAAAGTTTCGACGGCAGGGGGGAGCATACTGCGCTTGAACCGCTAATCTGTAGACAGCTGGGAGTGAAGAATATGCGCGAAGCCGTGGATGTAGTTTACTCGTCTTCATTCAATAAAACTTCTCTCGCAGCATTGGCGCCTCTATGCGTGCGTGCCGCCCGCCGCGGCGACAATGCGGCTCGCAGTATCGTCGCGCACGCCACACTTGAGCTTGGCTCAATGGCTTGCGCGGTCATACGAAAAACCGGACTCACCGCGCGCGCGTTTGACCTTATCCTCTGGGGGGGCGTATTTCAGGCAGGCGACATTCTCTTGTTGCCATTCAAAAAAGCCGTGCATCACACGGCGCCGAAAGCGAACATCGTACTCCTGAAAAAGTCTCCCTACATGGGCGCCTTAAAACTTGCGCGTGGAATATAAAATTTTGGATTCCACATATCATACTATTTTCGATATACTATCAATGCGCACTCCACCTATCAACTAGTTAAATGAAATTTGGATTGGCTCACTAACGCAACATTTATTAAGACACAGACATAAACCAAAGCATTATGGCAATCAAAATATTTTTGACGGGCGGGACCTTCGACAAAGAGTATAATGAACTGGACGGCTCGCTCTCTTTCAAGAATACACACCTGCATGAAATGCTCGCACTCGGGCGATCTTGCGTTCCAGTCGATATCGTTACCTTAATGATGATTGACAGTTTATATATGACGGAAGACGACCGAGAAACAATCGCTCAAAATTGTATTAAAACCGATGAAGAAAGAATTGTCATTACCCACGGTACCGATACTATGATGGAAACCGCCCGAGTGCTTGCTGAAAAGGTTAAAGGCAAGACCATTGTTTTAGTCGGTGCAATGATTCCCTACAAATTCGGCAATTCTGATGGCCTTTTCAATCTTGGTGCGGCTCTTGCCTTTGCTCAAACTTTACCGGCAGGTGTGTATATCGCTATGAATGGACGTTATTTTACTTGGGATAATTGTCGAAAGGACAAACAAACGGGAACATTTGAGGCTTTGAAATAAACAGTCCCGCCCGTCACTTTTTCTAAGGTGGGCCAGCGCAAACTCTGTGCGCCCTTCGGGGCGTTGCACTCTGGCTTGGGCTTCGCCTCACTTAACACAAGGCATATCGCTTCGCTCGGTTGCGCCTCGCTTTGCCTAAATATATTTGCCAGCGATCGCCCTTTAAGCATAATAATGTCATCGACAAACAGCATCTCCGGGAACGCCATGGTATGTTGAGAAAAAAATGTTACACATTCCTATATTTTTAACTACCTTACTTACTCACGATAAATAATCCCACAGCATATGAAAGAAACACCACAGCAAGACGGCGGCATACGTGAACCCACCGGAGAATACCGTAATTCTCTCTGCGCAGCCTATCGTCACAATTTTGGAGATACAGTAGTTCCGGTTAATTTATTCCATAATAGTGAAGGTGTATTGCCAAAACAAGATGGCGGTGGTGGTGCAAAAGCAGAATTATCTCCAGAAGAAGCCAGCACGGCCTGCGAGAAATTGAAACGAGAATTTCTAGATCGTATGCAGAAGATTGACCTGGACCAAACACCACCCTATAATGGTCCAATTGATAGAAACTTTTTCGAAAAAGCTATTGAACTCGCATCAGGAGACTGGAGTGATCCGAATGTGATTCAAGAATTAATGAATCAATATAATAGCGTGAGCCATCTCTGGGAGCGATAATCAAGTTCGCGAAATCACCGATGATATGAGGTCGCTCGCAAATGAGCTTCCAAAAGTTGCATTTTGGTGAAATCTGTGTTATAATGAACGTAATTACTAAACATTTCGGTAGCGTGAGCCGAAAATTAAAACAAAAACATATGCTAAAAGCAATATCCGGCATTGCGGTGGTCGGCGCCGCATCGCTTTTTGCTGCATCGCTCATTTCGAACCAGTACAGCGAGATGACGAGCGCAGAGCCGATCAGTTCGCTTTGGGCATCACAGCGGGTCGTGCATAGCGCAGAGGGGAGAATCGCATGCGCGAGCGTGACACAAGGACAGGAAGTGCGCGGACTCATCCTGGACGTGCCTTTATACGATACTGCCAAGCGGATCAGCTTTGACGGGAACGGCGCACACGTTATCTATACCACGAAAGCAACGCCAGAATCTGTTGCTTCTTTTTATTATCAAAATTTAAGCCAGCACTGTTGGCAACAAAGCGACGACGAGCTTACGTTTACTAAGAATGGTTCTGCGGTGCGTATTGCGCTCATGCAAAGTCCCGAGTCTAAGAAAACGTACGTGACCTATATGTTGGGAGGCGCAGTATTAGGCGAGAGCACGGTGAATGCCGCGCAAGACGGCAGTATGCCGCCCCCGCCGAGCGATTCAAGCGGAGGCACGCCACCTCCACCGCCAAGCGGCGATCAAGGAATGTACGCTCAACCTCCTGGCGGATACCAACCTCCATCCGGCGACCAGTATCAGCAATATCCCAATCAACCGAATCAAATGCTGGGAGGTTATCAACCCAATCCAATGCCGCCTGCCAGCGATCAGGGGATGTATAACCAGCCGTCTGGCGGCCAGTATCAGCCCAGTCCGATGGACACAGGTGGTTCTGGAGGATCTGGCTATACAGCGCCCCAGACCATGACCTGTCGCGTGAATGGCGTTGATATGCCAGGACCTTGCAGTAATTATAGCCAAGGCGGAGGCATGGGCGGTCCGGGAGGATATGGAGAGAATACTCAATTGGGCGGCGGCCAAGGATTTGCTCCTGGTGCACAAGGAGGATTCGGGCAGGGTGGCCAAGGAGGGCAATTTGGTCAAGGAGAGCAAGGCGGCCCGTCGGAAGAACAAATGAAGCAAATGGATGAACAGCGGTTTAAGCAGATGAAGCAAGGGATGGCGCAATTCGCTAAAGGAGTTAAGATGCTGAAGGCGAGTGTGGCAAAGGTGAAAACGAAACTGCAAAAATGCGGAGTCGGCCTTCCGGAAGAATTAGCGAACGCGTTGAGCGCCGCAGATGGTTTGACCACTAAGATCCAGGAAGCACAGACTGCGGATGAGCTTGAGGAAGTGATTGCTGACATTGAAGATATTGGGTCGGTCATGCAGGAGTGGGGGCCGAAGCTTGGCAATCTTACGAGAATTTGCAGCATGACGAAGCAGGCAGATAAGGATATGAAGTCTGTAAATACGTATGTGACTCGTATTGAAAAACAAGTGAAGGCGTACAAGAAAGTGGACCTCACTGAATTATTAGGTCAATATAAGCAGGAAGTAACTCTTTTGAGCACCGCGCTTACGGACGCCAAGGCGCTGAGCGCGACAGACCCAGAAGGCGCGTTGGAAATGATTGAGAATGATTTTTACGGGCAGATGGATAATGTAAAGAACGCGCGCACTTCCGTGGAAATGGCGCTCAACGTCAGCAAGGGATTAACGACTGCGAAGCAGGAGATAAAAACTTTTGAACAGCAGATTAAAAAATTGAAGAGCAAGAAAATTGACACCGCCGCCGCGGATGAATTGCTCGCCGCACTCAAAACGCAGGTTGACGAGTTAAAGCAATTAGTCGCTTCTAAAAATTTCACTGCCGAAGACATGGTGGATAAGGTAGAAACGGTTTTTGACACCAAACAGCAGCTGTCTGATACGCTGGATGAACTGCGCGGGGGCGCTGAATATATGCCAACGGTGAACGCCGATAAGGGAGTGAATTATAATTTCCAGTTACCGCAAGGATTTGAAAAGCAGGAAATCATGAATGAGCCTGATTTAGGCCAAGGCATGATGCAAGGACAAATAGTGCCCGCTACGAGCGCAGGCCAACCGAGCACGCAGCCTTTACAATAAATTAACGGCTCGGGCGAGTAATCTCGTGAGTTCTCGATGGTGCAGAGGTTCGCCGAGTAATGATGAATTTGCAGGCAACGGCGTTGCTGAAAATAAGAATTCTCTCCCCCTAGGGAGAGAGTTCTTTTTATTGTATTAACATTTCAACATCTGTATTTATCTGCGGTTAGTGCCGATCGAAGGGAGGCCTAACTGAGGGGAGAAAAGCGGAAGAAATAAGAAGATGGCGCCAACGGCAGTGCAGCTGCCCCAGAGGAATGGGGCTTGAGCGCCAAAGCGTTGCCATAGGTATCCTGCGATAATGCTTGCAGGCAGGAGCGCGAGTCCAGTCAGCGTGTTAAAGGCGCCATAGGCGGTCGCGCGCAATGTTTCAGGAACGAAATCGGCGACGAGCGCTTTTTGTATACCTTCGGTGAAGGCGAAGTAGAGCCCATAAGCCCCGAACAGCGCCCACGCATGCCATGGGGCGGTCGCATTAGCAAACCCGAGGTATACAAGAATAAAAATAAAATATCCCGCGATGATGAGCGTCTTGCGATTTACTTTGTCAGAGAGCCTGCCTAAGGGGTAGGAAAAACCCGCAAAGACTATGTTGAAGACGAAATAAATAATGGGAATGAGCGCGGTCGCGAC
>MGER01000064.1:18484-18885 GCA_001791465.1 Candidatus Uhrbacteria bacterium RIFCSPLOWO2_02_FULL_49_11 | reverse complement strand
CCGATACCATCGGCCGCGACGTTGGTGTTACCTGCCATAATCGTCATGACCACGTTCTGATTCCCGATCGCGGGAGGTGGCAAAACAGCCAGAGTGATCATTACGATGACCAGCAGGGTCATGAAGCGTAACATACAACCTCCTATAACTAGGGGTTCTTTGGTGTTACCGCGTGAATTAAAAAGAGCTATGCTCACTTGTCTATCTTTTTCTAAAAGAAAATATTTTTGTTTTTGACTCCCGTATCCAACGAGAACGCTTAGTGAATTTTATTTTTCTTTTGTATTTATATTAGACGGACTTGTGGGCAAGGTAACCGTACCACAAATCCAGCTTAAATCAAGGGGGTTTATCCACATAATCAATTCTGTAGCGTCGGAGCTCGCCTCCGACTCAGCCGG
>MGER01000064.1:15361-18424 GCA_001791465.1 Candidatus Uhrbacteria bacterium RIFCSPLOWO2_02_FULL_49_11 | reverse complement strand
CGACTCGACTCGTGATATAACGCTTCAATATCATACCGTTCCTGTTCAGGATTATTCATGATATACGCACGTATTCTTTCTAATGCACGCTCATTCCGAATCACATGCTCCCAATATCCCTTTTGCCATAACCTCCCCTTCCCACCCCACTCCCAAAAATCTCTCGTAGTAATAGATTTAAACGCTTGAAGGATTCTCGGCAGTGATGTTTCCATGTATGATATCCACACTATCATGTGAATATGATTCGCCATTACAACGGAGGTATCAACGGTAATAGAAAAGCGTGTCTCCATTTCTTTTAAACGTTTTGCTAATACACCTCGTAAAAGTCCTATAAGCAATCGTTTACGGTTATCGGTACAGATCGTTACGAAATACAGATACGATCCTCGATAATCAAAATCCTTCATCCTCAATGCCTTATGGAATGTCATAGTCGTAGCGTCGCAACCTGCGACTTGGTGGCAGATAAACTGCCACGCTACATTACATCAATTCATTCGACTGTAGCGTCGGAGCTGGTCTCCGACTCAGCCGGCCGTGTGGCAGACCAGCTGCCACGCTACAATGTTAGGAACAATTACCTTAAAAATTTCTCCTTCGCGGCGGCGTGTTCGTCGAGGGTCTTAGAGAAAACCGTAGTCCCGTCCTCGCGGGACAGGAAAAACCAATAGGGTGACTCTTTAGGGTTTAATGCCGCCGTGATGGCGGAAATGCCGGGATTGCCAATAGGCCCGGGCGGCAGGTCAGGATAGAGGTACGTGTTATACGGAGAATTGAATTTAAGGTCTTTGAGAGACGCCGCGCGCGCGCTTTTCCCTGTCGCATAGTTCACGGTCGAGTCCGCCTGCAAGGGGACCCCGGCGTCAATGCGTTTCCAAAAAATGCCTGACACAATCGCGCGATCCGCCTCATGCGGCACTTCCGCTTCTATAACGGACGCCATGGTGATAATCTCATGGCGGGAATGGGTCGAAGTTTCAAGACTGCGCGCAAGCGCCTCACTCCCTGTCTTATCCAAAAAATTATCGAGCATTTTTTCAATAAGATCTTCCGGCCTCGCGTCGAGGTAAAGCCGGTAAGTATCAGGGAATAAATAACCTTCCAAGGAATTTGATTTTTTGGGAATGCTTACAACAAGCGAGCAGACGTTTTCAGAAAACGGGCATAAGACCGGCATCTTTTTCACCGCCGCCGCAAACGCGCCCTTGGCAAATACTTTTTCTTCTGCCAAATATGCGTCAATCTCATCTAAAGTCCACCCTTCAATGACCGTCACCGTGCGCTCTGGAATCCCCTCCCCTTGCGCGAACAGGCGCGCGATCGCGGCAGCGCCAGCATCTGCGGGAATCACATACGTGCCTGCATGAAATTTTGTTCTTAAACCCGACACAAAAGAGTAGAGAGAAAACGCAAACGCGCTCCTTGCCGCGCCCTCTTTCTCCAAGGCTTTCCCTATTTCAATAAAATCCTGTCCCGGCGCCACGGTGAATGCGAGCGGCGCATTTCTTCCCGCAGGCGGCCGCATTCCTTGAAATATAAAAAAAGAGCTAAAAATGAAAATTACCAGAATCGCAGGGAGCAGCCAACGCAGTTTTTTTCGTTTAGGAGGCATAATTTATGAAAAAATCCCAAACCCCAATTTCAAATTTCCAATAAAATCTCAAATCTCAAACATTTGTTGAAACTTTTTACACTAATTGGGTATCGGCAATTGGGATTTAGAGCTTATTTGGAATTTGGGATTTGGTTATTGGGATTTACAGGTATTGTGTCATTCCTTTCTTCTGCAACATTTCCACAATCTTCTTCACTTCCTGCGAACGTTCTTTATGGCACAGGAGTATGGCGTCCTGCGTTTCCACCATGACGAGGTTTTTCACTCCTATCAATGCCACGAGCTTATTCCGCTCAGGCAATATCAGATTGTTCTCCGCGTCGATGCTGACGCACTTTCCCCGCGCCACGTTTTTCCGCGTGCGGCCGGACAAAATCTCGTGCACCGTGCGGTAGCTGCCCACGTCCGCCCAGCCGAATTCCGCAGGAATGACCAAAACGTTATTCTCCAATTTCTCGGCAATCCCGTAATCAAACGAGATCGAAGGGAGCGCTTGAAACGCGCGCCTCACCGTTGCCGCAGCGTTTCTCGAATGGAGCGCCTTGGCAATTCGCTCAAGGCCTTGTGAGACCTTCGGCAGATGCATGCGATAAAGGGAGAGCAGATGGTCGGCGCGCACGGTAATCACCGTGGGGTTCCAGAGGTACCGCCAGCTCGAAAGGTACTGCTTGGCGCGGCTCAAGGACGGTTTTTCCGTGAACGATTTCACGGTGAATGCTTCGAGATTCCCGTATTTCACGACGGGCAAGCCCATTTCGATATAGCCATAGCCTGTTTCCGGATACGTAGGACTGATCCCCACCAGCACGGTATGGTCTTTGCGTTCTTTAATAATGCGCGCCGCGAACTCAATCGCTTTTAAGAATGCGTCCGGATTTCCAATCCACGCATCGGAGTTCACGGTCACGAGCATCGCATCCGGATCGCGGTCTAAGAGGACGGCCGCGGCTAACCCCAAGGCTGCCGCCGTATTGCGGCGCACCGGCTCTATGATGAGATTTTGCGCGGGCAGTTGGGGAAGCAGCGCGCGGACTGCAGCGGCAGATGTGGCATTCGTGGACACATGCACCGCGCGCCGTGGAAATCCCCGCCTTAGATTTTTATAGGCTTGCTCGAGCAGGGTTGAAGGGCCAAAAAAAGAATGGAGCTGCTTGGGGGCGCGGGTGCGGGAAAGGGGCCACAGCCGGGTACCCACGCCGCCCGCAAGGATAATGGGATAGAGATGTTCTTTCGAATACTCCATAAAGTAGATTAATTTTCAATTTCCAATTCTCAATTTTCAATCAATGCTCCAATGATTCAATTTTCAAACATTGAAATATTGATGCATTGAAAATTAATTAAAAATTGAACATTGAGCTTTGAAAATTACAACGTTTTATGCTTTTGTATTATTTTAATAGTTTCCCTTGCGACAATGGCTGCCCCATAACCTAATAGTA
>MGER01000064.1:1898-15303 GCA_001791465.1 Candidatus Uhrbacteria bacterium RIFCSPLOWO2_02_FULL_49_11 | reverse complement strand
AGGGGGCCATATTTCGGCGCGTAAAACTGGACGGAAAACGCGAACGCAAACGCCACAGTCGTATGGCCGGAAGGAAACGCGTGGTCCGCGGCGCCGCTCGTATATAAATTTTTGACACCCTCGTAAAGATATGGTCTCGTCCTGCCGAATAATCCCGCTAATATCTGCCTTGCTCCCCCGCCCAATATGACGCTCAGCGCGGTGGCCGCGAGCGCCCATACGCCGCGCAACACTTTTTTCCCGTCTATAAAAATGGTACGCGGAGCGCGCGGTGTGCCAGAAGGGAAAAACCAGCGCCTCAAAGGAGGGGCAATAATTGCCTCGGAAGGTGCGCGCGAACCGGGGAATACCAACGACAGCACTGCCGCGATGCCCATTATCCATATAAGCATCTTTGCCGCAAATATCCCGGCCATGTCAAGAAACGCCGACGTGCCCGCAAGTCCGTTGAGGGTGAAGAAAAGGAAGTGGTCGAGGCTTTTTAGCGCATCAATGAAATCCATAAAAAGTGAGAAATTCCAAGCACCAAGCACCAAATCACAAACAAATTCAAACTCCGAATGTCCAAATGCTGAAACGTTTGGAATTTGTAATTTGTGATTTGGAATTTATCAAATTATCGCTCTCCCAATCATCTCCACCGGCTGGGGAAGCTCGAGCAAGCTCAATATGGTGGGTGCGACGTCCGCGAGCACCCCTGAGGGTTTAAGCGTAGCAAGATCATTGAGATTTTTTAAACCTCCATGCTCATGCCCCTTGCCCGCGATAATGCAAGGGACAGGCTCTGCAGAGTGCTCCTTGTCTATCTCGCCGGTTTGGGGTTTCAAGAGCCCTTCCGCATTTCCATGGTCCGCGGTAATCACGGCGACGCCGCCGTCTTTCACAATCACATCCACCAGTTCCCCGAGCATCAGATCAAGAATTTCCACCGCCTCGATAGTCGCGTTGAGATTGCCGGTGTGCGCCACCATGTCCGCATTTGCGAAATTAAGCATGATGACGTCATAGACACGCTCGGTGATGGCAGCGATCACCTTGTCCTTGATTTCCGCGGCTGACATGCCCGGCTGCATGTCATAAGAAGGGACTGCGGGCGAGGGAATGAGGATATTCTGCTCCCCCGGATAAGGATCTTCCTTGCCGCCGTTTAAAAAATAAGTGACATGGGCGTATTTCTCGGTCTCCGCAATGTGCAGCTGGGTGAGTCCTTTTTGGGAAATAACCTCTGCAAGGCAATGGGTAATCTCCTGTGGGAGAAATGCGACGAGCACCGGAAGGTGGGCATCATACTGTGTCATGGTGGCCACCAAGAGGCTGGAGGGATGCGTGGGGCGTTCGAATTTGGTAAACGCAGGAAGCGAGAGCGCTTGGGTGATTTGACGCGCGCGGTCCGCGCGGAAATTCGTAATAACGACGCCATCGCCTTCTTTGATGGGCGCCACCGACTTCCCCTCTTTCAAAATCACCGTAGGCGGGAATTCTTCATCATAGACATGCAGCTCATATGACTGCTTTATTGCCTCAACCGGGTCGGTTGCCGTATGCGCTGACTCGCCCCCAACAATCGCGCGATACGCCTCTTGCGTGCGGTCCCAATGGTTATCGCGGTCCATCGCCCACCACCGCCCCGACACGCTTGCAATTTCCCCAGACCCGCCTTCGCGCAGGCTGCGGGCAAGGGCTTCCACGCTCCCCCTGCCGCTCGCGTACGGCGCATCCCTCCCGTCCAAAAATACGTGGCAGGCGATGCGGTCCACTCCCCTCCTGCGCGCGCACTCCACCACTGCCGTAAAATGCTCTATCGAGGCGTGCACATGGCCGGTGGAGACTAATCCGGCGATATGGAGCGTGCCTTTTTTTTCTTTCACCCCCCCGATCACTTTTCCAAACGCAGGATTGCTAAAAAAAGAGCCGTCCCGTATGGCATTATTAATCCTCTGGATTTCCTGGTAAACGATGCGGCCGGAACCGATGTTCATGTGGCCAATCTCCGAGTTCCCCATTTCGCCCCATAGCGCGCCCACCGCATCGCCTGCGGCCTGCAGCGTCACGCTGCGGTAGGTGCGAACATACCGGTCAAGGTTGGCATGCTTCGCAAGCGCAATAGCGTTGCCGCGGCTCGGGGGAGCAACTCCCCAACCGTCTAAGATAATGAGCACCACGGGACGAGGACGAGACATATCTTAATAAATTTCAAATTTCAAAATCCAAAGTTCAAACTTTGATATTTTGGCTTTGAACTTCATTTGACATTTGGACTTTGAGCTTGGGATTTTTCACGATGAGGCTTTCTCCCGTCATCGCCTCCGGTTGATGAATAGCAAAAAGCTCCAAGATTGTCGGCGCCACATCCGCAAGCTTCCCTCCTTCGCGCAACGCAAGGTGCGCGTGGGCAGGGACACGAAAATCGCACAGGACAAACGGCACGGGATTCACCGAATGTTCCGTATCAGGCTGCCCGCTTGATTCGTTGATCACTTCCTCCACATTGCCGTGGTCTGCGGTCACGACCAGCACCCCTTTCTTTTTCTTCACGACTTTCAAGAGCCTCTTCAGGCACCGGTCCACCGCTTCCACCGCTTTGATGGACGCCTGGAGGTTTCCCGTATGCGCCACCATGTCGGGGTTCGCGTAATTTATCACAATGACATCATAGACGCTATTTATAATATTCTGCTCCACCACCGTGGTGATTTCATCAGAAGACATTTCCGGCGACTGGTCATATGAGCTCACCTCGGGCGAGCGCACGAGAATCCTATGCTCGCCCCCCACCGGGCTGGAATATCCTCCATTGAAAAAATAAGTAAGATGCGCGTATTTGTCGGTTTCCGCGATGTAGAGCTGACGCCTCTCTTTCAATACCATCGGCAGCGTATCCCGCAAATCGGGTGACGGATATGCGGTAAGAATATTCCCAAGGTCAGGCCCGAAATCAGTCAGTGCGATAAATTTCAAATTTTTATACACGCGGCACCGCACAAATGCGCCCGGATTCGCATTATTGAACGCCGACTGCACAAACGCTTTGGTGAGCTGCCGCGCGCGATCCGACCGCGCATTAAAAAATACGACGGCATCGTTGTCTTCCACCACTCCTATGGGACGATTGCGCTCCACGATGACCGTGGGCTGGATAAACTCATCCGATTCGCCGCGCGCGTACGCGCTGGTCACGGCAGTCGTTGCATCGGGAGACGCGAGTCCGGTGCCGCACGCAATGGCGCTGAACGCGTGTTCGGTCCGCGACCATTCCTTCTTCCTATCCATGCCCCAGAAACGCCCCATAATCGTGGCCACTTTCTCATGCGGTTCAAGCTCCAGCTGCAGATCTTTCAAAAACGTGATGCCGGCAAACTGGGGCGTATCGCGTCCGTCGGTAAAAAGGTGCAAAAACACCGGCCCTACCTGGTGAGACCTGAAGAAACGAAGAAGCGCCCTGATGTGCTCGGGGTTGGAATGGGCGCTCTGATCGCTTGAGAGGAGCCCCACCAGGTGGAGACGGCCGCGCCGCGCTTTGAGGTGCTGGGCCGCTTCTTCAAACGCGGGATTTTTCATGAACGTGCCGTCGCGAATCGCCTGCGTCACGATGACAAGGTCCTGGGGCACCACCCTGCCCGCGCCGATGTTCAGGTGTCCGGCTTCAGAATTTCCCTCCTGATGTGGCAAGAGCCCTACCGCCTCGCCGCTCGCCGCGAGCTCGGTGTGGGGAAAATCCTGCCACAAATGCTTCCACGTCGGGGTTTTCGCAAGCGTCACGGCATTTCCCGGCCCGGGGTAGGCAATACCAAAACCGTCCATGATGACGAGGACTAAAGGCGAGTAAGATTTATCCATTGCCATATTTTATTAATCAGAGTCTTTTTCTATCTTCCAGATTCTAATGTTTCTTCAATCTCCATCAATCTGTTATATTTTGCCACGCGCTCTCCCCGCGAGGGCGCGCCTGCTTTCAGGTATTCAGCGCCTATGGCGACCGCAAAATCAACCAGCGCGTCATCGTTAGTTTCGCCGGAACGGTGGGATGCGATGCGGGGGAACCCATACCCTTCTGCCTTGCGCGCAAAGGCGAATGACTCGGTAAGCGTGCCGATCTGGTTCGGCTTGACAATCACGGCTGAGCATGACCCCATGACTGCCGCGCGATCCAACCTCGTCACACTGGTGGTGAGCAGGTCATCGCCCACTATGAGCGGCCTGAAGTGAGGCAGAGACGTTCGATGGCTGAGTACCTTTCCTGACACGCTCCGTTCTGTGAACGTGGCGCATTCATGCGTCAAGCGCGCCCACCCTTCAAAATCGTCTTCCGCGAGCGGATCTTCCAGAGAAATGAGAGGATAACGCCGTATCCATTCATGATAGAGCGAGATCATCTGGTCAACGCTGAAATAATTCTCGTCTATTTTGAAGCGATAATGGCGGTGGCGCTCGTCAAAAAACGACGACGACGCGATATCAAGGGCCATTGCCACATCCTTTCCCGGCTTCAATCGAGCGCGTATGATGCTTTCCACCACCAGGTCAAACGCTTGCATGACTGAATTTACGTTCGGCGCGTATCCGCCTTCATTCCCCACATCAGTATCATACCCGCGCTCTTTGAGCGCCACCCCGAGAGACTGGAACACCGCCGCCCCCACCCTTACTTTTTCCCGCGCGCTTTTTCCGCACAAAGGCACTATCATTATTTCCTGCACGTCAAGATTGTTATCCGCGTGCGCGCCGCCGTTGAATATGTTGAACATCGGCGTCGGCAGTCTACTGATATTTCGACATTTCGACATGTCGATATTTCGATATATCGATATATCGATACCTCGACCATTCTTTACCAAATGCATCTGGTATAATGCGCGTAAATGTTCAAAGAGCTCGATATTCTGCGTATCCGCCGCTGCGCGCGCGCAGGCAAAGGACACGCCAATAGTGGCGTTGGCGCCAAGGCGCGCCTTTTGGGGCGTGCCGTCAAACACGAGCATGGTTGCGTCGATACGCTCCTGGTCACGCACATCCATGCCTTTGAGGCGCGCGCCTATCTTGGCGACATTAGCGGATGCGCGCAAGACTCCCTTTCCCCGGTAGCGCTTCACGTCCCCGTCCCGCAATTCTACCGCCTCATGCGAACCCGTGGATGCGCCTGAGGGCACTCCTGCTTTGGCGACAATGCCGCTCTCAAGCGCGACGGACACCTCAAGGGTCGGGTTGCCGCGCGAATCAAGGATCTCCCGGGCGTGAATATTTTTAATAGAGAATTTTTTGGGAAGCATATATTAATAAATTTAAATTTCAAAATCCAAAGTTCAAAGGAATTTCAAAATCCAAATATCAAACTTTGACATTTTAGTTTTGGATTTCATTTGACATTTGAACTTTGTCATTTGAATTTAAGGCTAGCGCTAGGTATGTACTATTAATGGTTCCAAACCTGGTAATATTTCTCCAGAGAGAAAAGAGAGCATGGCTCCTCCTCCGGTAGATACGAATCCAAACCGGTCTCTCACGCCTGCCTGATCCACCAAATCCAAAGTGTCCCCTCCGCCGATGACGGTGAAAGATGGCGTTGTGACCAGATTTTTCGCAAGCTCGATACTTGAACGCGCAAACTGCGGCACTTCAAAATAGCCCAGAGGCCCGTTCCATACCGTGAGACGAGCGCGCGAAGCGGAAGCAATCATCGCTTGCACGGTTTGAGGGCCAATATCGTAAATGTATTCGTCGTGCCTTACCTCATCCACTGAACAATGGCGCAAGCCTCTCCCTTTGGCATCCTGCGCAACCGTGACGTCAACCGGCAGATGCACTTTTCCCCACCCCGGATAGGAGAACGCCTCTTCAAATCCCTTCACGGTCATCGAAAGTCCGACGGGTTTCCCTTGGTAGGAGAGTATTGTATTGGCGGCCGCGCCGCCGATATAGAGCGCGTCCACGCGCGGCAGCATATTTTTTATGATCGGCAGTTTTGTTTCCAGTTTCACGCCTCCTAAAATGAGCGTAAAGGGATGCGCAGGATTATCCACGAGCGCGCTTAAATGCGCGACCTCATCAATAAGCAGCGCGCCTGCAAAACTCGGCGCCAGTGCGGTGATGGCAGAGACCGATGCGTGTTTCCTGTGGGACGCGGAGAATTGGTCATTCACAAAATAATCCACACTGTGCGCGAGCGAGCGCGCGAACTCCGCGTCATTCGCTTCTTCTTCAGGGTGGAAGCGCACATTTTCAAGAAGCACAAGGTCGCCCGGCCGCGCGTGGTCTATCACTTCTTCCGTGGCGGTCCCTACGCAGTCCGGCGCGCACAAAAGAAGCGCGGTGCGCTTACCTCTCTCTAATGAAGGCGGCACGGCGCCGCGTTCAAAATTGGTCCACATCACTTCATTGGGAATATGCTGCTCGTTCAACAACGCGCTCAAACAATGCGCGATGGGGCGCACGCGCAGCTCTTCGCGCACTATCCCCTTGGGCCTTCCTACGTGGGTGAGGAGCACCACGACCGCGCCCTGCGCCATGAGATAGGTAATGGTGGGCAAAGAGCGCGTGATCCGCCAGTCGCCGTGCGGATCAACTTCATACCCGCCGTTCATCGGGCGCAGCGGCACGTTGAAATCCACGCGGACCAGCACGCGCTTACTCGCGAGGTCTTTTACCGTTCGAATATCCTTTAATTGCATGAAAATAGTATAACAAATTATTATACTCCCGTCTTGCACGTCTCAACATACACAATGCCCAATGACCAACAATGGTTCGACTTAGGCTCTCGCATGACAATTGTCATCCTGAGCTTGTCGAAGGATGGGATTTTATTGGAAATTGGATATTGGGATTTGAGATTTAATTATTATTATTTTCTTTTCACCCTGCGATATCATTTCTTTTTCTCCGGGAAAGTCGTGGAGCGCATTCCAGAACACAGGGTAAGAATAACGAAACCCTTCGCCGCGGCGCGTGCCGACGTCATTAGTAATAAATTCCTGCTTCTCATCGTCAAATCCGCGTACCACAATCATATGGTACCAGGGTCCGGGCTGGCGGAAATAAGGATTTTTCAAAAGCCGCCCTGCCATCGGCGCGATCACTAAATTCTCTTTTTTCAATATTTCCTTCACCTCCCCCGCATCCCTCACTTCATTCACCTCCATCTCAATCCCATACACCGCTCTCCCTATCCCCGCCGTCCGCGCCGCGTCAGAATCTTTATAATCACCGTAATGTTCATTTTGATATTCAACCAATCTTAAAATTTCATCTCGCATTTCTGCTTGGGTAAGCGTTTCCAAATGATGCGCGAAACGGTTTGCGAGCACCAAAGCAGCCTCTTCGCACGCTTCTCCCCACGGCTCCCGCCAGTCGCCGAACGGCGCCTGCGGCTGAAAAGGAACCGGCAGTACGACGTTATCCGGCCTCTCCGCCCTCTCAGTCTCATCTATTATATCCGACATATCCGCCGTATCCGACTTATTCGTTCCATCAGCCTTATCCGAAATAATATTTGTCTTATGCGACCTATCAGTCTTATCCGTCCTATCAATCCTATAAAAAGAATCCTCCGGAATAGGGAGGCTTAATCGATACGCAACCGCTATCCCTAATAGAATGCTAAGAGCAATGACCGCGGTCCATTTCATATTCGCAGCACTGACGTATAGATATCATCCTGTGGGTGAATCTTCAATTTACCTTTTTCGCCTCTGGTAATAAACGTTACCGGCGCATCCTCGATGACCGCGACGGGCGTGCGCTCATTCCCTTCGCCCATCGCAAGAACGGCCGCGCTCGCAAGGCAGTCTGCGGCCGAGACCTTAGTCATCCGCAAGCGCCTGCCCATTAAATCTTTCTTGCCAATATAATTTCTCTGCCCCGCGAATCCATAATATCCGAGCGCTATCCCGATCACCCCGTGCCGCAAGGGCATGGTCCATGAATCAGTGATAAGCACGCCGAGCCGTTTCACTTTGTATTGCCGCGTGAACGCACTATGCAAACGCCTTGCGCTATGATAGGCGTCCTTGGGCCACAGGATAAATCCGCCAAACGCATTGGACTCGTCAATGCCTGCATTGGGTATAAGCAGTCCGTCCTTTAATGCGAGCCAGCAGTGCTTACTTGGCCACACCTTTTCTCCCTCTTTTCGCACCAGTTTTTCCAATGTTACTCCGGTTTTTTTCACCACTCTTCCCTCGGAAAGACTGACCACTTTTGAAGTAGCAACAATTACGCTGCCCTCTTTCACTCTCGGTAGGGCTTTGATAACGATTTTTACCAAATCATCATTTAGCCTAATAAGTTTAGTTTGTATTGGAGTAATGCGCATAATTTTACTAGGCACATAGGTACGACTGTAACGTTGCAGTATACTTGCCCCGTAGTGAAGCGCAGCTTCTACTACTGGGGTCTGCCACCCACCATGTCGCAGACAAGCCTGCCTGCGCAGACAGGCTGCGACGCTACAAATAGTGTACTCATGGAGTGATATGCGGTTAGTCAGTATCTTGTGCTTCTAATATCATCTCAATCACCTGGACTGCGCCATCCTCCTCGACAGAAGGCGCGATAAAATGAGCTATGTCTTTCAGGGAGGAAACTGCATTGCCCATTGCTACCCTGTAGCCGCACGCCATGAGAAGGGGAAAATCATTCTCTTCATCCCCTACTCCCACTATATTCTGCAGCGGCACCCCAGTTACTTTGGAGAGCTCGAATACACCGTGCTGTTTGGTTGCTTGGCTATGGGTAATGTAAACACCGACCATCCCCGCGTTCCTCATTTCATTACGCGGAGAACCTACGACCGCATACGCGATATCAGAAAATTGATGGAGTACGCGCCGCGCTTCATCGAGCGCCTCTGGTTTCAAATTCCAAATCAAATAGGTGAGCTTCGTAAAGTCGAGTGACGAAAGCGCCGATGGTATCAGTTCATTTGACGGAGTGCGCTTTCGTGGTGTTCGACCTTGCGCCAAAGACTCGTCCACAAGATTCACAATAAGCTGCGCATATGCAGAAGATTCAAATCTTATCCTGCCTGCATGAGCATAAAAAGCTGCATTCTGCTCAAGTAAGAGCGAGATAAGAGCCTTTATTTCCGATGCATTAAAATAACAGGTCCACAAATCCTTCTGCTTAAGCGGATCATACAAACGCGCGCCTCCTGCCAGCACTACCGGAGCGGTAATACCGAGCCACTTATTAATAGATTCAAATCCGTTAATTTCCCGTCCGGTGACGATACTCACAAGAATGCCCTTATCTTGAGTACGCTTAATTGCGTCCCGCACGGGCAGTGTCGGTATATCATGCATTCTTGATAAAAGAGTGCCGTCAATATCAAATAAAATTGCCTGAATACTTTTTAAACTTTTATGAGACCGCATACAGAGCGCTAACGCGCTAGGGGTATTATAAACGCCCTATTCGCCAGATATGCTCCCTTCTTATACTCTGCGGCGCCGTATTCGAGGGAAAAGGTAAGCTCATAATCGCCGCATGCATCGGTGCAACCTTCCGGCTGTACGCGGTATTGGTAAGAACGCGCAGGGTCAACATCAGCGGGTATGGGATTTAAAAAAACAGCTACTCCCTCGCCGCAACTCTCGTCTGATCCGAGAAACCCTTTTTGTGCAGATCCTGCGCAGAGCTGCCCGCCGCCATCCTTTCCTAAGGTGACCTGACCACCCGCGGGAAAGGATCCCTGCTGTTTGAAATATTCCTGCAGCGCCACGCGGATATCTTTTATATCATCGAGTCGCCCCCGGTCGCGCCCCTCTGCGCGTGTCGCCCATATACCCCTCGCCACCACAAAGCCTATAAAACAAAAAATAAGGAAGAGACCTATATATTCGAATAGTCTTTTTTTTGAAAAGGCTATGGTCATATCATATACCTCATCCCAATGAAAACGTGTACAAATCCAAAATCCAAAGTTCAAATACCAAATGGAATTCAAATGTCAAAGTTCAAATTTTGGCATTGGGATTTTGGCATTCCTTTGAACTTTAGATTTTAAACTTTGACATTACATTTCACGTACTTCGCTCTTCTTCCAGCCTCTTCGCGAGCATCCTCTGCTCTTCGAGCGTGTCAATGATATCTCCTTCGAACCGCCAATGGGTAAGCGAGGGTTTGCCATAAGGGTTTGCATGGATATGCTCTGTCACCGCGGGGATATTAAGCTCCGCGCCGCGCGGCAGTTCATGCACAACCGGCTCACCGTCGTTCCCAAACACGGTCACCACGGAATCGCCCTCGATCTGCTTCAGCCGCTCCTCGACCGAGCGGTGATGTCGCTGCATCTCCTTGCCCGGCGGCAGCTCCACGTACCCTTCGCTTCTCGCATGGGTCGCGCTCACTATATAGACGGTATACCCGCCGAGGTCTAAACGCTCGGCATCCTGCAGTTGGGGAATGGAGGTGGACATATTATTTAAAATAATTTTCAATTCTCAATTTTCAATTCCCAAAAAAATCCCAATGACCTAATATTCAAACATCGCATCATTGATACCTTGAGAATTAAATGCCTGCCCGCCATAGCCTATGTGTAAGGATCGACGTATTGCCACACGTTCCTTATGGGGATGGGAACGGTACAAACTTTCATGACAGGCTTTGGCAGGCGGGAATATTGGTATTTGAAAATTGGAAATTACTCACTGGGTTCTCCTACAATCTCCTTCCTCACCTCCTCCAAATACCCTGCCACCATTTGCCTGCACATTTCTTGCTCATCTGCGTTTTCAATCGCTGTGCACTCCTCCGCATTGCCCATGACCAGGCCGCGGCAAAGCGCTTGCTGGCGCGCACTTCCAAACGCACCGCAGGATTCGGGCTGGCGCGCGTATGCGATGCACAAGAATTTCAATTGCGGCTCTTGCAGGGATACGCGCGCGCAATAATCAAGGGGCAGGGCGTCACCCACGCTTGCCGCGGCAATTGCCACTTGCGTAAAACATGAATCGCGCTTTACCCCTTCTTCTTGCGCCTCGCAATAGGCAAGCGACTGAGTGAGCGCCGCAGAAATATTTTCCTCATCTTCCGCATTCGCAAACGCGGCGGAGAACGTAACGTTCAGCGCGCCCCACGCCGCGATCCGCACAAAAATAAGCGCACACACCGCGATGATGAGCAGTCTGCCACTGCCTTTGTGAAAATCCTCATCTTCTTCTTGCGAAAAAAACCACTTGATTTGGAATAGTCCGATAAGCAGAGCCACTAACGCCGTGATGCAGAGCAAAATGCCCGCGACAAACCCTGCGACCCACCACCTCCCTAAATAATCAGGCCACGATGCCGCGGCAAAGCTCGTACCCACCACGCCTCCCATCATGGCAACAACCGCTTGCAGCACCATAAGCCCCCACCCCCATTTTTTGCGCTTCCACAGGCCCACTGCAGTAACAAGCACGAACACACCTGCAAGAAATAATAACACCTTCACCTGCGGCGCAAGGACTAGGCTCGTGCGAACGCGCGCAAGGCCTATCACTGCCGCAGGCGCGCACGCAGCCGCCAGCAGCGCCAATCCCGTCGCCGCGCGCTCGAGCGCCACTACCTTCACGCCCCATGCGATATTTGATTGTTTATGCATATCCGCGTAACGCGTTAACCATCCAATTCTGCCACCATTTTACCACTTTCCCCTCTTTCTGCGCCACTGAACTTATCAATCTTACCCGTCCTATTCTCACTTATTCGACTTATCCGTTCCTATCCGTCCTATTCAAACCTATCCGTCTTATCACTCCCATCCGATCCGATCTTATGCCATCTTCCATCCTCCGACTTCTGTGTTCTCGCTTCCAACTTTTAAATTCTCCAGCTCATGAATGACTGACCTCTTCCAAAAAGCCGCGACTCTCGTCCGGCTTTTGCTTTTTATTCAAAATTAAATTCCAACTTCAAAATTCCAACTTCCATTTCCCTCTCCCTAATAACTCATCAACTCAAAAACCCACAAACTAACTGATTGACTGATCAACTGATAAACCGACCAACTGACAAACTGAAAACTACTCCCTCACCCTCGGCACCAACACGTTCCTCCGCCAGAGCTTGATGGTGCCCCAGCCGAACGCAAACCCGCCGATGTGGGCGAAAAATGCCACGCCGCCGCCCGCAATGCCGAGGCTGCCAAGGCCGGAAAGAAGCTGGAAAAAAATCCAGTAGAGGAGCATCATGCGCGCAGGCACGGTTTCCCGGGACAGCATGAATCCCCACGTCCAGAGCACGTCAATACGCTCATGCGGAAACAGCACGAGGTAGCCTCCCATCACGCCCGCGATCGCGCCTGACGCGCCGAGCATGGGTATTGTGGAAGCAGGGCCCATGACAATTTGGAACGCGCTCCCCGCGATCCCTGCGGTCAAATAAAACATAAGGTACTTCACGTGCCCCAGCCGGTCTTCGAGGTTGTCCCCGAAAATGTTTAAGAAGAGCATGTTGCCGATGATGTGGGCAAACCCTCCGTGGAGAAACAGGGACGTGAAAAGGCTTACCACATTCACGCCGCGGGTGATGTCATAAGGCGTCACCGCATACCTTCCCACGAACGCCTCAAGCCCGCTCCCCAAAGAAAGCATATACGCAAACACGGCCACATTCGCGCCGATGATGCCATAGGTCACGTAAGGGAATCTACCCGAAGGAGTGTGGTCTTTTATAGGGATCATGACTTAGTGATAAATCCTAAACAGGATTTAGAATTTTCTCACTCACCTTTTTCCAACGGGCGCAATATTCATTCACCGGAATATACGTGATGCCCAGCTTCGAGTACACGTCTTCCGCGTCCTGCACGCGGTCGTCAATGGCGAAAGAGGTGCCTTGCGGCAATTTTGCTTTATAACCGCCCACGATTAATTCGCCTTCCGGAAACCCATGCTTCTGCAACCACTCCTGGTATACATTACGCTGCTCTTCACCGCGGTGTCCGAGGTAGATAAGATCAAACCGCTCCTGCATAGATTGGCAGAATTCCACCGCGCCCTCGACGGGCAAAGATTCTATCAAGCGCCGCAGGTAGCCGGAGTCGTGTTTGGTGACCTTTAGATAAAGAATGGCCCGATCGTCCAGAATCGTGCCTTCGAGATAAAGAAGAAGTTTTGGTTTAGTAGTCATAGTTGAATGAAACCACCCGTTATATTCCCTCCTTACGAAGGAGGGATGAGGGAGGTCTCCATTATTCTATCATATAATACATTCCTCACGCAAAAAACTTTCCTCGCCTCAACCATCAGTCCACTCTGCTCTTTTAGAGAGGATTGCCTGCAAAAAGTGTCTTAGAGGCTCGGCGAGCATGGATTCCGACCTCGCGTCGGAGGAGCAAATCCGAGGACAATTAATTCTACGATCGTAGAATTAATGTCCCTTCCCTTTTTCTATTCAATCCCCTCCATATACTCACGAGGCGCCC
>MGER01000064.1:0-1869 GCA_001791465.1 Candidatus Uhrbacteria bacterium RIFCSPLOWO2_02_FULL_49_11 | reverse complement strand
CTCTTGCCAATCTCGTGATAATGTAACTTAATCTAAAAAACACTAAATCATAAAGTGAACCTTTAAAATTTATCCAAAGAAAGGACGGTGTATCATGGAAAATTTCATGATGCCAGGAAATCCAAGATATCAGCCATTAAGTTTGGTGGAATTTTTTGGATATGATCATCTCGTACGGCCTATGATCGAGCTGGAGCTGGCGCTGCTCGACTCATTGGCAGAAGTTAAAATTATTCCAGCAAAACTTCTGAAATCACTCAGTCCAGTTACTCGTCAATCCCTTCTCAGAATCACAACCACTGAGATTGACGAACAGGAACGAAAAACACGACATGATGTTAAGGCACTGACAGACGTGATGATGGAAAGACTTCCTTCAGATACAGAAGGGCTCAAACCATGGATTCACTTTAGCGCAACAAGTTTCGATATTAGGGACTCTGCCATGATTCTACTCTATCGGAGATCTTATGAAGAGGTAGTGAGACGAACACTCAAAACCGTTCTCGTATTAATGGTAGAGAAGGTTGAACGTTATGCAAAGACACCACAAATTGGTAGAACACATGGGAAACACGCAATGCCCATTACGGCCGGTTTCTGGTTAGCAACCATACTTGCAAGATGGTTAGATTGCGCATTGCGCTTAAACGAAAAAGCCGATTCACTAGTGGGAAAATTTACTGGCATAGTCGGTGCCTACAATGCCCAATTATTATTTGGACTTACCAAACAAGGCATCAGTCCAACTTTTGAGGAACGTGTCTTGAGGAAAGTTGGGCTTGAACCGGCTCTGATCAGTACCCAAATACTGCCACCTGAGCCACTTGATGATTTCCTTCACGCTTACGTGCTCCTCTCAGGTGCACTCGCGCAATTTGCGCGCGACTGTCGTCATCTCATGCGAAGCGAAATTGGGGAAGTGCGTGAACAGTTCACAGGGAAACAAACAGGTTCCTCAACAGCACCACATAAGAGGAATCCAATAACTTACGAGAATATTGAGGGGATACATATTCTCGTGAGAAATGCATATCAGAATGTGCTGGCAAATCTGAATTCGGAACACCAGCGCGATCTCGTTGGAAGTTCTGTATCACGTCAATTTCCCGAAATTGTTGTACTCACGCAATATCAGCTGGAGCAAACACTGAAAGTGATTCAAACAATGGAAATTGACGAGACAGCTCTGCAGAAAAATCTCGCTCAAGAGAAACACATTTTCATGTCCGAAGCGTTACAGCTTGCACTGCGACAGGCTGGCTTTGAAGGGGATGCACATGCCTTTATAAACCATGAAGTAGTGCCAAAAGCCACCCCAAGCAAACCTATTCATCAGGTAATTCTAGAAATGCATAAGCTCGATGCAATACGAGAACGAATACCGATACATGTCTGGCACGCACTCGAGAACCCTCTCTCCTACACAGGCCGCGCAGAACAAAAGGCACTCGAAGTGGCACATGCAACGCAGGAGTATCTTGAACGAGATAGTATTTCCATATAATTGTGTTTGAGTAATAGAAAGAAACGGAGGTGACAAAAAAACAAAAACTTAAATCCCTAAAGTTTTTTGACTAAAACATGAGGTGCAACATGCCAGAAGTAGTATTAGGCCCTCAAATTGCTGAGGGCAAAACAAAAATCATTTACGCCTATCCCGGCGACCCTGCGCTGGTCTACATGCAATTCAAAGACGATATCACCGCTGGCGATGGTCTAAAGCACGACACCATCGAAGGGAAAGCGCTGGTGGATTGGCAAACCAACCACGATATTTTTGAATACCTCAACCGCTGCGGCATCCGAACGCATTATGTTTCCAGTCCCGAGCCAAAGGTCTCTGTCGTTAAAAAACTGGATCGCAAG
>MGER01000063.1 GCA_001791465.1 Candidatus Uhrbacteria bacterium RIFCSPLOWO2_02_FULL_49_11 | reverse complement strand
CTCTTTCTGCTTCTCGTCCAAATTCAAAAACGCCCATGTGCGCTCAATCTTGCCTTTTAAATTCCTTATGCGGTCAATAAGTTCGTTCATACTTAATGTTCGTTATGGGGTTACGGCAACGAAACCCGTCTCGTCCAACGGATACGTCTGACGTAAACGTATCACAAAACGGACATCATAACCATAAGTAACTATTCACCTTTCCCCAAAGGAAACCTCCCCATCCCCTCCTTAGTAAGGAGGGGACAAGGGGTGGTGTCCATAACTCGCTTATTTTGGAAAACACTGAATACTAACAATTATAAGGGTTGACTCCATTTTTCAGATACGCTAGTATAAGGACATGAAACAGAAGTTTTATCGAAACAATAATAATACCTATACGCGGAGCTGAAGCTGGTCGCGCCCTTTCTGTTTCTTCCAACGCCAGCACAGCCTCCGCCCCTCAATAAGGGACGGAGGTCTTGATTTTTCCGTGGTAGTTTCCGCCTGAGGCGTGCTCCTAGGCGCATCCGCCTCTGGCGGAGATCCGCCTTGGAAGGAGAGTAATACAACGCCACGCTGCTGGTCCGCCGAACTCTGGGGTAGTTTAATGGTAAAACGCTACGCTGTTAACGTAGTTAGTGGAGGTTCGATTCCTCCCCCCAGAGTTCGTCGAGATAATTGAAGGTGACTAATATATTTTACAAGCCTTAAAGAGACATTTATCCATTTATTTCATTCTTTTTGCTTTTGGAGGGGACTTTGAAAGAATGATGAAGAAAGGCATTGTATGACTCCCGAAGAAGTCATCAAACGGGTGAATGAAGATAATGTTTCATTTATCCACCTCCAGTTCGTGGATTTGCCGGGATCCTTGAAGGAGATCACGATCACGCCTGCGGAATTGCCGCATGCGCTCTCGAAAGGCGTATGGTTTGACGGATCCTCAATTGACGGATTCGTGCGCATTTTCGAGAGCGACATGATTTTGAAGCCCGATACCAGCACCTACTCCCTGTTACCGTGGACGTCGGGCGCGACCAAATCCTGCAGGATGCTCTGCGACGTCTATCAGGAAGAGCAGCCCTTCCCGGGCGACCCGCGCTGGATACTGAAACAAGCGGCACAGCGTGCCCGCGCGCAAGGATATACCTATTATACCGGTCCAGAGGTAGAATTTTTCCTTCTGGAGCGCAAAGACGGCGGCATGGACCTCTCTCCCCATGACCACGCAGGCTATTTCGACGCGGCGCCCACGGACCTTGCAACAGAATTCAGGAAAGAGGTCATCCTCGCGCTCCATGCCATGGGCATTCCCGCAGAAGCGGCGCATCATGAAGTGGCTATCGGACAACACGAAATAGACATCCGCTACGGCGAAGCAGTGCAGACTGCTGACAATGTGATGACTTTAAAATATGTCATCCGCTCCATTGCCTCGCGGCATAATCTCGCGGTGACCTTCATGCCCAAACCTTATTTCGGCATCAACGGCTCCGGCATGCATACGCACCAGAGCCTCTTCCGCGGCAGCGAAAATGCGTTTTTCGACGCAAACGGGCATTATCGGCTGTCAGACCTCGCGCACTCATTCGTCGCCGGGCAAATAAGGCACGCCCGCGCGCTCTCGGCAATCCTCTCGCCCACCGTCAATTCCTACAAACGCCTGGTGCCCGGATATGAAGCGCCGATTTACGTTTGCTGGGCGCAAGTCAACCGCGCCGCCTGGATCAGGGTGCCGCGCACAAGTCCCGGGAGAGAGTCCTCCACCCGCGTGGAATTGCGCTCGCCCGACCCGTCCTGCAATCCGTACCTCGCCTTTGCCGTCATGCTCTCCGCAGGGCTTGACGGCATTGCGAACCGCCTTAGTCCCCCTCCACCCGTGGAAGAAAATATCTACCATCTTACCCATGATGATATCGCGCAGAAAAATATCACCACGCTCCCCGCAAGCCTCAATGAAGCGCTCACCGCCTTGAAAGAAGACTTCATCGTACGCGACACGCTCGGCCCCCATGCCTATGAAAAATTCCTTGAAGCGGCAGAATCAGACATCACCGACTACCGCGAACAGCACCTCCTGCAGGTGTCCAAGTGGGAAAGGCAGAGGTATATGAATAGGTAGAAGCCTTTATACGCCCTTACCACGCCTTTAAAACGCTGAACCGCTCCGATATGAATCGGAGCGGTTGGTGTATAGTGACGTAGTGATGTCGTCCTCTGGCTTCTACTTTGTTATTGTTCCTTAAATTGCTCGAGTTTTACCTTAACCTCCTTCTCTTCGCCTTTATGGAGAATCTTCAGCGTCACAGTGTCGCCTGGTGAATGCCGGGCGATAAGCCGCGCGAGCGAATTGTCTTTATCTACCTTCTGCCCGTCAAGCTCCAAGATAATATCATTTTCCGCCAATCCCGCCTTATCCGCCGGCGACCCCGGCATTATGGCAAGATCCGTGCGCTGCTCGCCTCTGGTAATGAGCGCGCCCTCTTGCACCGGCAGCTGGTTCGCTTTGGCAATCTCTTCATTAATCATAACATAACGCACCCCCACGTACGGACGAATAATTTTGCCATACCTTTCCACGGAATCTATCACGCGTTTTGCTTCATTAATGGGAAGCGCGAAGCCTATGAGCTGGCCTGCCTGCGACATGGCCGTATTCACGCCGATTACTTCGCCTTGGAGATTAAGCAGCGGCCCGCCAGAATTCCCCGGATTGATTGCCGCGTCGGTCTGGATGGCGCCCTCGATCACCTCGCTCCCGTCTGCGGTGCCGGATGCGGTGACGGTGCGGCCGATGCCTGAAACGACCCCCTTGGTCACGGTATTGCGGAACTCGCCTAAGGCATTGCCTATTGCAATCACGGTTTCCCCGATCTTGACGGAATCAGAATCGCCGAGACTCAAAGGAGTGAGGTTTTTCATGTCGATTTTCACCACCGCGAGATCAAGCACCGGATCGCGCGCGAGCACAGTCGCGGTATAGCGTTTCCCGTCGTTCATCAACACGGTATATTCCGCTTCTGTGTCGTCCACCACATGCTTATTGGTGAGGATCAGACCATCGCTTGAAACCACGAATCCCGTGCCGCCTCCTACTTCCTGCTTGCCTTGCGGCGCCTGCTGCTGGAATTGGGGGAGATTAAATTGAAATCCGGGGAACTGGAAAAAGAAATCGTTAAAGGGCGATGAAAATGGCGTGTTGGAATAAACCTTAGACAGGTCTTTCGTCACGATAATGGAAACCACTGCGGGTGATGCGCGCTTCACCACCTCGGTGGTGGCGTCTTCCTCGCTCAAACCCGCTCCTGCCAAAGGCAGTGCACCGCCCTCGTTCCTCATTTGAGCGCGCTCCTGCGGCAGGGCGCTGCGGGATGCTCGCAGAGCGAAGGGAAGAAAATCAAAAAAAGACGACGAGGAAAATAGCGCAGCCGCATATCCTGCAATCCCGCCGCTTATGCTCCCTACAAAAAAACTGATGAGCACCACCACGACCGCGGTTCTTCCCGCACGGGAGGGTGACGTTACCTTGGAATTATTTATTATATCCATACATAAAACCTATCGTGAATAGTAAACGTCATTCCCGCGAATGCGGGAATCCAGAAACAATACACAGACGTGAACTTCGATCGTTTTCTGGATTCCTGGTCACGGTCAGGAATGACGACATCGGATTATATTTCCAATCTTTTCAGTGTTCACCTTCCTTGCTCAAACTGTTTTAATTGCCCCTCGAGATTCTCAAATATGCTTCCACTGCTCTGCAAAGATCCTGTGACATTCAACAGTTCCTTATAAGTGTCCCCATACTGCTGGATAAGGGGAGGGAGATATATGATTGCCGCAATGAGAGGTGCGATGATGAGGAAGAGATACAGCGCACTCATGACGCGCCCCCAAAATATATATTTTCTTACCTTTTCGGAATTTACGTACAGCGCGCGCAATAAGGTATCATGCTCCTTAAGCATTTGCTCCATTTTTTCGAGTCGTTGCGTTTCGGGCAAATCCGGCATAGTGCCCTTATCATAGCAAACCGCGCCTAATCCCGTAAAGCGTTTTATCCCCTTCACGCTTTCCGCTATACTACCCTTGCCTTCGTGAAATATTAACTTAATGCTCCATGCTACAGAAACACACCATACTCATCACCATTATCATAACCTTCGGATCATGCCTAGTGGGATTTGCGGGATACTATCTTTCTACATATTTATTCTACTACAATGCTGCCCAGCAAAATATTTCAACACTTACCCACAATGCGGCCCCTACTCCTCCAAAAGCTGCACCTGGCGCCCATCCTCTTACCGGCCTCCCCTACCTTTCGGCAACGCCAGCGCGTAGACCTTTTGCCATCGTCATTGATAATACGCCAGAAGCGCGCCCTCAATATGGTTTATCAAAAGCAGATGTCGTGTATGAATCGCTCACTGAAGGCGGCGTCACGCGGCTGCTCGCGCTTTTCTCCTCAGAGAAACCGCTCCGAATCGGACCCATACGCAGCGCCCGCCCATACCTTGTGCGGCAAGCACAGGATTGGGATGCCTTTCTCGTGCATTCTGGCGGCAGCACGCGCGCGCTCGATATGCTCAACACAGAAATTCCGCACGTTTATAATCTCGACGAATTCTCCAACGGCAATGCGTTTGTGCGCACTTCCCAAACCCCGCCGCATAATCTCTTCACTTCTTATATTGCGCTGGAAACCCTCGCAGAAAATAAAGCCATGCCGCTCACCCTTACCGCGCTCCCCAGCTGGGCCTATGCCACAACTACCCCTGAGGGTTCCACGACCACTTCCTTTGCCATTCCTTATAACCTTGCTTCCATGAAGGTTGCATATCAATATGACGAAGCCTCGCAGACATACACCCGTATGCTCGGCGGCCAGCCGCACCGCGATGCGGAAACGAATAAGCCGCTCTCTCCTGCCAACGTCATCCTTGAATTCAGGGATATGGCAGATATCCCTGATCCGCAAAAACTGGGGCTTATCGATTATTCATATGCGGGCGCAGGAGACGCAATAATCTTCACGAAAGGCAAAAAGATCAACGCCCGCTGGACGCGCTCATCCCAAGGCCCCACCGTCTATGCGACCGCCACCGGCCGCACCGTACAGCTTAAGCCTGGGCAAACCTTCATCGAAGCGCTTCCCACCGATTTCAAAGCAAACGTCACGTTTGAATGAGGCTTCGGAACGGAAAACCCGCCCCGCAAATGCGGGGCGGGTTTATCATTCCACAAACTTACACATTTTCCCCCATCACCGCTGCTCGCCTGCGTATACATGCTTACTCCTCAAGAGCCTCACCAACCCCGGCATCAACTCGGCAATTCCGAAAAACAAGCTCACATAAAACAAATCCCCAAAGAGCGTATTCCGGAAAAAGGGCAGCGCCATGCCGTAACACAAGAGAAGTCCTTGGAACGAATGAGGATACAATCCTCCCCACGCCCACACTGCCCAGTTAGTGATCAGGAAAAATATTGTGGATCCCAACAGGCTGCAGCCAAATAACCCTCCCCACCAACCCCTTGCGTTATTGGCGCTGCCTTTTCGGCTCCTCAACCATATTCCCAAAACCCCCACAAGCACAAAACTCCCATACACTGACGCCATGATGAATGAATGATAAAAGCCTATCAGAATGTCAGAGAGAACCATTGCCGCTAAGGGTACCCAGAGCGAGTCGCGTTTTTTTAAATAGACCGCGCCAAAAAGCGCCAATGCCGCGATGGGAGTAAAATTCGGCGCATGAGGAAGCAGGCGTGCCGAAGCGCCAAGTATCACTAAAAGATAGGAAAACAAAATTTGACTACCGTAATTTTTCATATAAACAAATGACAAAGTCCAAAATCCAAAGTTCAAATGAATAACAAAATCTTAATGACAAATGTCAAAACGTATTTTTGAACTTGCGGCTTGGGGCTTCATTTGGCATTTGCCTGCCCGCCATAGCCTTTGATTAAAATACGCTGCGTTAACTGAGAATAAACGATACATTGTGTTACTCCCATTGATTGTTGACAGGCTTTGGCAGGCGGGAACTTTGAGCTTTGAAATTCTCATAATCCTTCTCTCTCCTCCTCATACTTCCACTCTACCACATCGCCAGGCTTGACCATATATTTATCCGCAGCCATAGTCGCGGCAGCGCCATTCAGATAGTAGATCCACCAGCGCCCCTGTTCGCCCTTCACGCCGCTGATGGACTCCACAAACGAGCCGAAATCATACGTTTTCATTTCCACCGGCACGCCCGCCCACTTAAAAAGGTCAAGCGCCGTGCTGTTGCTCTGATACACCAAGGGATACTCGTACGTTTTCGCTTCCTTGTTCGTGATCTTTAAAATCACCATCTGCACTGTCGCCTGCTCCGCTGATTCTTGCTTCTGTATTTCTTTTTGCCAGGGCAAAGAACAGCCAGTAACTAAAATACCGACAAAAGCAATTATTGATAAGTGAATAAAGATCAACTTTTTATTCATATAACATCTCTGCCAATAAATCCCAATACCTAATGACAAATTTCCAATTAAGCACCAAATCCAAATTTCCAAAATTGATCGTTGAGTTTTTAGAAATCTAAACCAATCTTTGCAAAAATTCCTCTATCATAAGGATGCTTCACTTTCCGCATTTCTGTCACGAGATCGGCCGTTTTGAGGATTTCCTTTGATACATGGTGCCCAGTAAGCGCCACATGCACGCTCTTCTTTCTGCTCCTCAATACTTTCATTAAATCTTTGGCAGTAAATAATTTCTCCTCCACCGCGCGCAGCGCTTCATCAAGGATTACCACTTGAAATTCTCCCTCACGGAGCAGCTCTTCCGCATAGCGCAACCCTTTCACCGCCGCTTCTCTGTGCTCCTCAAAAGGCCGCCGGTCGCCTTGAATTTTTACAAACCCTTCACCTAATACTTTAATAATAAAATTTCCCAATTTCGCCTCACGTTTGAACTTTGAACTTTGAACTTTGAACTTGGCAAAGGCCGCTGCAAAAATTCGTTCACCAGTTGCCCATGTAATGCCTTTCCCCACTCCCGGCTCACCTTTAATAAACTGCAACACCGCCACGTTTAACCCCCTCCCCAGCGCCCGCATCGCAAGACCCAAGGCGGCGGTCGTTTTTCCTTTCCCGTCGCCGTAATAGACCATTACTAATCCCTGTGGCTCATTTTTCTTCATGGCTATGCGCACTGATTACAACGCGGAGCACTCCCTGCCCCGCGTGAAAATCGTTTTAAAACCTCCCCTTTCTACTGTTACTGAGACGCCTCCTGATTTTTATCCTCATCAAGAAGCCTCCTATAGGCATTTAACAACGTTTTCTCCCCTTGGTTGCCGTCTTGTTCTACCTCCCGGAAACTGCGATGCTTACCGCGCGCCTCAGTGCCGCCTAGCCCTGCCTGCACATTAAGTTTCTCTTTAATCAAGGATTCGAATCTCTCCCCAACTTTTTTAGCGAGCAATCCTGTGGGGGCAAACCCCCTTAATTCTTCCGCACTAAGTTTTTTATATCGCTCCGAATTCTGATATTGCGCAGACGATTGCTGCTCATAATCTCGTGCTTGATCACGAATGCGGCTATAGTTCCCCGCGATCTCTTTAAACTTCGAATCCGATCCCCGCACTGATTCAACACTCTGTTGGTACTCTTTTGCACTGCGGTCAACCGCAAGAAATAAACGATCAAGAGCTAACGCCTCTTTAATGACCGCTTTTTCCTCTCTATTACTGAATGCTTTATAGCCGTCCCTTATCTCCTGTAGCCGTCTTATAAACCCATCACCCCACGTGCCCGTTATTATGTTATTTTTTTGCTTAAGCTCCAAAAATAAAAACCGCAAGTCGTTATCCTTTACTCTGTCCTCCCAATCCAGTCCACCCAATGAATCAAAGAGCTCGCTAACCGCCTGATTCATGGCCGTCTGTGTCTTCTCCTGATTCTCAAACGCTTTTCTCCTCTCTGCCCCCCATGTTTCCAGACCTGAAACGAGATTCGTGATTCCATCACCAACCTCCTTCCCCTCCAGCCACTTCTCCAAATCCTTCCGATAATTTGCCCCCGCGGCTTCCACCTGCCGGGCGCTTTCTACTCCCTCAACGGCGAGCGCTTCATCGCTCTCCGCTTCCAGCCTTGAAATCTCTTCTTTCATCCAAGGAATGCGCGCGATCAGGTCCTTCAATTGCGAAAGAGTTGCCTTTGGTATTTTTTCCAACACCTCGGGATTCGATTCTAAGTCGCTAATCTTCACTTGAGCTTCTTCGGCCTTTCCTATTAATTCCTCAAACTTGGCCTGTTCAACCCTGTTATTTTCAATTCTCTCCATTTTGCCGCTCACCTGCGCCTGGCGGGCCATGCTAATTTCTTCCTGCGCTTTTGTTACGTCCTTTGCGAGTGTCGCTAATAACGCATCAGCGTCAACTTTGACCTCACTATTATCGCGGTAGCTTTCTGGCATAATTCGTTTGTTAATGCTAAACGCGCAGGCTTATGCCCATGCGGCGCTCAAGGTAAACGCACTTATATTTTGCGCCTGATTTTATCCCCTGTCCAGAGGGTTTATAAACATCCTGACGTGTCGCCGCAGATCGCGTGGTAAAAACACACCATATATTCCTTCTCAACTCTTTATCCCCTCAACCCTCTCAAATATCTTTCTCAATAATCCTGCGTATAACGAGGCAATCTTGGCGTACAATTCTTCGGCAAGCGCCTCTTTGTAGGTGTGGATGCTATCGTTGCGGTCATCGCACATTGTTAATGACAACTCCGTTTCCTCGTCAGAAAGGGTGCCCTGCCGCCGCAATTCCCGAAAGCACTCCTTCGGGGAAAACACGTCTTTGCCGTACCGCTCGCGCAAATACAGCTTCGCCGTCTTCCAGCTAAGCTCATGAGTATACTCAAAGCGCTTAATGACCGAATCCCGCACAATATCGTTCTTCTCCATGCTCACGGCTTCTTCCAAGGTGGCGAGCGCATCCCGAAAATCGCTCAATTTGAATGAGAAGGTGTTATCCATAAGATATTGCCGCGCAGCACATTTTCCCGAAATCCTGTCGCGACACGATTAAAATCCACCACATCCACAAAATAAGGAAGGGTGGAATTGTCAAATAGTTCTTTGAGCTTCCCCGCATCTCCTTCTTCGACGTCTCCTTCTAAACCAATATCCACATCGCCAAACCTGTCCTTCACAAGACTTGATCCATAGATGCAAAATTTCAGGTCCCGCCCACTGCTGAATCGCCCCACTGTTTCTCGAATTTGATGCAAATATTTATCCTTGATCATGTTTCCACTGTATCATATTTTTGTATCAATCGCAACGCTCCAGAGGATGTAGAAATACCCTGACATGTCGTTGTATGAGTCACCTTATTATTCATTAAATGCTTAAGCGCCCTTACTCAAGCCGAGTTGTATTGCGTATCCACTCCACTGTACGCCGTATCAATACGGCATACTGCGGAATCCTCTCATATATCTCATTAGCGGTCACCTCGCTATATAGATGCGTGGACTGATTGCGGTCTTCAATCATCTGCAAGCCAATCTCCGCGTCTTCCTCACTTAAAACACCCACATGCCGCGCTTCGCGTATCACCCGCTTAGGAGTGGCAGCTTCCACTTTTTCCTGCTCTTCCAGATATGCTTTCAATATTTTCCAAAATGTTTCCGCGGTATATTCAAACCGCTGAATTGTCGCATCACGATTCATTTCTGTCTTCTCTTCACGCAACGCTTCCTCCAAAGTAAGAAGGGCCACCCCGCACTGTGCCAATTTATCTTCTAATATTCCAGCCATAATACTGTTCCTTTCATTACCTTGTCTTTAAATAACGCATCCGCTTTGTTCATGTCCACTACATCAACCGTATAAGGGATGAGACTTTCCTCGAAATCTTCACGTAAATATGAAAGCTTAAGGGGATCGATATTCCCTTTCATCCCTACAAGGCCTATATCAATGTCGTGGAATATGTCTTTCCTTAAAGAAGAACCAAACACAAGCGCCTTCACCTCATCGGGTGAAAAACGCTTGCGCAAGAATGAGGAAATTTGTCGCTGATATTTATCCTTGATCATGCCTCCACCGTATCATATTTTCACATCAATCGCAATACTTCCTCTAAGCGAGGAAGCGCCATTGCGCAAACCCTCCGCAACCAGTCCTAGCATGGTGTCCCGCCGCAGCGGGACTGGGGCTGGTGAGGCGGAGCGCAGTCCCGCGCTGGCGGGACACTGACGCGTGTTTGCAAATGGCACTTCCGAGCGCCTATGAGCACCCGCTGGTGTCACCACAATTGAGGCATTTGTAACAACTGGCGTTCCGCACCATGAGGGAACCGCAGGTGGCGCAGATCGGCGCATCCATCTGGTTTTGGATCATGCGGGTGAGCGACACGGCGATATTTTCCTCTACCATAATCTGCTCCTGCGCGGAAGATGCGACAACTGCAATAGGCGCATAAGCGGCAGTATCGCGTATTTCGCTCTGCAGGACTTTGTGTTCATGGCTACTCCCGTTTCCGTTCCCATTCCCTTTTACATGCAACGGCAGCGCGGCAGGAGTGTCGCCGTTCGTCTGGTCCTCGAGAGTCTGCAATCCCAGCGACATAAGCTCTTCAGGGGACAGAAACTGGAACGCCATCCAACGGAAAATATAATCGACAATGGATTTAGCGATGCGGACGCGGTCATTGCTGGTATACCCCGCAGGCTCGAATCGCACGTGGGCGAATTTTTTTACCAGGAATTTCAAAGGCACGCCGTATTGCAAAGCAAACGAGATCGCGACTGCGAATGAATCAAGCAATCCTGACAGGGTAGATCCCTCCTTATTCATCGTAATGAACATTTCACCCGGTAAGCCGTCTTCATAGAGCCCTACTGTCAAATACCCCTCATGTCCGCCAATGGTAAACTTGTGCGTAATGGCGTTCCTCACATCGGAAAGCTTCTTCCGCAAAGGACGCTCGACCACCTTCTCCAATATTTCTGGCGCTTGCGTATGGCCTGGCGCCCCAACTTTTTCTTGTAGCGCTTTCCCGGTTTCTGCTTCTTTCTTAGTCGTCAGGGGCTGGGTCTTCTTGCACCCGTCGCGGTAAATTGCAATGGCTTTTAAGCCTAAATGCCACGCTTCCATATACACATATGCGATATCCTCCGGTGTGACATTTTCCGGCATATTCACTGTTTTTGAAATGGCGCCGGATATAAAAGGCTGCACCGCGGCCATCATCCGCACATGGCCCATATACGGGATGGAGCGGGTGCCACGCTGCGCTTTGAACGCGCAATCGAAAATAGGCAAGTGCTTCTCCTGAAGGTACGGCGCGCCTTCCAAGGTATCGGTTTCTTCGATAGAGGCCATGATCCCGCGAATCTGATCTTCCGTGTAGCCCAAGCGGCGGAGCGCTTCGGGCACCGAATTGTTCACGAGCTTGATCATACCGCCTCCCACCAGCCACTTATACCGCACGAGCGCGATTTCCGGCTCAATGCCGGTGGTATCGCAATCCATGAGAAATGAAATAGTGCCGGTGGGCGCAATCACTGAAATCTGCGCATTCTTAAATCCATATTGATAGCCGCGCTCATACGCCTCGTCCCATGCCACCCTGGCCGCGGCCATGAGGTCTTCCGGCACGCCTTCCTCATGGATTTCCCACGCGGCCGTGCGGTGCATATTGATGACGTTGAGGAACGGCTCGCGGTTCTCCTGATAATATTTAAAAGGCTTAAGCTCCCGCGCAATGAGCGCGGACTGGCGATAAGCCTGCCCGGACATGAGCGCGCTCACCGCAGCCGCATAGTTTCTCCCCTCGTCCGAGTCATAGGGCACGCCGCGCGTCATGAGCACTGAACCTAAATTCGAGTACCCTATCCCTAATGGCCGGAAATCAAATGAATTCTGGGTAATAGTCGGCGTAGGATAGCCGGAATTCCCCACGATGATTTCCATGGCGGTAATAAGGACATCCACGCCATGCGCGAACGCGCCTGGGTCGAACTCGCCGTCCTCCCTGCGGAACTTCATCAGATTCAATGAGGCGAGGTTGCAGGCAGTATCATCAAGGAACATGTATTCAGAACAGGGATTTGACGCATTTATCCTACCGGAAGCGGGACAAGGATTCCACCGGTTGATGGTGGTGTCGAATTGTATGCCAGGATCTCCGCACAGCCAGGCGGCATCCGCTATTTCCTGCATGACTTCGCCCGCAGGCTTTGTCCAGGCAATCGCGCCATCGATGATATTGCGGGCATGCCAGTCTTTCTTTTCTGCCACCGCCTGCATGAACGCATCGGTCGCGCGCACGGAATTATTGGCATTCTGAAACTGGATAGAGTGCCACGCAGAGCCATTCAGGGACATATCATACCCATGCTCGCCCAAAATCCACGCTTTCTTCTCCTCCTCCGCCTTGGAGCGGATAAAATCCAGAATATCAGGATGGTCAGCGTTCAGGATCACCATTTTCGCGGCCCTTCTCGTGGTGCCCCCTGATTTGATGGCGCCTGCGGACGCATCTGCGCCGCGCATGAATGAAATAGGCCCTGATGCAATCCCCCCGCCAGTAAGCGCTTCCTTTGATGACCGCAAGGGGCTTAAATTAATGCCCGAGCCTGATCCGCCTTTGAAAATCATGCCTTCCTCCCGTATCCACTCAAGGATGGAATCCATGGAATCCCTGATAGAGAGAATAAAACAAGCGGAACATTGCGGCGGGTCCTTTACGCCCACGTTGAACCATACGGGGCTGTTGAACGCGCAGCGCTGGGTGACGAGCATAAGGGTAAGCTCGTCTTCAAACGCATGCGCATCAGTTTCCGTGGCAAAATAACCCCCTGCCCTTCCCCACCCGGCAATCGTATGGGCGACGCGCGTCACCATCTGCTTAACGCTGGTTTCACGTTCAGGCGTGCCTATTTTCCCCCGAAAGTACTTTTGGGCGACTATATTGGTGGCGGTTTGGGACCAAAATTGGGGAACCTCCACGTCCTTCTGTTCGAAAATAAGCTCCCCCTTCTCGTTGGTAATTTTGGCGGTCCTTTTTTCCCATACGATTCCCTCTACCTCAAAAGGGTGCACGCCTTCCTTGGTCCAACGGCGTTCGAATGACAGCCCTTGTGTTTTGCCTTGCACACCGCCCTTCCCTGCCTTCACGCTCTCTATGGGAATATGGGTTGTTTTTTCGCTATCCCCGTTTCCCGGCACGCCTGTGACCTTAATATGAGGAGGCTCCTGACTCAAGGTGCGGACACGAAGGGTTGCGGCGAGAAGGGTTGGTTCGGACATAATTTAGAATTTATCTGGCTACGCCAGATCTCGCGTAGCGCAGAGAATATAGAATTTAGAATTATAGAAAAAATGCTCAATACTCCCTAGATTCCAACTTCAAAATTCCTTCAAGCGAACCTTAGCGATTTTTTAAAGGGTTAGGCGTCAAGGCAGATGGATCGCGACCCGAAAAAAATCGTCTAAAGTGAGCGGGGTTCATACCGATCGGCGTTTTATCTTTTTTCTCCTCTTTATAGGGGAATGAATAAGGAACTTGTTGATTTCCCTCTGGAAACGGCGCACATCCTCGAATTGACGGTAGACTGACGCAAACCTGATGTAGCCCACTTTATCAAATTTTTCAAGATGCCGCATTACCAGCTCCCCCACTACCACTGAAGGAAGCTCGCGTTTCTTGGTTTTCTGAATATCCCGCTCTATGGCGTTGATTAATTTATGGAAATCTTCCTCAGTATAGGAGCGTTTTACCAAAGAATTCCGCACGCCTTCCTCAAGTTTCTTGCGGTCATACGGTTCTCTGCGCCCATCCCGCTTAATAATGGTAAAATCAAGGAGCTCTACCTGCTCATACGTGGAAAACCGGTACTTGCACTTAAGGCACGAGCGGCGTCTGCGGATAGAAAGCCCGTCTGCCGCGACACGGGAGTCAAGTACCCGAGTATCATGGAAATTGCAGACGGGACAATTC
>MGER01000062.1:20450-32508 GCA_001791465.1 Candidatus Uhrbacteria bacterium RIFCSPLOWO2_02_FULL_49_11 | reverse complement strand
CGACTGCCACTACACTAAGGCGCCGTAAAAAAATAACATATTCACCACTTGGGGCTATAATAAGGCTTATAGTCGTCATATGGTGATGAGATAAAGATTATATTGGAAAGGTTATTTTTTTAAGCGCCCTAATCCCGCATACTGAATGGTTAACCGTTACTGCACTGAGCTTTTGTCCTTTTCAGAAAAGAAATAAGTAAACCACCGCTTTGGATACGATGAATTCTGATATTCCGACGACTGACTGTCATCACCATCCGCGTTTTCACGCACCACAGGTTGTATGGTATCGCTCGGCACGATTATGACATGCTCCCCTTTCTTCTTCAAGCCTAATTTAGACCGCGCTTCCCGTTCCACAAATTCAGATGATTCGGTTAATTTCTTTATCTCCCGCAATTCTTCCTTGCGCTTCGTCAACTCTGCGATGTCGCTTTGCAGCGTACTCACGCGTCCACCAATCTCGCGGCCGCGCTTCAAGGTCATGACGTAGCCATAACTCATAAAAAGAAAAATCACGAAAATGGCCGCCATGGTAGATGGCTTCAGCAACAATCGTATAAACGGAGATCTACGTTTCATATACTTGTCTATGATCAAAATAAATCAAGTTCAGCGCTCATTGTCTACGTCAGCCTGTCTGCGCAGGCAGGTCTGCGTGAAGTCCGCGTTTGTCAGCGTTAAAGAGATGCTCGTACGCCTCTGCCACGTCGCGTATCAATTCCTGCACGCCTTTAGGGTCACGGACAGGGCGTATCTCAATCGCGGACGCGGACCCCGCAGTAGTGATCAGGATGCCGCCGCACCCGGTGAAAGTTTCCTTGATGCCGCTCTTGCTCCAGGTAATATCAGTGATGCGATTATACACCGCGTCGGTGACCGTGCGGCGGAAGAGGCCCCTCTGATCCACATCAATAATGCGGCGATCGGTTATGAGCAAGACCTCATAGCGGACACTCATCCAGAGCACTAGTGCCCTCCAGATCGTGCCGGCCGCCAATAAAAAGAACAAAATCTTTAACAAAGTTGACCCCCCGAGAAACGAAACACTGAGCAATGAAGTGATAAATACCAACAAAAATACCACGCTCATCTGGCCCATATGCCCCCACCACGAACGCCTGACGACGGCGATAAGGACTTCATCTTCCCTTACAAATTTGGTATACTTCAACATAGAATATAGAAGCTAGAATCCAGGTTCGAGTGAAACGTGAGTATTTAAAAAGTAATCATTTCTAGATACTAAATTCTTAATTCTTACTCCCCCCACTCTATGATATCAAAAAAGAAAATTCGCGTCGCGTGGACAATCGTTTCGCTCATCGTCATCTTGAGTTTCATCGCGTTCATGTTCACCTCACCGCTGTGATCGAATCTCGTATTATGTATTACGTATTAGGTATATGATGGATCCATAATACGTAATACCTGATACCTAATACGAACACTCAAGTCCTTTGCAGCAGCTTGCGGTACGCATCCGGAGGAATTTCCACGCTTCCAAACTGGGCCATTCTCTTCTTGCCCTTTTTTTGTTTTTCGAGCAGTTTCCGCCGCCGCGTCACATCGCCGCCGGAAAGTTTCGCCGTCACGTCCTTCCGCATGGCAGACAGTGTTTCGCTGGCGATGATCTTGCCTCCCACCGCAGCCTGGATTTTCACCGCAAACATCTGGCGCGGGATTAATTCTTTCAGCAGCTCCGCCATACTGCGCGCGCGCCGCTGCACCTCGCTTTTATCCATAAGCACCGATAATTCAGGAGCCATTTGTTCTGCAATAAGCATATCGAGCTTTACGATGTCCGCCTCCCTGAATCCCGCGAGGTCATAATCCATGGAGGCGTATCCTTGACTCGCGCCTTTCAAATTATCGTAAAAATTCACAATGATGGAGGAGAGCGGCAAATCGTAGTGGAGGACGGCTTTTCTGTCCGCAAGATATTCCGTGTTCCGCGCTTCCCCCCGCATCCCTTGCATGAATTGTATAATGTTGCCGATATAGGAGGGCGGGGTGATCACAGTCACATGCGCCCATGGTTCAAATACTTTCTCTATGCGGGACGGGTCGGGAAATTCCTGCGGCATTTTCACTTCCAATGCACCGATACTATTCAGTTCCTCCATAGTAACATAACTCTTTTCACTTCTCTCTCCTAAGCGAGAGGGGTGCGACAATTCGCCGCGAGGACTGTTTGAGCCAGTCCCGATAAGCTGGTTTTGGTTGGACTGGGGGCTTATCGGGACGACGACCGAAGGGCGGGCGAGTTCCGCAGCAAGAATTGGCGTACCCCTCACAACGACCCTGTATTCGACATTAGGCACGGTCGCAATAATCTCTAAACCATACTCCCTGCGGAGCCGCTCCAGCACGATCTCAAGGTGCAAAAGGCCTAAAAACCCGCACCTGAACCCGAATCCCAATGCAGTCGAGCGCTGGGGCATATAGGTGAGGGAGGCGTCATTCAATTGCAGTTTTTCAATCGCGTCCCTCAAGCCTTCCGCCTCGCCATCTTGGGCAAAGAGCCCCGCAAAGACATAAGGGCGCACCTCGCGATACCCCGGCAAAGGACGCGCCGCTTTCCTTCCGGGCAAGGTAATAGTATCACCCACGCGGCATTGGCGCACTTCCTTGAGCCCCGTGACGATATAGCCGATTTCCCCCAGATGGAGCGCAGATACTGGGGCAAACCACGGACTTAAAACCCCTATCTCCAACACCTCGGTGCTCACTCCCGTTCCCATCATCATGATGGTATCGCCCTTCTTCACTTCCCCCTCCACGACGCGCACATAAGCGATCACCCCGCGGTAGGTATCGTATTGCGAATCAAAAATGAGCGCGGCCAAGGGGTTGCTCTGCGACCCTTTGGGTGGCGGCACCTTGCGCACCACTTCTTTAAGCAGTTCTTCAACACCCTGACCTGTTTTTCCGGAAACTCTCAATACTTCATCGACTGAACAACCGACCAACTGGGACACTGCATTAATCGTGTCTTCTATTGCCACATTGGGCAAGTCAATCTTATTCAACGCAGGCACAATGGTGAGCCCCTGCGCCACCGCGAGGGTTAAATTCGCGATGGTTTGCGCCTGAATCCCTTGAGTCGCGTCAACGAGCAGTATTGCCCCCTCCACGGCGGCAAGAGATCGAGACACCTCATAAGAGAAATCAACGTGACCGGGAGTATCGATCAGATTCAGAATGTAATCTGAATCTGTAATTTCCAAATCCAAATTCCCAATTTCCAAATTTCTGTCATTGGGATTTTGGATTTTATTTGTCATTTGAAATTCGTCATTTGAAATTTTTGGCCTATACCTCATTCTCACTGGCGCCAGCTTGATAGTGATGCCCCGCTCGCGCTCCAGGTCCATCTTATCCAAAAACTGTTCCTTCATTTGCCGTTTATCTACGGTCTCGGTTAATTCCAAAAAACGATCGGCAAGCGTCGACTTGCCGTGGTCGATATGCGCGATGATGCAAAAATTTCTAATATGTGTATTCACGTGAAAGTCACCTTAACGCCGTTTGATAAAATGTAATAATTCTTGATATGAAGGAACGCCAGCGCACTTGAAGTAACGCGCGAGAAAATAATACATCACCATGCCTCCCAAACCCGCGCCCAATCCCTGCATGAGTACGCCCACCCCAGTCTCCATGTCCACGAATGAGGCAATCGGGCCCTTTAAAAGCTGCAACACCGCCGCACCGCCCGCGGCTGATATCACCATCTTCACGAATCCTTCCGCAAAAGAGAAATCGAAAAGGCCGGGTATTTTTTTATTCAAACATGCGGCAAGTATTATCCCTTGGATGATTTGAGTCACCGCGAGCGCGAGCGCGATGCCTTCTACTCCGAATCCACGCAATAATAAGGCGAGCGCCACATTACACGCTACCGCGCTCACCCCGATTTTTACCGGCGTCCAGGTATCCTGGAACGCGTAGAAAGAACGCGCAAGCAAAGGAATGATCCCGTCCGCGCAGAGCGAAATGGCGAGCAGTCCCATGGTATTGGCGGTGAGCACCGTATCAGTCCAATCGAATGCCCCGGTGCCTAGGAGAACGCGCACCACTTGCGCGCGCAGCATGATCAGAAACACCGAGAGCGGCACCAATGCGGCGAGAATATGGGAGACGCTCACTCTGAACCGCGCGCCAAACTCGCCAATCTCTTGCCGCGCCGCATGCGTGGCAAAGTAGGGGAATGCCGCGACCGCAAACGATATTCCGATGACGCCTGAAGGAAAACTCACCAGGTTGAACGCAAAATTATATACCGCGACCGATCCCGTTGCCATGACAGACGCAAGCGCAATCACGACGAGGGTGTTTATCTGCGATGCGGCGAGGCCGAGCATGCGAGGGCCCATAAGCGCCATAATGCGCTTCACTGCGTGGTCATAGACAAAACCAAGCTTGAGCTGCCCGCGTGAAAGCGCATATACGCTCGGGACTTGCACCAGGAAATGCAAAAACGCTCCCAAGACCACGCCAAACGCCAATCCCACCGGTCCCCACGCTCGGGCAAACACGGCAATGCCTATGATAATGCCGCCATTGTAGAATATAGGGGCCAACGAGAGCGCGACGTACCGGTGCGCCGCGTTGAGCACCCCGCTTAAAACATTGGATGCGCCGAAGAAAATGATGGACACCAGCATGATCCGCGTCAGGCGCACGGTGAGCATCATATGCTCCTCCGAAAAGCCCGGCACCAACACTCGTACCAGCAAGGGCGCGGCTATGTTGGCGATGAGCGCGAGGAGCGTGAGGGTGAGGGTGAGTATCGTGAGTACGCTCCCCGCCACGCGCCACGCGCGCTCCTCGCCTTCACCTTCTTTCACTTTGATAAAGACGGGGATGAATGCGGCAGAGAGCGCCCCGAGCACGAGAATGGTAAAAATAAAATCGGGAATTTTAAACGCGGCAAAATACGCATCGGTCACCGGCCCCGCGCCAAACATGGATGCGAGCAGCCTTTCCCGCATAAGGCCTGCCACGCGGGACAGAACCGTAAATATCCCGATGATGAATGCTCCCTTGCCAATGCCTTGGGTCATCTTGTTAGGCCTTCCTTCAGTCGGCGCTAACCGCAGATTCACGCAGATCGTCACGCGTGCCTTAATCGCGGAATAACGCGGAAATTGTCGTGCCAGAGGCAGATCAGCCTTTGGCTGAAAATTCCGATACGATAAATCTTTCTATCGAACCATCCCATTCTTGATAAGAGAAAAGCCGCACCCGCGGCTCCGATTTCTCTGCGGAGAGGCTGCTGGCGAGGAACTGATGTTCCTCATGTTTCAGTACCCATGTACTTTTATTTCCGCAGCCTTTTCGCAGCGACATTTCTGTCGCCTCCTCCACTATAATCGATCAATCCTCATGCGTCAATCCTTGATGAGCAACTCGCTAATTTCAAAAAGAAGCGAAGGGATGCCAATCTTTCGAGGACTTATGCCAATGTCAGATTGGTATAAGCGCGAGGGGCGTTTGGTTGCGTCCGCAAAAAAATTGCGTGTTCCTGAGTGTAGAGAAAGTGTTAGTGAATATTTATTTGAAGGATAGACCTTATCACTGCCATACAAGGGTAGAAATCATATCACGATCAATAATATATTCATGCGCTATACTATTGCCGGCCATGTTCGAAGATGCTCCATTGAACAACACCTCATTGCCCCACTCCGGAGGCACCGTGAGTGTATTAGTGAACGGGGTATCAAGCGCGCCAGGTTGCCGCTGGACAAAAAGTTCGTACCTACGGGCTTCTCCCGCAAAAAGCGGGAGGGCGCCGCGCTCAAATTTCACCACAGGAGGAATGCGGTAATGGACGCGATAGACGCTTTTTCCGCCCACTTTCGTCATGACCCAGCCTCCAAACACCGTAAATCCGTGCTCTTCGGTGATTCTTATCCCGCTGATATCATCAATTTTTGTCGACGCGATCATGTGCTCAAGCTCGGGATAGACAGGAAGCGTTTCATCATATTTAAACAGCGCATCATCCGGAGTAGTAAATCCCTCTGCGCCCAAGAACACGCTTCCCCTGGGCACGAAGATTCTCACGTAATCCACGTTATGCACTTTTTCATAAAGGTCTGCAGCGTCGCCCCGATGCTCTCTAGTCACGGCCAAAAACGCTTCACCAGTTCCATCAGGAGCGAGTGTCATAGTGCGCTCCCAGCGTTCTGCCATCACCCGATCAGTCTTGCCGCCGCCGATATTCGTATGCACCAGCGCAAGATAATCCGAAGCAGTGGGTTCAACCACTCCACCCCATCCTGATGCATTGATCATATTTTGGTCTCCCTCAAACGAGGACCACAGAAGCAGGTCGTGACGGTCGAGCGCCGCGGCAAGCGAATTTAACAGTTGAGGAAAATTCTCCGCAAAGGCAAAAGAGACACGCGTTAAAATAAGAGGCAACAAGTCGCCGATAATTTGCTTCGGGCGGTTTATGGATTTATCATACTCCACCTCCACCGCATCTTGGAGCACGCGGCGCACATTTTTATCGCTTACTACGAGCTGGTATTCGGGGAGCGTGAGAGGCCCCGTGATGCGGAGCAGATCTTCGAGGAGGACTGGGGTTACAGCGATGACGCCGTCTACCGTGGGCCCTTGAGATTTTTCCACAAACCACGTCAAGGTCCGCGCCGACGAGGGAAAATCAAAAAACCAATTCGCATTCCAGGGCTGCCATACGGGACTGAACAAATGAAAGGGGTATGGCGCATCCACTCTTGTCTGCAAACTCCCCTTAAGGTCGTATAAGCCCCCGCCGGGAACGTCGATTGATTCCACGCTTCCGCGGTTGGTGTCTAGAAGCGCATAGCTCCCCATAAAACCGCCAGTGGGCCTCAATTCCGCGTCATTCTGGAATGCGACGATGATCCTTCGAGGGCGCTCACTCCCTAAAAAGGAGGCAAATAACGCAATGCCGCGCTGTGTTTGGGACAAGAGGCGTTCTGAAGGTGACAGGAGCGTGAGAAAGGACGCCACTGAACCCTGATACTCCTCTGGCAGATCCTCAAGATTAATGGTCGCCGCTGAAAGATTAGCTTCTCGCAATGCGGTCACCGCTTCCCCCAAATACCGCGATGCTCTCTCCAGTTCGTTCACGGGCACGTTCATGCCGCTCCCCTCCCCGCCTTCAAGCGCCGCCTTTAACCCCCGCGCGCCCTCAAGGGACTGCTTGACGCCATCCAGCGCCTTAAAAGCGAGAAGCGTATATTCTGCGGCGCGGGACGAGTCTTCGCCGACGCTGAGGAGGGCAACATTGCTCCTTAAGGGGGGAATTTTTTCCAGAACCGATGAGAAAGGCAAATCATCCAGGGTACGGCTCACCTCCGCGAATTTGTCTTGTGCCGCAAGGAATGAGGCAATCGCCTCCGGAATATCCGATTCGTGAAACGCGTTTTGCGCGCGGCTTAAGGCCTGCACGCCTTCCACCGCTTCTCCCAGCACGGAGCCGCGCAGCTGGCGGTAATAATCAATAGTGCCCGCGGCCTTGACGGTAATGATAAGGCCGCAAAGCACGCTTAAAAAAGTCACGATTTCAGCTCTGCGCCATATGCCCACCGCGACGGGAGCATCTGGCGCCTCACGTCCCTCATCCAAAGCTGCGACATCGTCCGCCGCTTCCTCGGTATAATGCGCCGACGAGCGCCTGAATAATTTGAATGATTTCGCGGATGAATCCTTGAGCGTATTTTTTATACTACTGAATACAGACGCGCTCTGTGTGGACACCGGTGAAAAAACCTTGACGCTGATATTCAGGATACGCTCTTTCCAGGAGCGTGCGCGGCGCCGCATGCGCGCCAGACGCTCCTCAAGCGTGAGCGTGTTGCGCATGAAATTGAGTTTCAGCGCGTGCTTTTTCTGTTTTTTCACGCGCCGATACGGTTCCGGGACAGGAGCGTTGAGGTGCGTCTGTGGTGTCTCGTATTTTTGCACGAACTGCGGAGCCAGCGCGTCGCTCTCCTCCCGCAAATCAATCACATGAGGGGATGGGTTCGCATCCTTTGGATTATGGGTATATCCAATCGGAATGTCATGTACGACAAGTTTTTTCTTCGGAGACATCACGGCAATGTGGTATAGAGATGTAATAATGATTCCGCGTGATGGAACCATTGATATTGAGATGCCACTATTGTACCACGTTCTGCGCACCTTGCACGAGTATCAGGGCTCTTTAAAAGCTGGTCAATCGCATACACAATACTTGCGCGGTCTCCCGACACCGTATAGAGCGGTGCATCTCCCAATACTTCAGGAAAACAGCTTAACCTGGGGACGATCACAGGCGTGCGGTGCCACATCGCCTCGAGCGCCGGCAAAGCAAAACCTTCCATGCGAGAAGCGCTTATGTACGCGAATGCGTTCCGATAGAGCGTCGTGAGCGTTTCATCGGGTACCGCGCCCACTTCGTGATAGCGGTTTCCTAACATGCTCCTTCCATAATCCTCAAGCTCCCTCGCAAAAGAGAGAGGATGATGAGGGCCCACATGGACGAGATGGAGAAGTGGATGCGAAGAGATAAGCGAAGCAACCGCGTCAATAATGAGGGTAGTTTGTTTATGCTGATACGCGCTCCCCACGCAGAGGACATAAGGAGCGTCAATACCATACTGCGCATTGACCTCTTTCCAAGGGCGCGGAGTGACGTGCGTGAGTGCGTCGGCGCCTTCCGGGATCACCGACACGCGCCGCGGCGCAATCCCAGTCACAGGCTTAATGCGATCTGCAGTCCATTGCGAAGGGACTACGCAATGCGCGGCACGGCGCAGGACGCGCCGTACCACGAGTTTCATGCCATGCTCTTTCGCCCGCGCGACTGCCTTCATGCGCGTACTCACGCGCGCGCCTGTTTCCTCCCACATGATGAGGTCATGGAGCGTGCAAACGAACGGGCGCGGCATCCATAGCGGCACATTGAAATGGGGCAAGTGATAACCGTCGCAGTGCGCACGCCGAAAAATCGCCGGCAACACAAGCTGCTCTCGCCATCCGTACCACGGCACATCGGCAAGTACCCGCCTAAACCGCCCGTCAAGGTTCGGGAAAAGGTCCCAATTTGCGCGCCGCAAAAAAAGCGTCATGATAAACTGCGTTTTGCTCTCGCCAAACGCCTTCACGACGCGCTCTACATAGCGCCCCACTCCCCCCTGCGCTATCCCTGCAAATCGCGCATCAAAACCAATATGCATACACAATATGATAAATCCCAAATCCCAATTTCCAATCAAGCTCCAAATCCCAATTTCCAAAATTGGTCATTGGGGTTTGAGCATTGATCATTTTATAAAACATTAAATGAGTGTATGAACATAACAATGAGGAACGCATATTATGCATACTCTCGAATAACCTGTTCAATGCAATCAGCCACCTTTTCCGCTGTCTTCTCCCACTGAAACTGGCGCGCATACGCAGGCCCTTCCGCCTTGACGCGCTCCTGATGACGCTGATCATGAAGCGCAAAAAGCGTGGCTGCCGCGATATCCCCGCTATTATAAGGATCTACCATAAGCGCGCAGGTATGTACCGTTTCAGGGAGCGAAGTGGTGGAACTCACTACGGTGGGCACGCCGCAGGCAAGCGCTTCAAGAGGCGGGAATCCAAACCCCTCATAAAGGGAAGGGTAGAGGAAACAGGAGGAAAGTCTATAGAGCGCATTTTTGTCCGCTGCCGCCACATACCCTATTTGATGAATGCGGGATCTGAATGGATGGCGCGCAATGGCGCGATTGAGCGAATAGTTGCGCCAACCGGCCTGACCTGCGATCACGAGATCAATTTCCCTTTCCTGAGCGACAGCGGTAAATGCGTCAAGAAGGGTAATGAGATTTTTCCTTGGCTCGCGCGTGCCCAAAAAGAGAATGAACCGCGGAGGAAGGCGGTACGCCCGCCGCACTTTTTCCATGACTGATGCGGAGGGTGGGCTCAAAAACGAAGCGTCAATCCCTGGCGCCACCACGCTCACGCGCGCAGGCTCAAGCGGAAGCCATTGGAGTATCTGCCGCCGCGTGCTTTCCGAAACGGCAATGATATGGTCTGCGGTGCGCAGGGTGCGGGCAATTGCCATGCTCCAATGCCAATATTGTTTTTTTAATGAAAAAAAATGGCGATAGCGGAACGAACAATCATGCACGATGAGCACCTTGCGGCAGCGACGGCTGACAGGCGCGGACGTGATGTGCGGGGAGAGGAACGCAGCCACTTCTCTGCCAGATGCGTTACGGATGAGTACATCAATGTGAGGCCTTTGGAAATACCGCGCAGTCAAATCAAAAAGTTTATTCGGTATTTTGGTATGGATGTGCGGTACAGAGAGGATCGGATTTTGGAATACATCTTTCCTCGACCCGTTCGAAAAAAACATCACAGGTCTCCGGTTGCACGCCACCAATGCGCGCGCGAGCTGTTCGGTATATTCTCCCACGCCAGTCTTTACACCCATCAAAGGCCGAAGGTCAATTGCTATCACGGAAGTGAATTTTTTTCCTTGTACGTTTTCCATGCATGGGTGATGTAACGCTGTATCTCCTCACGGAACCGTGCCGTACTATACGTCTCGGCGTGCGCGCGGATACGCGGCGGATCAAATTGCATCTTTTGGAACCGCACCACTGCCTCGGCGAGACATTCCCAAGTAGCCTCGGGAAAATACACCCCCGTGATTCCCTCTTTCACCGTCTCGAGGATGCCGCCGGCGGCATAGGCAATCACCGGCCTCCCGGCCGCCATGGATTCAACCGCGGTAATGCCAAAATCTTCCACTTGGGGGTAAATAAATGCGCTCGCGTCAGCAAATACTTTCGCGCGCGCTTCCCGCGAGAGGTATCCCGTAAAGCTGATGGTGGGGCCAGCAAAAGCGCGCAAACGACGCTCTTCGCGGCCGCATCCGAAAATGACCAGTTTCATGCGAAGACGGTTAAATGCCGCCACCACCAGATCAAACCGTTTGCTCTCCACGAGTCTGCCCCCGGTCAAGAAATATCCTCCCTCACCCCGCCCGAGGGAAAATGCGTCAGTGTCCACGGGAGGATAAATTACCGTGCTCTCGCGCTGGTAATACCGCAGAATGCGCGCCGCGACGGCATGAGAATTTGCGAGCATAACCTGCGGGCGTTCCGCGGCAAGCCTGTCCCACAGCCGCAATTTCGTCAAATAGGGCTGGACAAACGCCCGCACGAAAAAAGGGAATCTTCGATTCACAATGTAGGAATGCGCGTCGGTCCAGAGGTAACGCGTGGGAGTGTGGCAGTAACAAATATGGAGCGTGTGCGGCTGCGTGAGTACCCCTTTCGTAAAAGCCGAGGCAGAAGAGAGGACTATGTCGTATGCGGAAAGGTCAATGCTCTCGATGGCGGAAGGCATGAGGGGCAAGTACCACTGGAAATGCGAAGCGCCAAAAGGAAGGCGCTCGATAAACGTCGGCCGAATATCCCAGCGCCGGTATTCATCCGGCAGATGTTTCTTGTCCGCGATGATCGTATAGACCGGCGCATCGGGAAACAGGGCATGCAATTCCTTCAATACTTCCTCCTGTCCGCCGCGCGTGCCCCCTAAAAATTCGTGCACCAAGGCGACTTTCAAGTTATTCAAATTCATATACTTTAAATGCGATTATGCCACGGGGGCGCGTAATCTCTTTTGGCGCTGTCCCGCGAGCCTCAAGCGAATTAGCCAACAGTGCGGCCGCGTCTGACTGCACAGCTGCCGCACGGAAAGTATCCTCCGCCTTCACGAACACAAACTCCTCAAATCCCGCCTCACGGTAATAATTCTCTCCTTGTTCCCGTGCGACCTTTAAAAAATCATCCGCAGTAACGACCGGAAGCGCTTGATAGAACGCGCGCCTGTTCACATACCACACCCGGGAAAACCAGTTCATATTTACATCAACCACGAGGAGCGTGACGAGCGGTGAAAAATTTTTTTCACCGCGTGCCTCAAAATAAGCATCCATCACGCTCCCCAACAGCGGACTTTTGCTCTGAAGGCGCAGCGTGGTAATGCCGCGGTCGAATTTCTCGTG
>MGER01000062.1:19951-20424 GCA_001791465.1 Candidatus Uhrbacteria bacterium RIFCSPLOWO2_02_FULL_49_11 | reverse complement strand
TATACTGAAACCGATTTCATAAACCGCACACGCGATGCCAACCGCCACTACGACTGACCGCCACCCGGTTTTTGCGCGCCTCCATACTGCGAAGCTTAATCCGGCCACTGCCATTGCCGCAAACGGCATAAGCATCGGTAAAAATCTCGCCCCCGCCCCCATGATAGTTATCAATCCTATCATGCAAATCATTCCAATCAGTCCTATCCGACCAATCAGACTTATTCGACTTATCCGACCTGCTTGCCCTGCCGTAACCTTCAAGCGAGGGCGGGCCTGTCCTATCCACCCTATCCGCTCCATCTCGCGCTTTGAACCCCTGCGCTCCGCCATTATATGGTAAATCCAGAATAACACTCCTGTACCAGACAGCGCCAATATTACCGGCGATACGGTTCGCGCAAGCTCCCGCCACAGGTCGAGAAACCGGTCTCCCAAGGTGCCGATCGGCTTCCCCGGCAACAGCGTCCACT
>MGER01000062.1:0-19934 GCA_001791465.1 Candidatus Uhrbacteria bacterium RIFCSPLOWO2_02_FULL_49_11 | reverse complement strand
AGAACATACGAAAATTGGAGATCAAAATGCCCGAACTGCCGATACATGCCGATGTTATACAATATCACGGGAGTGAAGATGACAAGCGCAATCAGGTGCGCGAACCAGAATTCTTTTAATCTCAAAGAATTCCTCGAATAAAATAATAAAACAATACACGTAATAACCCAATACACGATAACCGTGTATTTCACCATCATCCCCAGCCCCAACGCCAACCCGAACCAGTACCAGTATTTTTTCTTATCTCTTGCGCGCAATCCCAGCCACATGATAAGCAACCCAGACGCAATCACCATAGCTTCCTGCATGGCGATCCTTGAAATCCAGACCGCGAGACCGCTCACCGCGAGCACGAACGCACTTACCAACGCAACACCGTCGCTCCAATCGTCATCCTGGGCCTGTCGAAGGACTTCCTTGACCAACATATGCACCAGCCAGACCGACACGATGCCGCACAAGGCAAACGTAAAGCGCATCACCGTGAGCGTATCGCCGAAGAGGCGGAAGAACACGTGCTGGATATAAAAAGAAAGCAAAGGATGGTCGTGGAATGAGAGCGGCAGCCACCATGTTTTTTCTTGCAGCCACTCCAAAGGGGTGGTCTGGAATTCCGTGGATAAAAAATCAACCATTCCGAGCGCTCGAAACGAATTGATTGCCTCATCCGTCACCACATCCGGTCCTTCTAAATTCCACAACCGCAACCCCGCGGCAAGCATCAAAATACCAACCAATATATATCTCTTCTTATACATATCCGTCTTATTCTGACTTATTAATATGTTCCCGCCATGGCGGGATTCGAGCTGGCGTAGCGGAAACGTATAGGCAGGTATAACTATTCTGAACGGCTACATTCCTCTGTCTTTAATGAGGATAAACGGCGTCTTCAGCATAATAATGACGTCCAGAAGCAGAGACCATTGCTCCACATAAAGCATGTCAATGCGCGATTCCTCGGCAAACGTGAGGTCGGTCCTGCCGGAGACTTGCGCCATGCCGGTGATGCCGGGGCGGATGGTCAGCAATCTTTTCTGCAGAGTCTCATACCGCGACACCTCCTGCGGCTCATGCGGCCGAGGCCCCACGAGCGACATATCGCCTTTCAATACGTTCCACAACTGCGGAAATTCGTCGATGCTTGAACGCCGCAAAAACCGCCCGACGCGGGTAATGCGCGGGTCGTCCTTCATTTTAAAAAGCGGCCCGTCATTGCGCTCATTCTGCGCGACCAATTCCCCCTTCATCTCATGCGCGCCCGCGACCATTGAGCGATACTTATAAAGAATAAACCGCCTCCTGCGCGTGCCGATCCTCTCCAATCCCACAAACACCGAGCCGCGGCTGTCTAAAACAATCGCCGCGCCCACCACCACCGTAATCGGCGCCAGCAATAACAACCCGACGGACGCAACGCACATGTCAAACAACCGTTTCAGCACCTTTCCCCACCCATCAAGTCTCGTGGCACGCACCTCGACAATGGGAATGCCGCCAATGAGATCCACGCCGATATTCGAACTCTGCCCTCCCAAAAGCTCCGCGGTATATTTAAATCCTACTTGGTGCGCGGTGCAAAAATCAACCAGCGACTTCATGCGTTCCCTGCTGATATTAGGGTCCGTAAGCACCAGTTCGTCCAAATCGCGCCCCGTATCCACATACGCGCGCAACGCCCTCTCTCCCGCCTCGTCCCACCTCGGAAGCTGCTGCACGATTCTGTGCCCGCTTGATAATGACCCGAATCGGGAGGAAAGCAATGCCCGCGCAGTCGCATCACCGCCCACCACGGCCACTTCATGGAGCCCCTTTCCCCGCTTCCAATATGCACGCTTGCACATCCGCATGAGAAATCGCCCGACAAGCACGAACATCACCGCCAGTCCCCACGACGCCAGTATCATGAACCGTGAAGAAAAAAGCTCGCGGGAAAAAAAGAACACGAGCACCACCGCGAGCGTGCCCGTGGAACATGAAAGCGCCACCCGCGCGATATCATTGGACAGCTTCCGTTCCCTCATCGCATAGAGGCCGGAAAAAGCAAAAATCACAATCCAGACCGCAGCGATAACCAGTACGAGAGGAAAATATTGGCGAAAGGGAAGATTGAATACCACGGGGCGCACGCGCTGAAAAAACTCCGCGTACCGAAGAAAGTAAGCGGCCGACGCGGCCCCCACGACGGCTATATAGTCCACGGGCACGAGCGCGGCGGTGAAGATAATGTCTGATCTGCGCATATTCACTGTCATTCCCGCCCCGCATCTCGGTGCGGGGCAAACCATGGCCTCGCGCAGGCGGGACTCCGGCGGGAATCCAGTAAGAAAACAAACGGAACACCTATCTATACACCATTATACCGGAATAATCAAGGTCCGTACAAAAACAAAACCCTTCCAGGAAGGGTGGTAAGCCGAGTTCTGTCACCACTGCTCCGCAGTGGAAATTCTAAACCCTAAGCGCTAAACCCTAAACAAAACAAGTGTTCAATTCTCAATTTATTTAGGATTTAGGATTTTGAATTTAGAGTTTCCCATTGCGAAGCAATGAGGTAAGGCCATCTGTCTGCGTTCCGCATTGCTGCGGAACTGGCACGGAGGTTTCTCTCCTTTCACTCAAGCAGGGTTTGCAACCAATACGCGTCGCCGCGTACGGAACCTTGTAGCATCAGTAAACATTGCTGCCCACAAATACACCAAGGTGCTTTTCACCTTTTACTCACTGCTCCGCAGTGGAAATTCTAAACCCTAAGCGCTAAACCCTAAACAAAACAAGTGTTCAATTCTCAATTCATTTAGGATTTTGGATTTAGAGTTTCCCATTGCGAAGCAATGGGTTAGTATTGTCTCTGTTGCACTTTCCCTGGGCTTCATCCGCTGACCCTTATCGACATTTCGAAATATCGACACATCGAGTAAGGTACGAATTGCTCCCGATCGCTGTTAGCGATTGCTTATTTCCCTAATATATTGGGGAGTGCTCGGACTTTCCTCCCCCCACCGCCTCACGGTGGAAAACCTAAACTCTATGCACTAAACCCTAAACAAATTCGAATTGATGAAACAAGTTTAGAATTTAGGATTTCGCATTTAGAGTTTCCCGCTGTGAAACAGCGGAGGGCGGCCTTCTTGCCTTCCTGGAAAGGCACTATGCACGCTAATCCAGACGATAACTTTTGTCAAGCGACATCAAGGTAATGCGGGCGGCGACATTCCCGCATCAAAAAGTTTCTGAAACTGGTGTCGGTAATATTCTGGAGCGGGTAGGGGGAATCGAACCCCCGGCACCAGCTTGGAAAGCTGAGGTATTGCCATTATACGATACCCGCATTATATAAATCCTAAATCTTCAAACCCTAAATCCTAAACAAATACCAAATCCAAATGTTCAAAATTCAAAGAGTTTGTGGTTTAGATCTTTGTGAATTTTGAATTTATTTAGGGTTTAGAGCTTAGAGTTTAGAATTTACGATATAAGATTGCCACAAATATTTCTTTAAATCAACCCACCCACTCCCGTCGCGGCGCATGATTACCGCAATCCCTTCTTTGCGCAGAAGTGCTACCTGGAGGCTCGCGGGGTGCTCGCGGCAGGTGGTGGAAATCATGCCGCGAGAATTGATGACGCGGTGCCACGGTATATCCTGGTACTGCGCCGGCGTCATCACGTGGAGCGCCCAACCCACTGCGCGCGCTGCGCGGGGATTGCCCGCAAGCGCCGCAATCTGCCCGTAGGACGCCACTTTTCCTCGCGGGATGCGCGCCACGATGTCGTACACGCGCTGAAAAAAATTCCCGCTCATAATGATTTCCTCCGATACAAATCTAAAACCCCTTCATGCGATACGAATTCGTAACCAGACAATGCCTCATTAAAAATTCTTCCGCTGGTATTTGACTGAAGATACTGAATTACCGCATTTACCGCATCAAGCGTTTTCTGATCTTCCACCTTAATCACTTCACTGCCGCCTTCCCTTCCATATTTTGCCAATGAATTACTCATCGCCGACGAAAGCAACTCAACCCCTGCGGGAGTTGCCATATCGCGGTCAATAAATAGATAAGGAGGATTTGCTCCTTTTAACTGAACGACCGCGCGTTCTAGATCAGATTGTGTCCATATTTGCTCTTCCAAATAATAGAAGTCAGTAACGTTTACAGTTCCGGACATAATAGTAAGCGTGGTATCATTCTTTGATAAGAGAGCGACTCTCCCCTCGCCATCAGCATACTTTTTCAGCGTATTAGCTGCAATCGCAAAATCGTCCTGCGGTTCACGGGCAAAAAAATTTGTTCCCTGATAGGCCCAATAATTCAGATTCAGGGTATCATATTTGACGAAATACCGCTGGATCACAACCGTTGCGAGCGCGTTTCCTTGCACTACGCCAATGACGCCAAATACGACAATTATAACCGTCAAAAGAGCGGCATAGTAGGGTAATAAATAACCTCCTTTAATATTTAGTGAAGGCTGTTTATATTGTTGGCGCGCCTCTTGGAATCTCCCCGCGACCCACTTTGTCATCATAATAAACAGTATTGCCGCAGGCACAATAACCACATAGAGATTATTCGGATGGCTGCGGTTGAGATAATAATGGAAAATAAAAATCCCATACACCGCAAGCGCGCCCCACAGCGCATCCTCGGATCGCGCATTCCCTGCAAACTTTTTTACCACGACCGTCAACAGCGTTACCAAATAAATCAACAAGACAAGATGATAGAGATTAAAACCCTGCGGCAAGGGAAGCGCGCCGAAACCTGCGCTATAAAGTTTGGTGAAGTAAATTAACCTCCCCCATGCAGGAAACTGGCCGCTTCCTATGTACGTGCCAAAAGTGACGATTCCCGCAATCACGGCAAGAAATAATGCGCTATATCCGCAGAAGAGGAGCAATTCATGCGTGCAGGTGCGTTTCCCGCTATCTGCAAACCAGGTTCGTAACACGAAAAAAGTGAATACAGCGAGCCCCAAAGAAATCCCAATCTCAAAATTATAAAACACCGCGCATGCGAGCGTAAACGCGAGCGGCAATATGAACTGTTTCCCCTTGCGGATAAAAAGAAGAAGCAATAGGAAAATAGGTATATCAAAAATAAACCGCAAGGGGGTAACACTGGGGAAGCTGTACGCCTCATTGGGCGGCGAAATCGCGGTAATGGCAAGCAAGTGGACGCAGAATACCGTAAAAAGCCCCACAATGCTCCACCGCACACTGCGAGTGAGCACGCGAAGCAGGGCATAGAGCAGCCAGTAATAGGCAATGCTCACTGCCATGATCACGACATAAAAATTTGCATACGTAAACGGCACGAGATAGCGGAAGAGAAAGGCAAGGCTATAGGTCAGGAGTATGCCATATTGGCTTTCAGTCCCCGCGAATAGTAATTTCCCATGGAGGATATCGTTCACCGGCCCCAAAAAGAAATTAAAGTGATAAAGCGCGGTGCCGCCAAACCCCGCGTGATACCGGAAATGCGGATTCCAGAGCAAGAGCGGAACAAGGATGCCGATTATAAATATTTCCAAGCCTATTTGCCATGGTTTTTGGAGGAAAATCCTCTTATGAAGCATCCAATAACCTGTCCCCGCTACACAAAACAAAACAATGAAAAGCAATATATGAAACACATATTGTTTAATATATGCAAACAGGCTTAACCAGCCAAAAAGCAAGAAAAGCGCCAATATAAAAATAATAGCTAAGGACCACAAGTATTTCTGCGAAACGCGCAAATAAGCATCTTTTTCTGCACCATCGTGCGCGAGCAAAAACTTATGCGCAATACTCCTTAGAAATATATGGTTTGCCGCAGCCATACTGAAAAAAACAACTATGGCAGCAATGAAGGAAGCCATCCTTGCATGAGACCGTAATACACCAACAAAAAAAACCACGAGAGAAAAACAGGAACTTAATAAAAGGCCAAATGAATACTTAAATGATATGGCGTGAAATACTATTTGATCGGACACATCTTTAAATATTTTCTCATTTAGTATAATCGCAAAACGCCAAAAAAGAAGAGAGCACAAGGGGAGAAATATAATGCCGAGATGGAAAAAGAACGGCTCTTCCGGTTCAGAATTAAACAACTCTCGATCGAATATATACGGGAGAAAATCTGCGGGTAAAGTATGTGATAAATGAATGAGAGGGGGGAGCTGAATAAACAGAAGAAGCGCAAAAAGCGCTCCTGCGCCAAGAAGCAGAGCATGGATAGGCTCCGTGGCTATATCCAGCCTCCACCGATCGCTTAAGGGTAATTTAAAAAAATTCATTTTCGTCTCATTACACAATCTGCGTTGACCTGCCCGCCATAGCCTCTATCCATGAATGAAATACACTTGTGGCTTTAGAGGTATAACCCTATTCCCGTTCGTACCCGGCCATAGGCGTAGGCAGGCGGGTCTGCGTTCTGACAGTCAAGGGTAGCGTGGCAGTTTACTTGCCCCGTAGTCCCCGCTAAGCGGGGTACTACTGGGGTCTGCCACCCACTTGGTCGGAGACGAGCCTGCCTGCGCAGACAGGCTCCGACGCTACAAAGAGAATCTGCGTATCAACTTCCTCATTATATAACTTCTGCCCTCCGATGGATATCGGAGGGCAGATTCTTAATCTCACTATAGCGATCTGATATTCCTCTACTGTACGCCGCTTGGCGTTGCAGTATGCGCGCCCACACCCAATCCTCCGGTGCCGCTCTCAATGCTGAAAGTAATTGTATATGAACTGGAAGCTCCTCCATAGGTATATGCCATACCGTTTGGCGTCGGGTTTGACGGGATTAAGCCCATATATGCTCCGCCGCACGCTGTCCCGCCTAATACGCCAAAAGCTCCTGTACCAAGACACTGGAGACCAACTCCAAGTACGCCTGTTTGCCCCATTACGGGATACCCATTCTGGTCTGAATAGTAGAGCTCCAGCGCCGTCTGGACTTGTTTGATGTCGGAGACGCGCTTGGCGTCGCGTGATTTTGCCCTGGCGTTGTTCAATGCCACCACCGCAAGGGTTGCGAGCAAGCCGATGATCGCAATGACCACCAGCAATTCAATAAGAGTAAAACCTTTTCGTGTACGCATGGAATAAAATTAGTTTTTATGTAAGACGTTTTTGCTTCTATAAAGAGCGAGGTACCTCACCGCTCTTTAACTTTCATATTCGACCTTTTAAGTTATCCACATTATACCATAATATTGTTATAAATCACAGCACGGATTAAGTAATTACTCACTGACCATACTTTGAAAAGCGAGGGAACAGCCGGCAGAGGCGGAAAGGCGCATCAACTGCTTGATCGCGACGCTTAAGTATTATTGTCAGTTCCCGAAGCGTTCCGGCGTACATCTGCGTCTAGAGCGAGGACGCCAGGTTGTACATTGGCATGATAATGGCGGCGACCATGACGCCTACCGCAAGGCCCATGAGGATCATGATAAGCGGCTCCACGAGCGAGACCAGGTTGGACACAAGGTTGTCTACTTCTCTGGCGTAAAACTGGGTAAGCCGGTCCAGGATCTGCTCCAGCTGGCCAGTGGTCTCGCCCACCGAGAGCATATGCGACACCATGACAGGCACTTCCGGGCTGTTGACAAATTCGACCGCAATCGGATTCCCGTCCTGCACCTGTTTTACGGTGCGCAATATAAGGTCGCGATACACTGCGCTTCCCACCACCTCGGCGGTGATCTCGAGCGCGTGCGGAAGCGGCACGCCTCCTTTCAAGAGCGTATTCATGGAGCGCGTAAAGCGGATAATGTAAATGCGCTGGAAGAGCTTCCCGAAAACTGGCAACTTGATCTTCATCCAATCCCACCAACGGCGCACCGGCCGCTGTTTGAGAGAAAAACGCAGCCCTGCGACCGCGCCGACCACGAAGATTAAGAGCAGCCACCAAAACTTGGTCATGAAGCCCGACGTGCCTATAAGGATCTTTGTCGCCAAGGGGAGCTCTCCTCCCGTTTCGGTGAGTATGGAAGTGAGCCGCGGCACGACAAACACCATCATAATAACGCCTACCACGCAAAGCGCGGAAAGGATGAACGCGGGATAAATCATCGCGCCGCGGATCTTGCTCATAAGGTCGTAATCTTTCTCCCGCTGATCCGCGAGGTACGAGAGCACTTCATCGAGGTGCCCCGAGGTTTCGCCGGAGCGCACCATGTTTACGTAAAAATTATTGAACACGTCGGGGTGCCGCGCGAATGCCTGCGAAAGCCGCGCGCCTCCGTCCACTTCATCCGCGATTTCGGAGATAATGGTTTTCAGCTTCTGGCTCTCTGTTTGCTTAATGAGGATGCGCAGCGCCGCCACGATGGGAAGGTTCGCCGCAGACATAGTAGAAAGCTGACGGAAAAACACCACCAGTTCCTTTGGCTTCACGCGGTCAAACAGCTTGAACGTCTGCAGTTTAGATTCCGTAGCCCGCGCCGTGATCATGATCGGAATGAGTGAGCGTTCTTCCAGCGCTTCCTGCGCAGTTTGTTCAGACTGCGCCTCGACCACCCCCTGGATGTCCTTCCCCTCTGCGTCTTTTGCCTTAAAATCGTAAAACATACCCGCCTAAATTTTGCACCTGATGTGGTGCATTATTTTTTCAGTAATAATCATACTCGACCAATCCATATCTTGTCTGGCGCCCGCAAAACTTAGGCGGGCATACCCTTGTATAAAATCCCAATGACCAAATCCCAATTCCCAATAAAGCTCAAAATCCAAATTTGACATTGGGTTTTTGGATTTTATTTGGACTTTGGATTTTTCAAACTAGCTTCCCTTTACCATTCTTTGGAAATTTTCCTTATCGGACACCTCCCGCAGCGCATCCTCAAGCAGCACTTCGCCTGTTTTCACCAGTTCCGCGAGCGAGCGATCAAGGCTTACCGTGCCGCCCTCCCGCGCAGTCAGCACCCATGAACTGATCTGGCTGAAGCGCCCGTCGCGGATGAGCGCTTTTACCGGCGCGGAAACGACGAGCACCTCAACCACCAATATCCGACCGCCCCCCACGCGCGGCACCAGCCGCACCCCGATCACCGCCACAAGGTTGTCCGCAAGGCTATGGCAGATCCGTTCGCGCTCGTGCGCGGCGTACGATTCAACGATATGCTCAAACGCTTGGGATAATGTCTCCGCATCAAGCGGCGCCACCACAAGGCGCCCGCCCTCCGTGATATTGATAAGCTCCTCAAATACGAACCGATCCGATATTTCGGACACCGCAAGCACGTCGACGTCCTCATCCTTCAGGGCCTTCAATCCCTCAAGCATGCTTAGCACATCCCTCCCCGATTCCTGTTGCTCAATGACGCTCTTATCGCCGGTTAATACGTATTCAATCGGGTGCTCAATCGTGACTATATTCTCCGGCCGGTTCGTATTTATCGTATTCAAAAACGACGCAATGAGGGTGGATCGCCCTGATCCGTGAGGACCGGTGACGATAATGAGCCCTTTGCGCATGAAGGTAAGCTCTTCTACCACTTTCGGAAGGCCTAACTCTTTCAATGTTCTTATGACAGGAGAGAGAAAATGGAGGAAAATAAAAGGAAATCCCTGCTGGTAGATGACCGAAGCCTTGAACCGCACGCGGCTGCCATAGGTTCTCGCGATAGTCGCTCTCCGCTTCACGGCAAGCTCCTGCCGCGCGTGCTCGTCAAAGAGGAGCACGACGAGCTCTTCCATGGTCGCGGGGGCAAGCACGCCCTCTTCCTCGAGAGGGCTTAAACTCCCATCCACCCGCACGACAGGCGGCTGCCCGACGGTCAGATGCGCGTCAGAAGCGCCCCGCGCCGCGGCGGAGGCTAGGATTCTTTGGAAAAGCACGTCTGTTTGGGAAGACATTTTTTAATAAATTAAGGAAACCACCCCATCCCCTCCTTACTAAGGAGGGGACACGTGAGGGGATATCTTCTAAGTGAGAAGGATTGAAATGCTGATACAATTAAATATAAATACTTTATACTTTTCTTATTACGGCTTTTGTTTCTTTTTCCTTGTGCTCACAAAATTTTCCACCACCATGGCAATCACCTCGTCCGGCCTGTGGTGATATTTGCTGAATACCATGGACGCGTATGGCTGCAACACTGACAAATGCAGGCTTGCCGCATTGTCCAACCCTGCAACCACTGCGAGCAGCGGGGCGGCGCCTCGCACGTTGGCAAACCAATGAGCGAGCGATCTCCCCATTTCGATTTGAGCTTCATGTTCATGGTACACGATTGCCGCAATATGTTCATGCGCAAGTATGGGCAAAGCTTCGCCAATGCTCGCCGCATAGCGCACGGCGCCTTGCGGAGCCTCATACCGACGGTAGGCGGGCTGCAAAAGCGCAGGGGCGATCACGAGCACTGAACCGTGATGGGTAAGGCGTTTGGACATAATGCTATAAATCCCAAATCCCAATACCCAATACCCAATCAATACGCGAAGCCCCAATGCCCAAATTTGATCATTTGGGAATTGGGATTTGATTGGTCATTGGGATTTTGTCATTGGGTTTTCCCAAGGCTTATTCTTTCGTCGCGCTCAACACTTCTTCAATGGTCGTGGAACCCGCAATCGCTTTCATGATGCCATCCTGCTTCAAGGTGAGCATCCCCTGCCGATTGAATGCGTCTCGAATCTGGTCATACTTTGCGCCATTGGCGATAATCGTCTTCAGCTCTTCATTTACGCCCAACACCTCGCCGATGGCAGTCCGTCCCGCGTACCCCTCCCCGTTGCACCGCTGGCACCCTTTCCCCCTCCAAAACGTCAATGGCGCATCGAGCTTTACACTCTCGGGAAGGCTCGCGCGGACCGGTTCGAGCTCCTTCCGCACTTCTTGCACGAGCGTGTCAGGGACCTCCAAAGACTCTTTGCAAAACTGGCACATTTTCCGCACCAAGCGCTGGGCTACCACCACGTTAAGCGTGGACGAGATAAGGAATGGTTCCACTTTCATGTCAATAAAACGCGGAATGGCGCCAAACGCGTCATTGGTGTGGAGCGTGGAAAGCACGATATGCCCTGTCAGGGCGGCATGGATGGCAAGCTCCGCCGTCTCATTATCGCGAATTTCCCCCACCATGACCGTATCAGGGTCCTGCCGCAAAATGGAACGAAGCCCTGAAGCGAACGTGAACCCCACCTCGGGGCGCACCTGGGATTGATTGATCCCTTTCAGGTAATACTCCACAGGATCTTCCAAAGTGACAATATTCACCCCTTCGCTATTGAGCACATTGAGGATCGCATAAAGGGTGGTGGATTTACCGCTTCCCGTGGGTCCCGTAACCAGAAACATGCCGTGCGGCTTATCGATGTTGTCTCTCATCACGGCAATGTTTTTCCCTTCAAACCCCAAGCCTTCAAGCGTCGGCACGCCTTCCGCGGTGTCGAGGATGCGCATCACTACTTTTTCATTGCTATAGAGCGGCAGGGTGGATATGCGGAAGTCTATTTCCCTTCCCTCAATCTCAAGGCGGATTCTGCCGTCTTGAGGCACGCGAGTTTCGTCAATCCTCAAGTTCGCGAGCACCTTCACGCGCGAGACGATCGCGGAATGAATATACTTGGGAAGCACGAGCGAGGTGTGAAGCTCGCCGTCAATGCGGTACCGCACGCGGGTTTCATTAAATACAGGCTCTATATGGATATCGGAGGCTCTTGCTTCTACCGCGTGCTTCAATATCGCCGAAAGCATCTTTGATACCGGCGCTGATTTCACCACCTCCTCCATGCCCTCCATTTTTTCCTTCGTTGTCGGCGCAAATTTGCCGGCCGCGACATCTAAAGCTTCTTTTGCTTCGATCCCGAGGCTCCCATATTGTTTTATAACTCCTTGATAAGCGTCCGGGGTGGTGATCGCATAATGAACCTTTAAACCTCTCTCGCGCACTAAAAATTCCACCGCTTCCTGGGCTTTCAAATCAGTCGCATTGATGAGCGCGACCGAGAGCGTATCCCCTTTGAGGTCATACGCCGCGACTTGGTAATGAGACGCAAACTCAAGGGGTATATTTTTCAGCACTTTCTGGTCTATCTTGCGGCCGATGAGATCCTCATACGGAAACCCAAACGCTTTACCTCGCGCTCGAGCCAATACCTCCTCGGGTATCCCCTTTTGCGCAGCTAGGATGCCCTCCACCGCATCGATGGTTTCTTCCTTAATCAATTGCTGATACGCATCAAGCGTAATAGCCTTCTCCTGCAGAAGGCTTTTTAAAAACTCGGTTTTCGGCTGTTCTCTGCGAGACATACCTTATTGTAAAATCCCAATAACCAAATCCCAATTCCCAATAAAGCTCAAAATCCCCGCCTGCCAACGCCTGTCATTGATGAACGTATTGTTGTAAGGGTGTGCGCTAGCCTTTATCATCAACCATTCCTCAGGGTAAGGCTATGGCGGGCAGGCAAATGTCCAATTTTGAGTATTGGGATTTTGGATTTCATTGGTCATTGGAAATTGGGGTTTGGGATTTATTATATACTATGGTCCAAACGCCGGGATAAATGGATTCACCTTGCCGGTGCGGGCTTCCTCAAGCGGCCAGGTTCCGTACTTCTGAAGCGACCGGTACTCTTCGCTTTCTATGACGGAGCGGTCTAAGCTCCCCGCGAGCGTCTCCACGGCCGCGATCGCCGCGCTCACTTTCGAAGGCGTGGCGGAAACGATGGGCGCTTCTTGCACACGGGGCGCGCTCTTGGTGTGAAAAAAATTTTGATACAGCAGGTACCCCACTACGCTGTTGACGAACACGATCGCCGCCAACATAGTGATATGTTTCCGCCGTGATGCTTGCCGTTCAACTAACATACCCGCCTAAGTTTTGCACGTAATCCGCGCATTTTTTCATAATTTTCCGTTTCAATGGTATAAGGCCGTCGCCCGCGAAAGGTGTGACAAAATTTAGGCGGGCATACTCAAAAAAATATTTCTACTTCTGAACACCGGGAGTACGCTGATAATACGCGCTCACGCTCATTTGTATCATCTCATCTTCCGGATTGAACGAAATCGACGGCACATCAAGAAGTCGGAGATTTGTTTCTATGCGATGTAATAGTTCCTTAAAGGTAAGGTAATTGCTGCCTTTCGCCCGAAAACTCACCGAGAGCGGATGGACATTCACGGGCAATGCGGAAACCGCCGCAGTATCCGGGGGCGCTACCGCTTGGATGTCAGAGGATTGCGCCACTGACACGGATTCAAGTGTCAATCCGCTCAAGGTCACGATAGACTCTATATTGGGTATAAGATCTGCAGCGCCGGGCTCGGGTGGCAGCGCGTCGCTCAACTTTTCATAATCTTCAGGGGTAATTTGCGAGAATTGCTCCTCAATACGCTGGGCTTTTTTTAGGCTGCTGCGCCGCTCTTCTATACGGAGATCTAAATCCGACAAAGAGGTTTCGCTCACGCGCTGATACGCCCTGAGGGCGGGGCGCGCCGCAAGGAACCAGCCTAAAAGCGCGAGCGCTATAAGTGCGCCAGTACCAATGATTAAAAGATGCTTCTCAATAAAAGCGCGCGTTGACCGATCTAAAGGGACTGAAGTGATTATCGGATTAGACATGTGATAATGGCACTAGGGCTTCGAGGCGGGTAAAATAATATTCGGATCAACGGATAAGACGAAATCAACAATCACCGTCTTATCGCCAACCTCACTCTTGTCCTTTGCTTCGACGGGCGACACGACTATTTTTGTGATTTCCGGGACGCGCGCGAAACTGATCACTTGTTCGGCAACTGCCGTGTAGCTCTTTGCTTGCGCCTTCAAATTTACGGTGCCGTCGGGGCTTGCAGAAAACGAATCATAAAATAATTCTTGAGAAGTGTGTTGTTCGATAAATGCGAGTAGTTTCAGCCAGTGTGTGTGTTTTTTGAGCAATGCCCCCACCGCTCTGCTTTTTTCATGGAATACCAATGCGCGATTCAAAACATCCGTGCGTATGCCAAGGTCGCGCTCGAGGCCTGATATTTCCTGCAGTTTCATGTGGATATCGCGCTCAAGTGTGCTCGCGCGATACCGGTACCATACCGTGACGCCCCCCATCACAAAAACAATAAGCATGCCTGCCCCCATAAATAAAGTCACGAGATTTTCAAAGCTTATATTCTTCCGCCCATGGGAAGGCAGGAAATTCACGTCTACCAGTGTGGATTTTTTCTCCTCCAGCGGTGTCGAAAGCGGGGCATTTTTTGGGGAGGGTGGTGCAGACTGCGGCTCAGGGCGAAGGAGTAGCGGGGAAGACGCCACAAGAGGGGCGGGGAGAGGAACTATTGGCGGTGTTGATGAAGGCGATGGAGCGGACGGGGATGGAGGTTTTTGTTCCGCTTTTTGTTTTAATGCCGGCGCAGGGGGTAATGGCAGTTTTGGTTTCCGGACAAAAAATTTATGGACAAATATCGCGAGAGCGCTTGGCTGCGCGGGGCGCGGGGCGCGGGGAGGGGGCGGAAGTTTTATTTTGCGGATAGGCTCTTCCGGTTCAGGGGCAATGCGCGGCGCGGGGGTTGGATGAGATTTTTTCAATGAAGGACGGCGCAAACCCTTAAACAACGCTTTGAGCGTGTGCAGGAATGGCGCAGATTTATGCGCGTTCGGGTACTTTAAATCAATCTCCTGCTTCGTAGGGAGACGACGCCGAGGCTTGCCTTTCTCCGATTGGGGAGATAAGAAATCAATGTCGTCGAACATGGGGAGTTTGAAAAAACCAAAATCCAAAGTTCAAAGTTCAAATAAAATCCAAAATTCCAATATCAAATTTTGATTTTGAAATTTGACCTCCATTTGACATTTGAACTTTGACATTTGACATTTCACGATATCTCCCTCATCGCCAGTCCTATCGCGACCGAAAAACGCGGCCCGAGCTCTTCGAGCGCGGGGCGGAGTTCCGTCGGATAAATCACGCGCGCCCACGGATCGCCCACGAACACCTTGATGGAGAGCAAGCGCGAAAGGTAATCAGACAAGCCCGGCAGAAACGCCGACCCACCGGTAAGGATAATCTTTGAAACATGCCCTATTCCTTCCTGGGAACGATAAAGATCAAAACAATACTTCAGTTCATTGATGATGGGATTGATGCTAGACTCAATGGTCTTCAAAATACCGCCGTCCCCTTGGCTCGTAAAGCCGATATCACGTTTAAACTGTTCCGCGCGCATCGTATCCACCCCGAGGCTCCCGGCGATCATTTTGGTAATGGAAGCGCCCCCCACATCAACACTCCTGTTAAGAAGAGGAATCCCCTTCTCTGCCACAATAATGTTCGAAGTGAGCGCCCCAATATCGACAATCATGATCGGGTTGGGATCGTTCCCCACGAGCGATCGCTCTAGCGCAAATGACTCCGTCTCGAGCCCTGTGAGCTCAAGACCTGCCGCTTTAAAGAGCGCCACATAACGTTCCACCAAATTTTTCGGCGCGGCGGTAAGCAAAATGCGGGCATTCCCTTGTTTCTCCTCGAGTCTTGGAGAAGGCGCTGCATCCCCTTCCGGCGGCACGGAAGCCTTTGGCGCGGAAGGCGATTGAAAGGGAGGAGGCGCTGGAGGCCTGCTTCCCTCCGGCAACACTTTCCAATCAATGATCATCTCATCAATGGGAAGCGGCACAATTTTCTTTGCTTCCCACTGCACCGCCTGGGTGAGATCCTTCTGCGACATCTGCGGCAAACTCATGATGGAGCTGAAGACTGAATAATTCGGGAGCGCGGCGACTGTTTTCTTCGTAGTGGTCTTTGCTTTCTCAAGCACCGCCTGGAGAAGGCTGATGACTTGCTTCTTCATCTCCTCGGAACTTGCTTTCACAAGGTCAGTCGATTGTTCCACGAAACCGTAGGTGATTAAACGAGCCCGTCCGCGTTCATTCCTCAATTCCACCGCTTTTATGTTTGTAGAACTGATGTCTACGCCCAAATAATGCTCATTGTTCGCAAATAGCCCCATATTTTATATAATTATCTCCTCTTTGCACCGCACCCTAGCTCCTGGGAGATATAATAAATATGCCTTTTACCTTTGAGAAATTTATGTAACCGAATTATAGCACAAATTTGAATAAATGTCGAAAAGATATTTTTGATAATTTTAATGCTTTATCCATCTAAGATCTGTCTTTCATGCGAGAATCAATTTTATCAAAACGCCAAAAAATGTATATTTCGCTTGATTTATTAGGGATTGACTAATTTTAATAAAACATCATAATAAGACCTATGTAAGACCTATGATAGAAGACTCTATACTCAATAAATTCACCTCGCACTATCAGCATGTGGTGGGCAATGCCTACCGCTTTGCGATGTATGCCCATGCACCCTCTATTGAGCCAATCCACATCTTGTGGGGCTTGGTAAGTGAAACTGGCTCGCTCGCGCACGAAATCCTGCGGAAAGCAGGCCTTCCTCCCCCGTCCCTCCCGCCGCATGAAGAGGAGGGAGGAAAAAACGCGCCAAGTTCCGTCTTTGCCCTTCCCATCACTGATACGGTAAAAGCGGTGATAAAAAAATCAGTGCTAGCCGCTTCCCGCTACCATCACAAATACATCGGCACCGAACATTTGCTCTTGGGGCTTCTTAACGGCAGGGACGCCTCGGTCGAGCGCGCGCTCCAGGACCACCGGATTACCATCTCTGCGCTCAAGAAACACGTCGCGCTCGTCATGAGATCCACCTCGCGCTTCCCTGGTCTCACCCAGGCAATCTCCCGCGATGAAATGGAAGATGAAGAAGATGAAACCCGCGCCCATTCGTCGAGAACAAAAACGCCTGCATTGGATTTTTTCGCCAATGAGCTGACCTCCGCTGCCGCGCAGGTGCGTCTGGATCCCGTCATAGGCAGGACCAAAGAAATCAGCCGCATCATCCAAATCCTTTCCCGAAAGACGAAAAATAATCCCATCCTCCTCGGCGACCCCGGCGTGGGGAAGACCGCGATCGTGGAAGGCCTCGCCAAGCGCATTTGGGAGGGGGCAGTGCCTGATCCGCTCCTGCGCAAACGCATTTACAGCCTCGACCTTACCCTCCTGGTCGCCGGCACGATGTACCGCGGCGAGTTTGAATCGCGCATTAAGCAAGTGCTTGATGAAGTGCGCGCCGATCCCAATATCATCCTTTTCATCGACGAGATCCATAATATCATCGGCGCAGGATCGGCTTCCGGGTCGCTCGATGCGGCAAACATCCTGAAACCCGCGCTCGCGCGAGGGGAAATACGCTGCATCGGCGCGACAACCTATGAAGAGTACAAACAGCACCTTGAAACCGATCCGGCCCTTGAGCGGCGCTTCCAGGCGGTGCAGGTAAGCGAGCCCTCGGTCGATGAAACCGTGGAAATTCTCAAAGGGGTGAAGGTATCCTACGAAACGCATCACCATGTGAGCGTCGAAGACGACGCGTTAACGGCGGCCGCGCACCTCTCCGCGCAATATCTGCCTGAAAAACGCCTTCCGGACAAGGCAATCGACCTGGTGGACGAAGCATCCGCCATGAAACGCATAAGCGGCTCAGAAAGCCCTTATTTGCGCGAATTGCGCATGAAAGAATCGGCATACGAAGCGGTGAAGAAAGAAAAAGAGGAAGCGGTGAAGAAAGAAAATTTTCCCCTTGCCCTCCAGAAAAAAGAAGAAGAACGGGCCATTGCCTCTACAATCGCTGATTTGCATAAAAATGAACAAACCCGCGAATCAAGCGCCACGCGCTACGGCAACGTGACCCGAGAGGATATTATCCATGTGCTTGCCGACATTACCGGAATTCCCTTGGGACGGATCGAAGAGGAAGAGCGGGGCCACCTGTTAAATCTGGAAACGCTCCTTAATGAGCGGATCATCGGCCAGGAAGAAGCGCTCCATGAAGTGGCAAGCTTTATCCGGCGTTCGCGCGCGGGACTTGCGGGCGACACACGCCCTTTGGGTTCATTCATCTTCCTCGGGCCTTCAGGGGTAGGAAAGACGGAAACCGCGAAAGTGCTCGCGGAAGTGGTGTTCCGCGATCCGGAAGCGTTCATAAGATTCGACATGTCGGAATTCAGCGAAAGCTTCAATATCTCCAAACTCATCGGCGCGCCCGCAGGCTACGTAGGGTATAGGGAGGGCGGAAAACTCACCGAACTCGTTAGGCGCAGGCCCTATTCAGTCATTCTCCTTGACGAAATAGAGAAAGCGCACCCTGATATATTCAATCTCTTCCTCTCGATCCTTGATGACGGTTTTCTTGCCGATGCGACCGGGCGAAGAGTGAATTTCCGGAATACCGTTATCATCATGACCTCGAACATCGGGCTCTCTTTGTTTAACGCGAACGCCTCGCTCGGGTTCTCGTCTGCAGATGCGAAACGCGGTACCGCATATGAGGAAACGAAAATGCGGGTGTTGGGCGAACTGCATGAACGGTTCCGCGCCGAATTTTTAAACCGCATCGACCGCATCATGGTCTTCCGCCCTTTGAGCGCCGCAGCGCTCAAGGCAATCGCTGAACAGCAGCTCCGCCAAATCCACGCGCGCCTCGCCAAACAATCCATTACGCTCACCTGGGATAAAAAGGCAGCCGATCTCATCACGAAGCAATCCCTAAGTCCTAACGAGGGCGCGAGAAAAATTTCGCGGGTTTTGAGACAGCAGGTGGAAGACCCTGTCACCGATCTCCTGCTGAACAGTAAGGCGCGCGCCGGCTCGGCGATCCGCCTAAGCGTGCGAAAGGACGCTATCGCGATTGTAAACTCAAAAAAATAAACTTCTTTTTTGTGGCGATTGTCCTTCATGCTCCAGCGAAACGTTTCGCCGCTTCGAGCAAATCTCTCGCCAATACGCTCCTCAACCTCATCACGCCCCGCGAATGCTTCCAATGCGGGAGCGTGGGCGCGTGGCTGTGCGCGCGGTGCACCGCATCGCTTCCGCTGCTCCACCCAATCCCCTGTCCTCGCTGCCAGCGTCCCACCGCCGCGGGAAGCGCGCATATCCCATGCAAAAAAAATCTGGGGTTAGAAGGCTGCCTAATGGCTGCCAATCTTTCCCATAAAACCATGGAACTTTTGCTCTATGGATTGAAATACCATGGATTGAAATCTGCGGCCATACCCTGTGCGCGCCTGCTTGCGCGCGCACTCACGGAAAACTACTCTTTATCAGAGCGCCCAGTCTCCGCAGCCCTCTGCCCTGTCCCTCTCCATCCTCAGCGCGAGAGGGAACGCGGCTATAACCAAGCGCGCTTGATCTGCAAAGCGCTCTCGCATGAGCTTTCGCTTCCCCTAAAAGAGCTCCTTATCCGCACGCGCGCAACCAAGGATCAGGTGAAATTAAACCGCGCACAGCGGCTCCTCAACCTTGAAGGCGCGTTCGAACCGCAGACAGAGGCCGCTCTGCAGGAACAGGTCGTGTTTCTGGTTGATGACGTGGTCACCAGCGGCGCGACGCTCAAAGCCGCGGCATCCGCCCTTCGGAAACAATGGCCGCATCTTGTTATCTGGGGACTGGCGGTGGCATACCATGCGCATAGAAACAATTAATTCTTAACTTTGTAATACACTTGCCCAGTATATCAACATCCAACGCCACACGTGACGCGGATGGTAGCGTTCTCTTGCATGGTTGCGAACTTGGAGTGTTGGTGCACAATCTTGTGTGAAGATAACGTGTGGCGATCGGTGAGGGAGACTCGAAGGTACATCTCGATGCTCTTACCAGACCCTTCTATCTCATTATTATTTTTACTCATACTCATAAGTTTATGCCTCCCTCTTGGATGTTGTATTATCTGGGCTTGATTATTGTGAGGTAATTTCGTATCCTTTCCCTGTGCTGAAGGCACAGTGCACCCAGGCTCGCGTGTGAGTCAGCAGCATTGAGCGATTTCATGCCATAAATCTAGGGAGAACGGAGGCGTGGCCGAGTGGTTGAAGGCGGCGCCGTGCTAAGGCGTTAAGGGT
>MGER01000061.1:1165-7400 GCA_001791465.1 Candidatus Uhrbacteria bacterium RIFCSPLOWO2_02_FULL_49_11 | reverse complement strand
TTTCGGTTGATGTCCGCAATAGCGTCAAATTCTTCCTTGGTGAAGACTTGATGATTTTTCTTTGTATGTTCTTCGATCACGTGCGCCACGTCCATGCTTTTCTCCAGGCTCTCTGCGCCGACCGCCAAATAAAGCAAGTGGAGGGGAGAGGATTTCCACGCCACCAATCCCTCGTTTCTCTTCAAAAGCGACTCATCGGCGAGCAATTCTATCTTTTCCACCACTTTTGCCGCCATCATGGGCACCGTCGTACCCAAACGGCGGAAATCCTCTACAGTTATGGTCTTGAGCTCGTCGATCGGGCCCATCACCCTGCGCACGGTGCGCACGTCAGTAACCGTGGGGCGCAATTCCGCGATTGGCATCTTAGGAGGAGGCGGAGGCGACGACGGCGCGAGAGGAGCTCTTGATTCTTGCTTCTCGCTTCTTAATTCTTCTGCTTTGTATGACGGATGGATGAACGGCCGCGGTTCCTTGACCACGAGCGGCGGTGGCGGTGGAAGCTGTTTTGGAGGGATCGCTTCAGTTTTCACTGGTGTGAGGATGGGAGGAGCGAGATGTAAATTGGCAAGGGCAGGCGTCGCTTTCACTCCCCGCACCTCATCTTCAAATGCAGGCCGCCGCTCTTCTATGAGCTGGAGGAGCGTATTCGCGGACGCGTTATCCATGTTCACGCCCCCCAAATCCCGCGGCCGCATCAGCACTTCTTTGGTTTCAATAAGATCCCTGATGTCTTTAAGCCGGGAAATAATCACGCGCGCGAGCCGGGGACGCACCTCCCGGTCAACCGTGAGACCGGATGACTTCAATATCTCGTCCGCCTTTTTATTTGCGAGCTCGTGAATTTTATCTCTACGATCTTTATCTCCCGTCTGCCGATACCCGTCAACCTCTTCTTCATCGCTCACATCCACATAATAACGGGCGACCGGCTTTGGGACAGAACCAAGAGACGCAGGAGGCGCCGGAGAGTGCGCAGGGAGGCTTGAAACGATGCGTGGAACTGCGGGAGGGACGAGAGAGGCGCCTACGGGCGCAGGAATCCGTTCCATATTCATGCGCTTCACGCGGCCATCTTGTGAGGCAAGTGACGCATCCCAATCCTCCAACACGCCGTTTTTAAGCACCTTGAAACGGCCATCCGCGTCACGGACGACGAGCTCGCCAATGTGGGTTTTATCTACAGGATCTGCCATAAATATAAATGCTTTTAATTAGTGTATCATAATTCTTCTCACCTTACTTATTCTGAAACTTCTCGCGAATGCGCGCCTGCTCCACCTGATGCCTAAAGCCCGATTGAATTCACCAAGATCAACTCCGATGCCGGCGAGACTCGATCCCGGCCTTGACACAAATTAAGCCTTCGGCATTTATTAACAACTCCGTAGCGTCGGAGCTTGTCTCCGACTCAACCGATCGTGTGGCAGACAAGCTGCCACGCTACAACAAAACATTGAAATTCCGATACGATAAATATCCTTACGCTGGTCATACACCCCTATAATTTTTTCTTTATATTCCCTATCCTCGTCTATCTTCCTTCTTTACTTCTCCTTTATTTCATTGCTTAATGTGAGAACGACCAGCCCCGCCCCGCGCTTTCCATTCACGGACTTACGATGAGCAAACTTATTCGATCAAAATGTGCTTCAAAAACGCCAGGACATGCCTCACTTCTTCCGAAACTTGTCACGAATCCGCGCTTGCTCAATCTGATACCATTTCTGCTCGCCATCTAATTTCTTTTCCAATGAGGCAACAAGTTTCCGCAACAACCAGTCTGTCTTATTGATAAGCTCAAAGAATATCTCATAACTCAAGTCGTTCGCGGTGATTTTGGTTAAAGGCGGATAAAGGATCGTTAAAGGACGGTACGAAAAATCTTTCTCGAAACACCTAACCGTCCTGCCGCTACCCGTCCTCTTCTGGGCTCCGCTCCCCTCCCTATCTTCCTCTATTCCCCTATAATCTCCTTTAGCGCCATCTGTCGCCTCTGCCGTCCTGTGCTGTCCCTTACTCCCCTGTAAGGCTCGGTGCAGCTCTCCGAGATCAATACCTATCTTGCCCAGACTCGATTCCGGCCGCGACGCAAGCAACCCGTCTTCCGTGAGTTCCCTGACATCGCCCCTTACTTCCTCCAAACTCCCTTGACTGTAGCCTATAAAATCCAAATATTCCCGCGTCGTCGCTCGCTTGTAGCCCTCCTCGATATTCCGTACTGTACTCCTCGCGGCGTCGTCCACCTGCGCTTTGCGCCGATATTCAGATTTCGGCAACGCATCAGTCTCAAGACGAACCAAATATCGCAACAACACTGTATTCGACCACTGCACCAGGTAACGATATCCTTCCGGATCCTGCCACACCCGCGATCGCTGTGGCGGACGCTCTGGCCGCGATAATTCCCACACGGTTTTAGTTCGCAAGAACGTTCCTACTTCGCTCGAACTCAATCCAGCCAAATCACAATGTGGGAACCCCTCCGGCGCCTGTGACCAATCAGGATTATGGTCATCAAACTGCGCGATGAACTCTTTCACACTCGACATAATGTACCTTTATCAAATCCTTTACCGTCCTGTATTCTCAATTCCTCTCAATATCCGTTCTTTCGTCCTCCTTTACTTTTCCTTTATTCCATCCACCGAAACTCGCCAGTATTTAGATCTCCATACGCTAATCTAGCATACTCCGTCTCTCCCGCTTTTCTACATTCATTGCTCAACGTGAGCACCACAAGCTTCGCCGATTCTTCCGGCAATTTCAAGCGTTCATGCCCCTTGACAACTACATCAACGACGTCATATACTGCATTCGTGATCGGGTCGGATGCCGCACCGCCGTAACCATTCGGCGCTTAAGCATTCGGAAAAGGCCCGGTCTTTTATTATACAACAACCGAGCGCGCCACCTGCGCAAACGTCACTACCTGATCAGGCTTCCGTTCCTTACGCGTTACCTGATACGCCAGCATATGCGCGTTCGATCTCTTCCCGATAAATGCGAAATGTATGCGTTGCGCCTCGAATGCGGGTTGCACCTTCCTGATTTCTTGCAGCAAATAATCTTTAACCTGAAATTCCCATCCGAGGTATTCACGATCAATAGTGATGGTATCAATCTTTTGCAAGTAGTCTTTGATCAAGAGAAATACCAAAATCGCGAAGACGCGGTATACAAACATTCTCCTCTTCCCTGCGACGCGAAAAATCTTCTGAAGCTCCTGTTTGTCTTTTGCTCGAATGAGCGCGCATCGTGATACATGATTAGAAAATGCCACTGCCGTATCTCTGTTCGTTTGTTCAATCTTGATTGATTGATCGATTTCAATATCCATGCTGACTTAAAATTATACACCCCATTTAAAGTCACCAGTTTGTAAATCTCCATAAACTAAGTGACTATACTCTTCCTCCCCCGCCTTGCGCGCCTCGTTCGAGAGGGTAAGAACGACCAGCTTCGCCGATTCTTCCGGCAATTTCAAACGTTCGATCAAAATATGCTTCAAAAACGCCAAGATATGTTTCGGAGCAGCGGAATTTTTAAAGAAATCTTGAACTGCAGCATATGACCCGCCTAAGTTTCCCGATGGAAAATTTGGCGGGGGCGCCGCCGGGTCCTCTTTAAAATCATTCATCGCTATTGTTCTTTGCTCATTGTTCATTGTTTTCTTCTCAATCTGGTGTTCCCAATACCGCACATCTTGACACGAAATTTTAAAATGCTATACTGTCTTTGCCTTATTACGGTAAGGCGGAACCAAACTTTCCTCGGGTAACACCGAGGAACTTTTTTATCCCGCCAATTCAATCTCGTCCTGTAACTTTTTCAAATCAACGAACTTCGCTTGTTGTACAAGATCCAATGCCACACTCCCTTTCGTGGACATGACCACGCATCGCCTGCCATGCGCCTTGAGGAATTTTAGCAAGGGCGCAAAATCGCTATCACCCGACAATAGCACGAATGATCGGTAATCGAGAAGCGTATGGACGGCGTCAATGGTGAGTTCCACATCGAGGTTGCCCTTATGGAAACCTCCCTCGTCACGCGACTGGTCTCGAATAAATTTTACTTTCTTTGTGCGTACAGTATACCCTACAAGGTCAAGAAAATCGAGAAAACGTCTCTGTTTATCCGACGTTGGATCATGGGCAGTGTAGAAATAACAACGATGAAGCTCGGTCTCACGCTTAAAATAAGCGAGTAATTTTTGAAAATCGATGCGCCATCCAAGCCTCTTCTGAGAATGATAAATATTAGAGGCATCTATACACACTATCGTTTTACCATTAATAAACGTCCCAATCATAATAATGTCCATTTTTAAAATTCACCCCACCTAAACTCCCCCGTCTCCAGATCTCCATACGCCAAATGGGCGTACTCTTCCTCCCCCGCCTTGCGGCATTCGTTGCTTAAAACCCTGTACGGGCAGAAAATCTTCTGCCCCTACGCCTCTTGATTCTTGATACCTTATGCGTTCCATTTGAATTTACCCGTCGCAAGGTCTCCAGTCGTAAAAATGGCGCCAAGAAGGGTTGCCCGGCGGGATCGAACGCAAACGCTTGCGCCGTGTCTGTCCTCTTGACATAAAAGTATCCATTATGCTATCATCGAAACAGATGATTGAGCGCGGATAGTAGCCCCTCCGTAAGGAGGCACAAGCTATCCACTACGCACTCAGTCATTCTTTATTTTAAAGAACATACGGCAGCACATCCCTACTCGTAACCACCATGTCGGGTGTAATTTCCCCATGAAATACCGACAACGCCCGCATATGGGCTTTGTGTTTTTTGCCGATATGACAAAAATCGATCGCTCCTTTATCAATCGAGACACCGTGTTTCCTCAACAGTTGGAGTAGTACTTGTTTCACTAACCATTCTTTCCCCACGTATTCACGATCAATCATCACAGTACCGATATCCATTACATCATCACGAATTAACAAATATACCAACAGAGCAAAAGTCTTGAAAGCAAATATGGTCGGCTTTCCCGCCTCACGGAACATCTGCTGAATCTTTCTTTTCTCTTCGGCTCTGATGACAAGACTCTTCCGTTTCGCATTGGAATAAGCAATGACAGTATCCTGGCTGGTATACTCCACCTTTCCCGATTGATCAACGTAGATTTGCATAACCGTTCAATGATTTACTCAATTGTACGGGCAGAAAATCTTCTGCCCCTACGCCGCTCTTGTGGCAATTACAAACGTTCGATCAAAATATGCTTCAAAAACGCCAAGAGGTGCTTCGCCCCGGATCTTTATACAAACTCACGCCACCCCTCCCTCTTGACAACGATTATTTACATGCTATCCTAATATAGCAAAGTAAGTCCGAGCTGAACACCGACCGTATGGCGGGTCTCCTCTTAAAGAGGATAGGCTCTTCCCCCTAATCACGGGGGTTTTTGCTTTTTAAAGGGCAGTGACGATTTTTTTCTGCTCCAATAAACGCATCATCTCCGCCGCCCAACTGTCTCCCTCGTGCGCATCGCGCGCCCATCCACACAATGCATCGGCTAGACGAATGAGCGCATCGTTCTCATCGCGCCTCACGCCGCGTACTTTTCGCCGCGAAATCCGCAAGGCCCGAAGCCCATCCACAAACCGCTCCAGCTCCTGTTTCCTCAATCCGTCCACGAACACCGTGGCCTTGTACGCACCTCCCTTGACGCGCTTGAGAATGGCTTTCGCGGTGACGTACGCGCTCAGTTCGATGTACTTCGTACGATCATGGAACATTTCAAAAAAGAGACAGTGACGCAACGCATCACATTGGAGCACCGCCTCGACGTACGCCATCCGATGCGCGCGTGGAGCCGAGTGCCACTTTACGTTTCCCTTGCCGCTGGCACGCTCAATAGATTCGATCTTTTCACGCACTGACTCACGCTCTTCTTCCAACACCAGCACGCCCACGATGTACAAAATCCCTCCCGTATCTTGCCCTGACTCATCCACATACGCATATAGTTTTTGTTTCGACATATCGCAATTCAGGAAATAAATTCACCCCACCTAAACTCTCCTGTCTCCAAATCGCCATACGCCAGATGCGCATACTCTTCTTCTCCTGACTTTCTGCACTCATTGCTTAATCCCTTGTACGGGCAGAAAATCTTCTGCCCCTACGCCGCTCTTGTGGCAATCTCAAGCATTCCATTTGAATTCGCCTGTTCGTAAATCGCCGTACGCCAACCTCGCGTATTCCGTCTCGCC
>MGER01000061.1:259-1011 GCA_001791465.1 Candidatus Uhrbacteria bacterium RIFCSPLOWO2_02_FULL_49_11 | reverse complement strand
TAAATTCTTCTATTTGGGATTTAGGAATCAATCTGCCAGCAATCTGCCGCACGTATTGACAAAATCCTCTCGTATGCTACGATAGCCTTACAACAAGGCACCGGGGACAAATCCGCCGTAAGGGGAAAGTTCCACAAAGGACTACTCGGCTGTCTGACCGCCCATAAACCGGGCGGTAATTTTATTCTGGTAAAGAGCATACAATCTCTTCGCATGTGGCCCTGTTGGGTTATCCCAATAACTCCTAAGTAGCCCCGCGAGCGCATCTGCAAGGCGCAAACACGGCTCTGATTCGTCCCTTACCCCACGCACCTTACTCACTGACACACCCTTATCGCGTAAAACCTTCTTTAATCTCCTCTCTTCCCATTTCGGCTTCTTCCCGTCTATCACCACCTTCCTAATATTTCGCTCCACGATGAGGTGCGTCACTGAAAACTCAAACCACTGCGGTACATCCACCGGATTACGCACAAGCGCCACCTTTACTGAAAAAGGTAAGCTGTGCACTGCCTCTAAAAACCGCACTCTCATTTTCCAATTATACTCCGCCCAATGGAATGCTTTGATTCCTAACCGCTGCTCAATCTCATTGATCCTCCATGCTACCTCCTCTGCGTCTCCACACGTCACATACACGAGTGCGATTGAGGAGTGATCCGTCTGTTTATGAATTCCTGATTCGTCAATAAACACTTCCATGTAGATAGTATAGCATAACGAATATGAGCTTATTACGTTCCCCACTTAAA
>MGER01000061.1:0-152 GCA_001791465.1 Candidatus Uhrbacteria bacterium RIFCSPLOWO2_02_FULL_49_11 | reverse complement strand
GATCTTGCTTAAATTCTTCTATTTGGGATTTGGGATTTGGGATTTGGGATTTTTCGATTTGGTGTTCCCAATACCGCTGATATCGTGGAGAGTTACCTAGAGATGTTTTAACCGCTTTTCCGCGTCCAATCGCCCATAACGCGGCTATCGCT
>MGER01000060.1:29458-29887 GCA_001791465.1 Candidatus Uhrbacteria bacterium RIFCSPLOWO2_02_FULL_49_11 | reverse complement strand
ACGATAAACAACGATTTCCAAGAGGCATAGAAGTTGCTGGCTCCGCGATCATTGAAGATGGTGAGGGGAAAATTCTTTTGGTCAAATCTCCAAAATGGCACAACAAATGGACTATGCCAGGTGGTCATATTGAACCTGGCGAGAAAATTGAAGATGCACAACTACGGGAAGCCGAGGAAGAGGTTGGTTTGAATTTAAAATTCGTGGATATCATTACTTTCGGCGAGCTTATAGGTTCAAAAGATTTTTACAGACCAGCACATTTCATCTATTTTGACATTCTCTGTAAAACCGATAATAAAAACGTAAAACTGGATAATAAGGAACTGAAGGAGTATGTTTGGGTTGAACCACAAAAAGCTTTGGCGATGGATTTGGCGGAAAGTTACGATAAAACCATTAAAGATTACTTGAAATTCAAGAAACGAA
>MGER01000060.1:22049-29389 GCA_001791465.1 Candidatus Uhrbacteria bacterium RIFCSPLOWO2_02_FULL_49_11 | reverse complement strand
TTCATCTTAATTAATAATTACCATTAATATGATACGACTATTTCATCGATTATTGCCTAAAGGTATAGTGCGGCGGTACCGGCGCGGAAGGGCCTGGATGGCGCAGGCAATGAATGGGTTTCCTCAGAAGAAACTGGTCATCGTGGGAGTAACTGGCACTGACGGAAAGACGACGGTGGTGAACCTCGTGGGCCATATTGTGCGGACCACGGGCAAGAAGGTCGGATGGATTTCCACGCTGGGCGCGCAAATCGGCGATACCTTTATAGAAACCGGCGCCCATACGACGACCGTGGACCCTTTTACCTTTTACGTGCTTCTTAAGCGTATGGTCAAAGAGCATTGCGAACTGGTCGTGGTAGAGCTTACCTCGCACGCGCTGGACCAGGAGCGCGTGGGCAAACTGCCGCTTGCCACCGGTATTATCACGAACATCACCCATGAGCACCTTGATTACCATCAAAGCCTTACGGCGTATATGAGCGCAAAGGCAAAGCTGTTTGCCCTAATTGCCCGCGGCAAACGCGCGCACAAAGGGAACGGCGCGGTGGTGCTTAACTGCGAAGACGCGACATTTTCTTCGCTCTCGCACCTCGCGCGCGCGTTTCACGGGCTCAAAGTGTTTACGTACGGCTTGGGGAGCGGCGACGTGCACGGCGAGCGCATCGAAGAAACGCTCGAATACCTCACCTTTACTCTGGTCACCGCGTATGGGCACCATACCTTGCGCACGAGGCTTATCGGCGACTATAACCTTCGGAATATCCTCAGCGCCGCCGCGCTCGCCCATGTGTGCGAAGTGCCTTGGGAAAAGATTCATGAGGGTATAGAAACATTCCAGCCGCTCTCAGGAAGGCTTGAGCGGATTGAGCAAGGCCAGCCGTTTTCCGTATTTGTAGATTTCGCCCATACCCCTAACGCGCTCCGCGAGGTATTGACCCTTTTGAAGCGCCACGCTAAGGCTAAGATCACCGTGGTGTTCGGCGTAGCGGGCGAACGCGATAAGTCGAAACGCCCCCTTATGGGCGAGGTGGTGGCTCAATTCGCTGATCGCGCTTACCTTACTGAAGAGGATCCCCGTTCCGAATCCGTGGAAGCGATATCGCAAATGATTGCGCAAGGGATGGCAACGAAGGGGTGGAAGCAGAACGAGCGCTATTGGCTGATCCCTGATCGGCGCATTGCGATTCAAACTGCCTTTGAGCGCGCCACCTCGGATGATATTGTGCTGCTTGCGGGCAAGGGGCACGAACGCATGATGGCCATGGATAAGGGGATCGATAAGCCGTGGGACGACAGGGAGGTGGCGAGAGAGGAATTAGAAAAGCTTGGATGGAGGCCGGTATAATGATGTTCGACATTGCATTTCCAGACACGCTCACTCGTTTCTGGGCAAACCGGTGTTACACATATAGGTTTACCCGTCTCGTCAGCTCGAGGTAAAGCAGTTTACCTCTCACACCGACTCGACCCCCGCGAGGCTCGTTTCATTCAGCTCTCGCCCTTGCTCTGTCCGACGTACGTCGGACAACCATGCCCGCGCGGGCTCGAGATGGTCTGGAGAAGGCAATGCCTCACTTCTTTAAGATTTAAGAGAGAATTTAGCAATGGGGACAGGTAGAAGAGGAAGGGCTGGGGACAAGGTGGGGAAGCGCTGTGGGGAAAAAATCACTTGACAGGTTTTCGATAGTATTGTAGTCTCATACCATGCGAAATAACTGAATTGTAAAAGGGATGGAAACTGCCCTCCATTATTTTTTGGATGTAGGCGGGTGTTTTTTTGGCTCAAAATACTCGAAAATACTCAAAAATAAACAGAATAGTGCCATTCCCGCGGATCGCACTATCAGTTTTGTAGTAAATAAGCGCAGTACGCAATAATCTTCTTCCCCATCGTCCCTTGGGCATGAGTGATTCTCCCCCCTCTCCACTTATTCACGATGGTCGACGGTATTTCCGTCCTCGCCTTCAGGCGCTCGAGCTTCCTGACCTCATTGAGATTCAGAAACGCTCGTATGCGTGGTTCCTGAAGGAAGGATTGCGCGAGCTCTTCGATGAGATTTCTCCCATTGAGGATTTCATCGGGCGCGATCTCGAACTGTCGTTCATGGATTATTATCTCGACGAACCAAAATTCGACGAGAGGGTGGCGCGTGCGCGCAACGCGACCTACGAAGCTCCTTTGAGAGTGCACACGCAGCTCTTAAATAAGCGGACGGGAGAGAAGCGCGAGCAGGAGATCTATCTCGGCGATTTTCCCATCATGACCGATCGCGGCACCTTTGTGGTAAACGGCATTGAGCGCGTGGTCGTATCCCAGCTCATCCGTTCCGCAGGGGTGTTTTTTACTTCCGAATATCTCCGCGGACGGCGGTGGTACGGCGCAAAAATCATTCCCAACCGCGGCGCGTGGCTTGAAATAGAGACCGCGCCCTCGGGCGTGATCTCCGTCAAGATTGACCGGAAGAGAAAGGTGCCCGTCTCGTCCCTTTTCCGCGCGTTCGGCATGGGCAACGATGAAGAAATCTTGGCGCACTTCAAGGAGGCGGACACTGATCCTGAATTAAGCTACATAGGCACCACCGTGGCGAAAGACATTGCGCACAGTGAAGGGGAAGGCTTACGCGAGGTGTATAAACGCATCCGTCCCGGAGATCTCGCGACACTTGATAACGCAAAGTCGCTCATTTATGCCACCTTTTTTAATTTTGAACGGTATGACTTCGGAAACGTCGGCAGATACAAGCTTAATCAGCGGTTTAAAAGGAATTGGCCTTTGAATAAGGAACACCGCGTGTTTAAGCGCGAAGACCTCATCGATATTGTGCGTGAGGTGGTGCGTCTCAATGTGAGCCAAGCGGAGCCCGATGATATTGACCACCTCGGTAATCGCCGGGTGCGCGCCATCGGCGAACTGGTGCAAAATCGTTTCCGTGTGGGGCTCATGCGGATGGAGCGCATTGTGCGCGACCGCATGTCTACGCTTGATATCGCCACGATTACGCCGGGGCAGCTCACCAATGCGCGGCCAGTAATCGGCGCCATCAAAGAGTTCTTTATGAGTTCACAGCTTTCGCAATTCATGGACCAGACTAACCCCTTAGCCGAGCTCGAACACAAGCGCAGGCTTTCTGCCATGGGGCCGGGCGGGCTTTCCCGTGAGCGCGCCGGGTTCGAGGTGCGGGATGTTCACCGCACGCACTACGGCCGCATCTGCCCTATCTCTACTCCTGAAGGGCCGAACATCGGGTTGGTGGGGCACCTTGCGAGCTATGCGCGGGTGAATGAGTACGGATTTATTGAGACGCCATTTCTCCGCGTCAAACATGAGGTGGAGAATCGCATAGATGAGACCGAAGGGGAGATCGCGCGGGAAGACGTTGTTAATCCTGCAACAGGCGCGGTGGTGGCGCCTCACGGCGGCCGCATTACTCATGAGCGTGCGCTGCAGCTCGCGGATATCGCAGAGGCAAAGACAGTGAAAGTGAAGCCGCGGGTTACCAAACAAATCGTATGGCTGGATGCGTTTTCTGAAGAGCGGTATATCACGGTCGCGGCCACCGCACCGCACGATGAGCAGGGCTATTTCCTCGCAGAACGCTGCGAAGTGCGGCAAGGAGGCAAGCCCACCATTGAACCGGTCGAACGGATCGATTATATGGATGTAGCCCCAAATCAAATCGTGTCCATAGCGACTTCCCTGATCCCGTTTCTCGAACATGATGATGCGGTGCGCGCGCTTATGGGTACCAACATGCAGCGCCAAGCAGTGCCGTGCGTCCGCCCTGAATCTCCGCTGGTGGGTACAGGGGTAGAGCGGCGGGCAGCGCAGGATTCGGGCCATGTGATTGTGAGTTCGGTGGAAGGAACGGTAAAGACGGTGCGCGGGGATTTTGTCGCCATTGAGGGCAAAGACGGGAAGCTTTATGAATACCCCTTGCGGAAATTCGTGCGCTCAAATGCGTCTACCTGTTTAAATCAGCGACCCTTGGTGAGGCCGGGAGATAAGGTAAGTGAGGGCACCGTGATTACTGACGGCACCGCGTCCGATCGGGGGGAGCTTGCGCTCGGGTCGAATCTTCTGGTGGCGTTTATGCTTTGGGAGGGAGGGAACTATGAGGATGCAATCCTCATCTCAGAGCGTGTGGTGGAACAGGATCGTTATACGTCCATTCACATTGAGGATTATGTGATTAATGTGAGAGAGACGAAGCTGGGGCCCGAGGTAGTAACGCGCGACATTCCCAACGTGGGTGAAGAGAAGCTTAAGGATCTTGATGAATGCGGCATTGTGAGAATAGGTGCGCAAGTGTCCTCGGGCGATATCCTCGTGGGGAAGATCACTCCGAAGGGGGAGACGGAGCTCTCGGCGGAGGAGCGGCTTCTGCGCGCCATATTCGGCGAGAAGGCGAAGGAAGTGAGGGACTCGTCGCTCTATCTCGAGCATGGCGAACATGGCAAGGTGGTGGACGTGAAGACATTTTCCCGCAACGAAGGCGACAAGCTGCCCTCGGGCGTCATTGAGCAAATTCAAGTGTCAGTCGCGCGATTAAGGAAGGTGCAGGTGGGCGATAAGATGGCGGGGCGCCACGGCAATAAGGGCGTCATCTCGCGCATCGTGCCCGTGGAAGATATGCCCTACCTTGAGGACGGCACACCCGTGGATATTATTCTGAATCCCTTAGGCGTGGCATCGCGCATGAACATCGGGCAGATTCTTGAGACACACCTTGGCCTCGCTGCGCACGCGCTTGGTTACAAGGTGGCGACGCCTCCGTTTCATGGCGTGCCTGAAGAATATATCAAGGATGAGCTTGAGCGAGCAGGGTACCGGAGAGACGGGAAGATGACGCTTTATGACGGCAGAAGCGGTAATCCATTCGACCTCCCGGTCACGGTCGGCTACATCTACATGATGAAACTCAACCATTTGGTGGAAGATAAAATACACCAGCGCTCCATTGGCCCTTATTCACTGGTCACGCAGCAGCCCTTGGGAGGGAAAGCGCAATTTGGCGGCCAGCGGTTTGGGGAAATGGAAGTATGGGCGCTTGAAGCGTACGGCGCCGCGCATATGCTCCAAGAAATGCTCACCATTAAATCTGACGACGTGGTGGGCCGTTCGAAAGCGTATGAGTCAATAATTAAGGGCGAGCCCATTCGGCGGTTGAACGTGCCGGAGTCATTCAACGTGCTCATCAGAGAGCTTAAAGGTCTTTGTCTTGATGTGGAATTATTGAAAGAAGGCAATGTGGTGGCCAACGAGGTGGGAGGAGAGAAGCGGTCATAACACACAACAATCCAAAATTTAATAGGACTGTAAGGATATCTGCGTAAATCTGCGTATAATCTTGCTTCAGTACTGTACTAATTTCACTTAAGTATGATGTTTGAAGAACAACACCTGTCTACTGATTTCGATGCGATTCGTCTGCGTCTCGCCAGCCCTGAAGTGATGAGGAAATGGTCCTATGGGGAGGTGACGAAACCAGAGACCATCAATTACCGCACGCAGAAGCCGGAGAAGGACGGTTTGTTTGACGAGCGCATTTTCGGCCCTACGAAGGATTGGGAGTGCTATTGCGGGAAGTACAAGCGCATCCGCTATAAAGGTATTGTATGCGATAAATGCGGGGTCGAGGTGACACGCGCGGTTGTGCGCAGGGAGAGGATGGGCCATATCAACCTTGCCGCGCCCGTCACCCATATATGGTTCCTGCGCAGCGTCCCGTCCAACATTGGACTCATGCTCGACCTTTCGGTGCAGGAGCTTGAGAAGGTGGTGTATTTTGCTAATTTCATCGTGTTCAAGGTAAATGAAGATTTGAGGCATGCAGCCCTCAATCAGATCCAGGATGAGCACAAGACGAGGAAGAAGGAGATTGAGCGGGAGTGGGAACAAACGCATGGCGCCCTTGCGGTGGATAAAAATACGAGCGGCGCCAGCGAGCGCGCGGTTCAGCTTCAACGGCAGAAGGAGGAGCGCTTCAAGGAACTGGAGAGCGCCGTAACGCTCGCGCGCAAGGAGCTCACCGAATTAAAACCGCTCATGACCATGTCGGAATCGCAGTACCAGGATTTGGCGCTGAAGTACGGCCATGTATTTGAAGCAGGGATTGGCGCGGAAGCGATATACGAACTGCTCAAGGGCATCGACCTTGCCGCGCTTGTGCGCGAACTTGAGGATGAAGCGCACGAAGTGGTGGCGTCAAAACAGAAGAGGGTTTTGAAGCGGTTGAAACTCGCGAAAATATTTCTTCTCAACGGGATACGCCCGGAATGGCTGGTACTTACCGTCATACCCGTAGTGCCTCCTGACTTGCGCCCGATGGTGCAGCTTGACGGGGGGCGTTTCGCCGCGTCTGATTTGAACGACCTCTACCGCCGCGTCATCAACCGTAATAACCGCTTGAAGCGCCTTATTGAGCTTAATGCGCCTGAGGTGATTACCAGGAATGAAAAACGCATGTTGCAGGAAGCAGTGGATGCCTTGATTGACAACAGTGCGCGCCACGGCAAAACCGTCACTGCTTCCACCGGGCAGAAGAGGATGCTCAAGTCTCTTGCCGATATTTTGAAAGGAAAGCAAGGGCGTTTCCGCCAGAACCTTTTAGGCAAGCGCGTGGACTATTCCGGCCGTTCGGTCATCGTGGTGGGGCCCCATCTTTTACTCCACCAGTGCGGGCTTCCCAAGAAGATGGCGCTCGAACTTTTCAAGCCGTTCGTGATTGCGAAGCTCATCGCGGGAGAGTACGTCCATAACGTGCGTTCTGCCAACCGGTTTATCGAATCCGGGCGGAGCGAAATATGGGATATCCTTGAAGAGGTGACGAAAAATTCACATGTTTTGCTCAACCGCGCCCCCACCCTGCACCGGTTGGGAATCGAAGCGTTCCAGCCGATCCTTATTGAAGGGAAAGCAATTCAGGTCCATCCTCTGGTGTGCCCTCCTTTCAACGCGGATTTCGACGGAGACCAGATGGCGGTGCATGTGCCGCTCACGGAAGAGGCGAAACGAGAAGCGCGGGAACTGATGCTCGCGTCCCGCAATATTTTGAAACCCGCGACCGGCGACCCGGTCATGGCGCCCCAGCAGGATCTCGTCTTGGGTTGTTTCTATCTTTCCACGTTTACGCGCGAGTCCTCTGAACTCCCCCAAACCGCGTTAAAAAAGTTTCTTGACTCGGATGAAGCCCTGACCGCGTATGAAGTGGGCAGTATCCGTTTGCGCGAGCGGATATTGGTGCGCTACAAAGGCGCGCTCCTTGATACTTCAGTAGGCCGCATCATATTCAATGAGACGCTTCCCGAACAACTGCGGTTCGTGAACGAGGTGCTGG
>MGER01000060.1:16373-21977 GCA_001791465.1 Candidatus Uhrbacteria bacterium RIFCSPLOWO2_02_FULL_49_11 | reverse complement strand
TGGACGAGATAAAGCGGCTCTCCCTTTTTTATCTTACGATGTCAGGAATCTCCTGGGGCATGGACGACCTGCCGAGACTGCCTGAAAAAGATGTGATTATCGCGAACGCAGATAAGGAAGTGGATGAGGTTGAATCCATGTATGAGCAAGGATTGCTTACTGATGACGAGCGCCATACGAAGGTGATTGAGATTTGGGCGCGGGTAAAGGATGAAGTGACGAAAATATCCAAGAAAAGCCTTGATCGCAACGGTTCGGTCTATGCCATGATCGAGTCAGGCGCGCGCGGAAGCTGGGCGCAGATTACGCAAATGATGGGGATGAAAGGGAATGTGGCAAACCCCGCCGGGGATCTCATTGAATTGCCGGTCAAAGCAAGTTTTAAAGAAGGCCTTGAGGTGCTTGAATACTTCATCTCCACTCACGGCGCGCGCAAGGGATTGTCAGACACGGCCTTAAGGACCGCCAATGCGGGTTATTTGACGCGGCGTTTGATTGATGTGTCCCAGGATGTGGTCATCTTGGAGGAAGACTGCGGGGATAGTGAAGGGCTCGCCATTACCAAGGAAGATAGCGAGGAAATGGGAGAGACCATTGCGGCGCGGATACGGGGCAGGAAATTGGCTGCGGCGATCAAGGATCCCTCCACCAAAAAGGTGATTGTCAGGAAGGGCGAGACCGTGACTGATGAGCTTGCGCGGCAGATTGAATCACTAAACTTAAACGTGGTGAAGATACGGTCGGCGCTCTCCTGCAAGACGCTGCGGGGTTTGTGCGCCGCCTGTTATGGCTGGGATTTGGGATACAATAAAGATGTCGCGAAGGGCACCGCGGTCGGCATCATCGCCGCGCAGTCCATAGGAGAGCCTGGCACTCAGCTCACCATGCGCACGTTCCATACGGGCGGCGTGGCCGGATTAGACATCACCCAAGGTCTTCCGCGCGTGGAGGAGCTCTTTGAAGCGCGCCCGGTGAAACGCCCCGCGTTTATGGCTCCCATTGAGGGGAGCGTAGCGATTGGAGACGCGGCATCCCTGCCAGGGCAGGGGGGCAGGCAGCGCATCATTACCATCACCGGCAAGGAACTGCATGAGGAAAAAATTGAAATTGGTCCTGCCGACCTTGACCAACTGTCGGTCAAGGACGGGGAGAAGGTGAAGCGCAATGCGGCGCTTCTTGAAACTGCGACGAAGAAAATAATCGCCCCCATCGCGGGGGTCGTGGAAGTGCGCGAAGGCGAGGGCGGGCGACTCTGGCTCGTTATCAAGACTGAGCGCGACGCCACCAAGGAGCTCACCGTCCCTGCGGGGATAGGGTTCTGGGTGCGCGATGGCGATACCGTGGAGCGCGGAGACCAACTGACGGAAGGGTCGCTTGATCTGCATGAGCTTTTCGCATTAAAAGGAAAAGAGGCGGTGCAGAAATATGTGATCAAAGAGATCCAGTATATCTATTCATCGCAAGGGCAGAAGCTCAACGATAAACATATCGAGATCATCGTGCGTCAGATGTTCTCCCGCGTGTATATTATGAGCGCGGGCGACAGCGACTTCCTGCCCGGGGAAGTGGTGGAGGTGTCAGAGTTTGAGGTGGCTAATAGGGATCTTATCGCAGAGGCTAAGAAACCCGCGACCAGCAAGCAGCTGCTCTTAGGCATTACCAAGTCATCGCTCTCGACCTCCTCATTCCTCTCTGCCGCTTCATTCCAGGAAACCGCGCGTGTGCTCATTGACGCGGCCGTGTCAGGCAAGGTAGACCACCTGCGCGGTTTGAAAGAGAATGTCATCATCGGCCGGCTCATCCCCGCAGGCACCGGGTTCAGGAAAACATAGTCGGAATGTCATGTATTCATTGAAATGTCACCGAGCGCATCGGTGGCGTTTTTTGTTTTCACCATCACCGCGTGATAGGTCGCGACACGTACTTATCCTTGGTATGACCTCCCCTGTTTTCGCAACCCACTAAACCCGCGTTTACCAGGTAAATACGGGTTTGTCTTGTGCATGTTACCGAAGTGCCTGTTTAGTGCAGCTCCTGCATAAAAATGTAAAATTATGATATACTAACAGCGTTGTATGGCTAGATATTATCGTGAAGAGCGCCCTCGAATTCCGCGCACGCGGGAGCGTGAGTCCATGTCGCCCGAGACAAAACGCGCGCTTGGCATTATTTTTTTGTTTGCGCTTGGAGTCCTCTCCGTGCTTGCTTTTTTTGACCTTGCAGGGCCGGTAGGGAACACCTGGCGGCTGTTTTTGGCTACTTTTTTCGGGCGCGTGGATGTGCTCGTTCCCCTGCTTTTGCTTGCGGTTGCCATGCACACGCTTTTTCCGGAAAAATTCGCGGTCGAGCGGGGACAGTGGTGGGGCGTGGTGTGTCTTTTAATGGCGCTCATCGGGTTATTCCATCTGCGGATACCCTCGGAAGATGCGCTTGCGGTGATTGGCGAGGAGCGCGGCGGTGGGTACCTTGGGCTCTTGGCGTCCTATCCCCTGCGGCAGGTCGCGGGCATCTGGGGCGCGCTCGTCATCCTTTTTGCATTGGGGCTCGCAGGTCTTATCCTTATATTTGAAACGAGCATCACGGGCTTGCTTGCGCCGACACGGTGGGGCATGCGCGTGATTGCGTGGGTGCGGGATCGGCTGCGCACGATGGCAGAACTTTTTCATGGGCGGTTTGGCAGGGAGGCTCAAGAAGAGGACGAAGAAGTATTATTTCATAGGCAGGATATAGAGGATGGAGAAGAAGAGGATTTTTCTTCTCATGACGCGCCACTATCCCCAGAAGCAGATGCTGATGCAGTGACAGGCGCGCTTCATCCGCGAGAGCATCAGATGCAGGTAGTGCCGCGGCCGCTCTTCCCTGTGCCGCACCGCAGGAAAAAAGTGGATATTCCCTTCGAGCTCTTAACCGGCAAGGCAGGCAAGCCCACGTCAGGCGATATCGGTGCGAATCAAGAGACAATCAGGAAAACATTTGCGAACTTCGGCATTGAGGTGGAAATGGGAGAAGTATCTGTAGGACCCACGGTGACCCAATATACGCTGCGGCCTGCGGAAGGGGTGAAGGTGTCCCAAATCACCAGCCTTTCTAATGACCTGGCGCTCTCGCTTGCCGCCCATCCTATCAGGATTGAAGCGCCTATCCCCGGGAAATCCCTCGTGGGCATTGAGGTGCCCAACCAGCAGGTGGCCATCGTGCCGCTCCGAGAGGTTCTCTTAAGCGACGAGTTCAAGAAACGCAATAGTGCTCTCACCATCGCGATAGGCAGAGACGTCGCCGGCAAGCCGTGGCTTGCGGATGTGGGGAGAATGCCGCATTTGCTCATCGCCGGCGCAACCGGATCAGGCAAATCGGTGATGATCAACAGTTGTATCATCAGCCTGCTCTATCAGAACCAGCCTGAGGATCTTCGGTTTATACTGGTGGACCCGAAGCGGGTGGAGCTTACGGTATATAATGGTCTTCCGCATTTGCTCACGCCAGTCGTCACTGAAGTGGACCGGACCATTAATGCCCTGCGGTGGGTCGTGGGTGAAATGGACCGCAGGTTTCAGCTGCTCTCGGAAACGGGAAAAAGAAATATTGAAATGTACAACAGCAATGGCGGTGAGCGCTTGCCCTACATCGTGGTGGTGATCGATGAGCTGGCGGATCTTATGTCAGTGGCGGCGGCTGAAGTAGAGGCGGCCATCATACGTCTTGCGCAGATGGCGCGCGCGGTCGGCATTCATCTCATCGTCGCGACCCAGAGGCCTTCGGTGGATATTATTACCGGTCTCATTAAGGCAAATATTACCTCACGGATTGCATTTGCCGTGGCGTCTGCGGTGGACTCGCGCACCATCCTTGATTTGAGCGGCGCGGAGAAACTTTTAGGGAGAGGCGACCTGCTCTTTACCACCGCCGAGCTTTCAAAGCCGCGTCGTCTGCAAGGCGCCTATGTGTCTGATGAGGAGATAGAGCGCGTAGTTGCGTATTGGAAAGAAAAAGGGGGGGCGCCTTCGTATGATGATGAGATTTTAGAGAAGCGCGCCACGGCGCAAGAGTATCTCGAGGGGGAGGGAGAGGGCGATATGCGTCTGGCGGAAGCTCGGGAGCTGGTGGTGCGCGCGGGAAGAGCGTCCGCGTCGTTTCTCCAGCGCAGGATGAGCGTGGGATACGCGCGGGCCGCGAGACTTCTTGACCTCTTGGAAGAAGAGGGAACCATCGGGCCAGGCGACGGGGCAAAGCCCAGAGACGTGCTGGTCACGATCGAAGATTTGCATACGCGGGAATTTACCCCTGAACCAGGGGAGGAAGAAATAGAACAGCGTTCCGATGAAAATTTAAGTGATAATGAGGATGAGTAGTTATTGGAGAAAATAGCTGTACAATTTAAATTATGGTATTACATAATACAGCTCGGGCGTACCCTAGTTCTTGTTGCGGAACTCGGCCCCCCGCGCAGAGGCGGGGTCGTCCCGATACGTCTCCCTCATCACAACTCTCGTTTATCGTGACTGTCTCAGACAATCCTCACGGCGAACTGTGGCACGCCCTCGCGAATACACAGTCGTATAATTATGTATCAAGTATTGACAATAAATGCTGCGGTAGGATATAAGGAGGAGAACTAAGCCCGCCTAAGTTTTGTAGTCATATACATCACTTCTATTTGCTTAAAAACCCCTATGGTTATTCTAAATATTATTATGGGTGGGAGAAGTATAAAATTTAGGCGGGTATGAAGGCATTTTATTCTAAAGCAATTGAGCAGAAAGAGACGATTGGGGAGATACTTATGCGTGCGCGGGAAAGGGCGCATCTTACGCGCGCGCAAGCAGCCTGTGCGGCGGGCGTGCAAGAGCACTATCTCGCGGCGCTTGAAGAGAACCGATGGCGCGACCTTCCGGGAGTCCTTTATGTGCGGCGTTACCTTGAGCAGTACGCGAATTATCTGGGGGTGGCGCCCAAGACGCTTCTGGCACAATTAAAAATTCAGCTCGTCCATGATCATTGGAGCAATACGCCCAAATCCCAAAGCTGTACTCGTGCGCATTTTGTCGTGTGGCCGCAGCGGCTGCGGCGCATCGCTATGGCCGCAGTACTCCTTGCCATAGTCGGGTACCTCGGCATGCAGTTGATAGCACTCACCAACCCGCCTCCGCTTGCCGTTGATTATCCGCCTGACGGATTCGTCACTCATCTTGAATCCATCACCGTATCAGGCAGCACGGAACCAGAAGCGCGTCTCATGGTTAATAATGAGGCGGTCACGGTGCGCGCTGACGGGACTTTTTCTGCTTCCCTTACTCTCGCGAAAGGGGTAAACTATATACATCTTTCGGTGGCGCGGCGTTTTGGCAGGGAGAGGATTTTAGAGCGCCGTGTCGTGCGCGACGGCGCTACTAGCGGAGTGTATCGTGTTTTACCCAGGCCATAACATCCACTTATATTCTCTCTGCGTCAGCCTACACAATTTTTCTGCGGACGCGACCTTACTCCCTCACGCTTATGCCTGCCTGGCTACAGGCATAAGTCCTCGAAAAATTGGTATTCCCTCGCTTTATGTTTTTGGGTCAGTGAGGGTTAATTCGTGAAATATTATCACTAACTTTACTCTTT
>MGER01000060.1:15311-16356 GCA_001791465.1 Candidatus Uhrbacteria bacterium RIFCSPLOWO2_02_FULL_49_11 | reverse complement strand
CTCAAGCACTGAACGGTCTAAGGGCGCGGAAGCGGCGATCCATGAGATTAAAGAGCGGTTTGGCGAGGGTGCGATAATGCGTTTTGGCGAGGCGCGCGCCAAGGAAGTGCCGGCAGTGTCCACCGATTGCCTTTCATTGGATATTGCGCTGGGGGTGGGCGGCGTGCCGCGCGGAAGAATTATCGAAATTTTTGGGCCCGAAGCTTCAGGCAAGACGACGCTTGCTCAGCATATCGTGGCAGAGGTGCAGCGATTAGGCGGTATTGCCGCTTTTGTGGATGCGGAGCATGCGCTCGATCCAGAATATGCGCGCAAAATCGGAGTAAACGTGGACGAACTCTTAATTTCCCAGCCTGACACCGGCGAGCAAGCGCTTGATATCGTGGAAACGCTCGTGCGTTCGAATTCCGTGGACATCATAGTGATCGATTCTGTCGCGGCGCTCACGCCCAAGGCGGAAATCGAAGGAGAGATGGGCCAACAGCATATGGGACTGCAGGCGCGGCTTATGTCCCAGGCTTTGAGGAAGCTCACGGCGATTGTGTCAAAATCAAACACGATCGTCATCTTTATCAACCAAATCCGTTTGAAGATAGGCGTATTTTTCGGCAATCCCGAAACCACGACCGGCGGGACTGCGCTTAAATTTTATTCTTCCGTGCGCATCGAGGTGCGGCGTTCTGCGCAGCTCAAGTCTCAAGAGCGCATCATAGGCCATCGCACGAAAGCGAAGGTGGTGAAAAATAAAGTGGCTGCCCCTTTCCGCACGTGCGAGTTTGACATCATGTTTAATGAGGGAATTTCTATCGCGGGAGACACGCTCGATACCGGGCTCCAATTCGGCGTGGTCGAGAAATCAGGCAATTCTTATGTATTCGGAGAAGAAAAGCTGGGGGTCGGTCACGAGGTCGCGCGGAAATTCTTGAAAGACCATCAGGAAATCCTGAAAGCGATTAAGGCGCGCGTGTGGGAAAAGGTGCGCGAGAAAGAGGCGGCAGAGGCGCAAGAAGGCATGACCGCAACCCCTGCGGGCGAGGAAGAGGAG
>MGER01000060.1:7101-15281 GCA_001791465.1 Candidatus Uhrbacteria bacterium RIFCSPLOWO2_02_FULL_49_11 | reverse complement strand
CGCCCGTATCAGTGTTGATGCGGATAAGGTCGCCCTCTTTTACGAAGAGCGGGGCGCGAATAGTGGCGCCGGTTTCGAGCGTCACTTCTTTGGTGACATTTCCTGACGCGGTGTCCCCTTTTACCGCGGCGTCGGCTTCCGTGACACGGAGGTCGATTTTTTTTGGGAGCTGGATTGAGATGGGTATTTCATCAAAACGGAGCACTTCCACCTCCTGCCCTTCCTTCAAAAAATTTTTCCCCTCGCCTATTTCTGATGCATTGATAAAAAATTGGTCATACGTTTCCTGGTCCATGAAGTAGCATTGGCTGTCTTGCGCGTAGAGAAATGCAGCCTTTTTGCGGGTAATGTCAGCCTCTTCCACGCGCTCGCCGGGCTTGAAGCTGTATTCAATCACTTTGCCGGAGCGGAGGTTTTTCAGCTTGGTCTGCATGACAGGCTTGCGTTGCTGCATGCGCATGAAAGACGCATCCATGACAATGCAGGGCTCGCCTTGATAATTAAGGACTATTCCTTTTTTAATATCATTTAACGATGAGAGTGTCGCCATATACAACAAAAAGCATCCTGATTAAAAAAATTGTTGCATTGATTGAAAATTGAGAATTGGAAATTTATGCTATTTAGTAAAGGCAAACAATCCCATGATGCGTGCGCGCTTGACCGCGCGCGCTACCTTGCGCTGATGGGTGGCGCACAAGCCCGATTTGCGCTTTGGCACAATCTTCGCAAAGTGCGACACAAACCGCTGAAGGGTCATCGCATCTTTATAGGATACGCTATGGAGATTATTGATGCAGAAGTAGCAGTGTTTTTCTACTGGCTGCGATTGCTGATTGGAAGGAGGAGCGAAGGGCATAGCTTAGTGAAAAAATCCAAATTACAAATTCCAAATTACAAATAAATTTTAATTCACAAATTCAAAACATTTTGGATATTGATTATTGGGTATTATTTGGGATTTGGTGCTTGGTCATTGGGATTTTTCGTTAGAATGGTATCTCTTCAACATTGATTACTGGTTCTTGAGGAGCGGCAGCGGGGGTCTGGTCTTCGAGGGGCGATGCGGCGGGTGCCGCGTTTGACGGAGCATTCTGCCGATCGAGCATGATAAGGTTTTCCGCAACTATTTCAGTGCGATAGCGTTTCTGTTTTTGCTGATCTTCCCATTGACGCGTCTGTATGCGGCCTTCCACATACACTTTTGATCCCTTCCGGAGATATTGCCCGCAAATTTCCGCAAGTTTCCTCCACGCGACAATATTATGGTATTCCACTTTTTCTTGGCGGTTGCCGCTCGGATCAGTCCAGCGCAGATTGGTGGCGACCGAAAAGGTGGTGACCGGTGTACCGTCGGGCGTGGTGCGCGCTTCTGGGTCACGCGTGAGGTTGCCGATAAGGAGTGCTTTATTGAGGTTCATATTCGTACTGCTTCCCGAATTTCCACCGAATGTGCCGAATGACTCCCGAATACCTGACCGAATATTTCGATTTATTCGGGCGATATTTGGTCCTGATTCGGTGCATTCGGGATGGATTCGGGAAAAAAATAGATTTCCAGTAAGGCTTTAAGTGATATCTTCAGAAATTAATTCTTCTAATTTTTTATCGAGTTCTTCAAAGCTTACTTTTTCCGTGGTCTTGGGAGCCGCGCTCGCCGTGGATGCGGGAGGGGTGAACCGGTGCGGCCGCGTCCTCCGTCTTCCTTTCTTGCCCATTGTGTGTTCTTCCTGCACGATTTGGAAACGGGTGATGGAGGTTTCGAGCGAGAGCATTTCTTTCAGCTTGGGCAACACGGCGCTCTCCGCTTCAAATATGATATTGCCGTAGTAGCCATGGCGCTGGTTTTTGATAGGATACGCAAGCTTTCGCCGCCCCAGATTTTCATCGCGGATTATGGTGGCGTTGATAGACTTCAGGTATTCGCTGATTTTATTTTTCATCTCGTCGCTTGGCGTCTCTTCGGTTTGCGAAGGAAGGATATAGAGAAGATCGTAGCGCATAGTTTATCTAAAATTTCATAACGGAGACCTGCCCTCGCGTGTCCCCTCTTTAGTAAGGAGGGGATGGGGTGGTCTCCAAAATTTAAACAATATTCTTTTTTAAGAGGTTCTTTGATTACCCTATCATAATAGTTGAGATTGGTCAATATTGAATCAAGCGGATTGAGTCAGCGGACTGTGTTTGTGGACTTGGACACGGGACTTGAATATAGAAGAGGGAGCGTATAGAATAAGGTATATGGCACCTACCACACGTAATACGGAAGAACGCGTGGTGAGCATGAAGGAGCGGCCCGAGGACCGCTCTCTTGATGCACAGCTGCGCCCGCAAACACTCGAGGAGTATGTAGGGCAAGAGCGCATTAAAGAGAATCTGAAAGTGTTCATGAGCGCCGCAAAAAAACGGAAAGAGCCGCTCGAACATGTGCTCCTCTATGGGCCTCCGGGGCTTGGAAAAACTTCCCTCGCGCATATCATTGCGCGCGAGATGGGGGTGCATATCCGCGTGACCTCCGGGCCTGCGATTGAGCGCGCGGGAGACCTCGCGGCTATCCTTACGAATTTAAGCGACGGCGATATACTTTTTATTGATGAGATCCATCGCCTCAACAAAGTGATAGAGGAGGTGCTCTACCCGGCCATGGAGGATTACGCGCTCGATATCGTGTTAGGCAAAGGACCTTCCGCGCGCACTTTAAGGCTTGATCTGCCCAAGTTCACTTTAGTGGGTGCGACCACGCGGCTTTCTCTCCTTTCTTCCCCTTTAAGGGATCGGTTCGGCTCTACCTTTCGATTAGATTTTTATTCCCATGGTGAAATTGAGCGGGTAGTCAGGCGGTCTGCCCGTATTCTCAACGTGAGCATTGCCCCTGATGCAGCAGGAACGCTTGCGCAACGGGCCCGCCGCACACCCCGCGTGGCGAATCGGCTTTTGAAGCGGCTCAGGGATTTTGCCCAAGTGAAAAGTGACGGTAGTATTACCAGCGCGCTCGCGCTTGAAGCGTTGCAAATGCTTGAGGTAGATGCGTTAGGGCTCGATGAGATTGACCGGCGCATCCTTTCTGTCATTATTGAGAAATTCAAAGGAGGCCCTGCGGGATTGAACGCGATTGCGGCTGCTGTCGCAGAAGAAATGGAAACTATCGAGGAAGTCTATGAACCGTATTTGATGCAGATAGGATTTTTGCAGCGCACGCCGCGCGGCAGGAGCGTAACCGACTCCGCCTATCAGCACCTCGGTGTCGCGATGCCCAAGGGCGCTTAAAAAATAACATTTTATTTTACCCGTGGGCTTGTCTTGTCTTTATGACGTACGGTTTTAAATGGCTAAATATGTTATTTTTTACGGCGCCCAAGGGTGCGGCACAGGGGCTCGTCTAAAGAAATTATATGGAAATACCCATTGTTATTTTTTTGATTATTTACAGTATCCTAGCGCTCGGGTTCCTCATCATGAGCTTTTTCCTCGTGTATCATGCGCTGCGGTTCGGCCAGACGACGTTTTTCAATTTCCTCACCCTGTCGCTCTATGTTGTGATATCCGCATTTCTTCTCACTTCAGCGGTCCAATTTATCAATACGGTTGACTGGTCCCAGACGATCAATATATTTTCTTCACTCACGTCCGTCGTATATTAATCTATGCTGAACATCCATCATCTCCCGAACCAGGCGCCCGATGAAGAGGTGGTGCTGCTCCTGAGGAGGCACATATTCATTATCCTCCGCGAGGTTGTTATGTTCGTAGTGTTTGCAGGATTGCCGCTGCTTGCGTGGTATCTCCTACAGCGCAATCTGCCTACTTTTTTTGACGATGAGATACGGGTGATTCTGTCCACATTATTGGTATACCTATATGAGTTTTATGTATGGCTCTTTTTTTACCGCGCATTCATCGACTATTATCTTGACGTATGGATTGTGACCAATAGGCGGATTATCAATATCGAGCAAATGGGGCTTTTTAACCGCCGCATATCGGAACAAAAGCTTTTTCGGGTGCAGGATGTGTCTTCTTCGCAGCAGGGATTTTTCGGCACCTTTCTTGACTATGGCGACGTGTCCATACAGTCTGCGGCAGAAATGCAGCGGTTCCTTTTCGAGCAGGTGCCGCACCCGACCCAGGTCGCTTTACGTATTACAGAACTGGTAGAACGCGATAAGCATGCGCATCCTATGGTGAGCCTCGAACCCTTGACATAATGCGCGGTTTCTGGTAGACTAGCGCGTTCGTCATAATTTATCAATTTTTGTAAAAGATCGTAAGGTCTTTTTTTGTTACCTAAATTTTATGAAACACAGGCTCAATAGACACATTCCAGTAATAGCCATAAGCGTATTGCTTTTTGAACTAATGGCGTTTCCGCACTCAAGCGTGGCGTCTGCAGGGGAGATAGAGGGTAGCCAGAATGCGGGTAGTCGGGTTAAAGATTCCGCATCTCTTTCATGGGCGGAATATGAAGATCTGCAAGGATTTCATAAATCTGCCGCGGATGCTTATCCGTCCCAGTCCTTGCCGCAGACAGAGGCGTGGGCGTTGAGCGCAACGCATAGAGTGGTTATCACCGCTTATTCCTCAACCGTTGATCAGACGGACGGCGACCCTTGGACGACCGCATCGGGTACGCGGGTAAAGGACGGCATCATCGCCGCGAATTTCCTCACCTTTGGCACGCGCGTGCGCATCCCCGATTTATTCGGCGACAAAGTGTTTTATGTCACGGATCGCATGCACCCGCGGTTTTCCGACCGCGTGGATATATGGATGACTACGCGTGAAGAGGCATTGCAGTTTGGCGCAAAGGTTGCGACCATTGAAGTGTACGAATAGGAGGAGGAAACTTATTGAGTGATCACAGGTAGTCTGGTATAGTAGCAATAGTCCTGCTACTATATTTTTTCGGCCTGGTAGCCAAGTGGGTCGAAGGCCAGTCAGGGGCCTTCGGCGGGCAGCTTCAATAGTAAAATTGTAATAGATCTCAAAAAGCTGCCCAGGACAGGCGGGGTTCTGCAACCTATTAAAATTTGTGGCCTAGTGGCGAAGTTGGTTAACGCAGCGGTCTGCAAAACCGCGATGCGCCGGTTCGAATCCGGCCTAGGCCTTTAGAATAATTAAAGAGCGGGGCTCCTCCCGCTCTTTGTGATTCGTTGGTGGCAGATGAACTGCCACGCTACAATTTAGTCTCGATTAAACCAAAGATTATTCGTACGCTTTCCGGAGAGTGATGCCGGTGTAGAAGTACTTAAGTATTTCTTCAAAAGTTTTCCCCTCCCGCGCCATGGCGGCGGCGCCCATATTGGACATCCCCACTCCGTGGCCATAGAGCGCTCTTCCTTGATCCCAAGGGACAGGCACGGATACCAGGTGCGGTTTATTTCCGCTCCAGACCTCTGACCATGCGCGCGTGCGGCCGTCGGATTGCGAAAAATAAGGCGTTACGACGACATCATCTCCTATGGTCGCCACAATGCCGCGGGTGGCTTCTATCGCTTTCTCAAAGTCAGTGAGGCGCTGTTCCGCTCCATAGCCGCGATAGACCTGGTCGTATTTCGCGTCTACGTCGAAATGCCCGCCATGCTTATTTTTCGCGTACCAATGGTAAAGGGCATAGGTGCGCGTGGCAATGCTCAATGCTTTATGGTATTCCGGCGGCGCGCCTTGCGATGTTTCTGCAAGGCCTTTGAGATATTGCTCCATGGGTAATTCATTCACTATCCAGTAGCGCTGGGTGTTGTCGGCGTAATAAAGCTCGAGGATGCCGCGGAAACGGTTATCGTTAATATTTTTATTCCATTCTGCGCGTTGCTCAAGGCTCGGGATGTCAAGGATGCCGCCCAATGCATCAAAGCGCAGGGAGGCAGAGGTTTCCCGCGTGACGCCGTTCGGCAGGGTATAGGTGAAACGCGCACTGTTGCCGGTTACGGTCACGAAAGTTCCGGGGCCAACGGTTTCGAGGAGCACTCCACCTGAAGTGAGGGACATCGTGCTTTCTGCCGCAATCGTGACTGGCGCATCTGCCACAAAAAGGCCGACGCGGATAGTGGGTTCGCGGTCAAGAAGCGGGGCAGTGGACATTCCCGCGACAAAGCCGCCGGAGGCGCTGGCCGCTTCACTCGCGGAGGAGGAGGAGGGCTGAGGAGCGGATTTTGGCCGCGGAATTTCCACCTGCATGTCGAGCTCAATGCGGTCATGGAGTACTGGCGCGGATCCCAAGAGGAGATAAGGCGCGATCAGGTAATAGCCTTCCGCAGGAGGCGCTTGCACGGTTACCATAAAGGTTCCGATCTCGCCAGGCTTCACTGCAGGCTCTGAAAGCCGTGTCGGTATTTCTTGGGATACCCAGGATGAGTGAAAAAAGGATGCGCCGAACCCCTTGAACCGGAAACGAATAGGAGAGGCGCCGCTTGAGCGCCAGGTGGCAGTGCCGGTATTTAAAAATTGGAAGGCAAGTTTTTTTTCTTGTTCAGGAACGAGGTGGATAACGCTCGCGCCCGCATTGGTCACGAGCGCGGTCGGTTGCGCCGCGCGTACGGAAGAACCATAGAACCCGGTCATGATCACTACTCCCGTGGTGATTATTATGGAAAGTGTAGTGAATACCTTTTTCATACGATTTAAGATGAAAAAAGACTGAACCAATCAGTCTATCTGGCGATAGTATATCATTTTCTTGGGATATTCACAATAAGAAATCCGCACGTGGGGCGGATTTCTCGTGAGGGCGCTTAAAAAAATAACATTTCACTTGTTTCAAGGGCTTGTCCTTATTTTACTGGCGTACGCCGTATATGGCGGGATATGTTATTTTTTTACGGCGTCTGAGAATAATTTTCAATGTTATTTCAGCGCTTCTTTCAAATTTTTTCCTGCTTTGAATTTCGGGACCGTGACCGCAGGGATCTGGATCCGCTCGGTGGGATGCTGAGGATTGACGCCCATGCGGGCTTCGCGGCGCTTGGTCATGAAAGTGCCGAAACCAGTGAGGGTCACCTCGCCGCCGCTTTTGAGCGTGGCAATAGTGGTTTCTTCAAACGCATCAAGGACTGCTTCCACATCTTTGCGGGCGAGTGTTGTTTTTTGCGTGATGGTTTCTATGAGTTCTGCTTTGTTCATATATGTATAAAACTTGTTTACGCTTTATGACACGCGAGTCCACGCCATAAGCTAAGATCGACCTTTTACATATAATGGCGTTCCGGCTGCGTGAAGTCGCTTCTAGTTTACACTATTGAGACCTCTCTATCAAACCTTTGTATGGCAGTGGCGTGGCGGCTTTCAGGATCGATGTCTATGAGCACCGCATTGACCTGTGCCACGCCTGACTCAAGCACTTCGAATTTTGTGGAGAGCTGAGTCAGAAATCCTTTCAAAGGTCCTTGCCGCTCAACCCCTATGACCCCGTCCCTGCCTCCTGCCATACCCACATCCGAGACGTAAGCGGTGCCCTCTGTGAGCACCCGCGCGTCCGCGGTGGGGACATGGGTATGCGTGCCTAAGATGGCCGATACGCGCCCGTCCGCGTACCATCCTAGCGCGGTTTTCTCCGAAGTCGCTTCTGCGTGGAAGTCAACGATAATGGCGTTTGATTGTTTCACCTCGGGGCTTTGGAGGAGCGTATCAAGGGTGCGGAAGGGGCAATCAAGGTGCTCTGACATAAATATACGGCCCATGAGGTTAATCACCGTGAGATTCCTTGATCCCACGGGGATGGTGCAGACGCCTGAGCCGGGCACGCCGGGAGGGTAATTTGCAGGGCGAATCACGCGGCTCTCGCGTTCGGTGAGAATAGCGGTGAACTCGTCTTTGTCGCTGATATGATTCCCGCTCGTGACCACGTCAATGTTAAGCTCAAGGATTTCAGCCAGGGTTTTGCGCGTAATGCCCATGCCGTGCGCGAGATTTTCCCCGTTCACGATAATCGCATCAGGCCGCACGCTTTCACGCGCTTCAGTGATCACCATGGCGAGCGCCTTTCTCCCAAGTTTCCCTACAATGTCACCGAAGAACAATATTTTCATATTATCTCGCGTACTCTATGACCCTTCGTTCCCTGATGAGCGTCACGCGTATCTCACCGGGATACTTCAATTCCGTCTCAATTTTATTGGCGATGTCGCGCGCCAGCTTCTGTGCAGCCCAGTCATCAATGCGGTCGGGGTTGGCAAAGATGCGAATTT
>MGER01000060.1:2053-7082 GCA_001791465.1 Candidatus Uhrbacteria bacterium RIFCSPLOWO2_02_FULL_49_11 | reverse complement strand
GAGTTCTTCAAGTCTCTGCACATATTGCTCATAGGTATCTTTGCGGGCGCCCGGCCTCGCGCCGGAGATGGCGTCCGCCACTTTCACGATGATGCCTTCCAAGGTGGACGGATTGTCTTCATGGTGTGCGATAGCGATATAGGACACTTCTTCGGGAAGTCCGAATTTTTTCATGATATCCCGTCCGATTTCCGGATGGCCGCCCTGCACTTCATGGTCAACCGCTTTTCCGATATCGTGCAGGAGCCCACCTTTTTTCGCCACGGACACGTTTGCGCCCAATTCTTCCGCGAGAAGCCCTGCGAGGAGCCCCACTTCTATCGAGTGCGAGAGGACATTGTGGCCGTAACTGGTGCGGTATTTGAGGCGCCCGAGGATTTGGAGGAGCTTGGGATCAAGTCCCGCGACTCCCACTTCGTAGGCAGCGTCTTCGCCCGCTTTTTTAATTTCTATTGAGAGTTCTTTCTTCGCCTGTTCGATGGCTTCTTCAATGCGGCCCGGGTGGATGCGGCCGTCAAGGACGAGCTTCTCAAGCGCGATTTTGGCAATCTGCCGGCGGATCATCGAGAAGCCGGAAATGACGATCGTTTGCGGCGTTTCATCAACCACGATTTCCACGCCGGTGAGCTGTTCAAATGCTTTGATATTGCGGCCTTCGCGTCCGATGATCCTTCCCTTGAGATCGTCAGAAGGGATAGAGACCACCGTGGTAGTCGTTTCCACGGCATGGGAAGACGCGCACCGTTCCATGGCGATGCTGATATAGTGCCGCGCCTGGCGCTCCCATTCTTCTGAAGCTTGTCGTTCGAGTTTCCTGACGCGGGACAGGAGCTCTTCTTTGACGGAATTTTCCGTGTTATCCAAAAGAACCCGTTTCGCATCCTCGCGGGTCAATCCTGCGACAATTTCCAGTTTCTTGAGCGTTTCCTCGCGCAAGCGGCCTAGCTCTTCTTTCACCTGGTCCACTTTTTTGCGCGCGTCGGTAAGCTGCTGCTGCTTGTCTTCGAATTCCAATAATTTCTTGTCAAAAAGTTCTTCCCGTTTTTCCAGCCGTTTCTGCTGGTTGTGGAGCTCCTGAAGGTAGGTCTCCTTCTCCTTCTTCGCCTCTTCAATGATCGCCAGCGCCTTATCCTTGGCTTCGATGAGTATTTCTTTTTGTTTGGTCCTCGATTCCTCAAGGAGCCGTTTGGTTTTCGCCTCCACAGAGGCGGCCGCTTGCTGGGCCACAAGCTTCCGTATCACGAAACCCGCAACGCCGCTCAATAGGGCGGCAATGAGCAGAATTAAAAAATCCATAAGAACGCCTTCCTATGGAACGGTAGGGTAACGTAAGAGCAATTGAGAAGATAACGAGGAGCGGCACCACGACTGCGTAGGGCAATTACGCGGACGCGACAAGAATCCTTGAAAAGGATTTATGCGCGCTCATTGATAAACCGGTATGAGTTCGTAGGGTATGAATCACAGAAAATGATGTGGTGGTGTGGCTCTTGTATCTTCACTTCTCTTACGTTCACCGTTCCTTGATTTATGAATGGTTAATGAATTGACCGTGTACAGAAGATACCACATCATGCGTTATTAGGCAAGGAGGAGGTTTAACTTATAATTTTATCAATGACGCCATACTCTTTCGCTTCTCCCGCGGACATGAAATAATCGCGGTCTGTGTCTTTTTCGATTTTTTGGAGCGTCTGGCCTGTGTGTTTTGCCAATATTTTATTGAGCCGGTCTTTGATCTTCAGTATGTGTTCCGCGCGGATTTTGACATCGATCGCTTGGCCTTCCGCGCCGCCCATGACCTGATGGAGCAGCATCTCGCCGTTGGGGAGCGCGAACCGCTTGCCCTTCGCGCCGGAGGCGAGCAGGACTGCAGCCATGCTGCCAGCGAGTCCCACGCAAATCGTCACGACGTCAGGTTTGATATATTGCATGGTATCGTAAATCGCAAGGCCCGCGGTGACCGATCCGCCGGGGCTGTTGATATAGAGTTTGACGTCGCGCGTTTTATCCTGGCTGTCGAGCAGCAGGAGTTGCGCGATGACTGTGTTCGCGACGCCATCATCAATCGTGTCGCCGAGGAATACAATGCGGTCTTTGAGCAGGCGCGAGTATATGTCATAGGCGCGCTCGCCGTAGGACGACTTTTCTATTACGGTAGGGATGAGATAAAGATTGCGGGGGTGAGTAGGCATATATTGTTTTCTCATTATGCTATCGAGCGATTTAAGTATACAATAGGTTTCTCTAAAGAGGGAAGGCCGCTGGGGTTTTGGGTTCAACGTGGTATACTACCTGTGATATGCAGCCATCGAACAACCACGCCTTCATTGACAGCCAGAATCTCAATCTCGGTATCCGCGATTGCGGGTGGCAATTGGATTTCGGACGGTTCCGTCGTTACCTTGCCGATAAGTACCGCGTGTCAAAAGCGTTCCTGTTTATCGGATACGTCGCCGGCAATGAGGCATTGTACACCTACCTGCAGAGCGTCGGATACTTGGTGATCTTCAAGCCGACTCTCGAGCACAAGAAAAGCGACGGCACGCTCCACACCAAGGGCAATGTAGACGCCGAGCTCGTGTTGCATGCGATGATTCAGTACCCCAACTATGACAAGGCGGTCATTGTTTCAGGCGACGGTGATTTTCATTGTTTAGTCGAGTACCTTGCGAAACAAGGTAAGTTGCTCCGTGTGATTGTTCCCAATCGGAAAAAATACTCCGCCTTGCTGCGGAGGTTTATACCCTACATCGTCTATCTGAATGATCTCGAGCGTAAGCTGGGCAAGGAGAAACAAAAAGATGGGGATTAACCTTCGGACGGACCTTAGGTGTGCCCCATCATCGTGATGACACCATCATAGCAAGCCAGCCACGGGATTGTCAAGGCGATGAAGAATGAATCCGCATTGCCAAAAGGGCGGCTCATTTGGAGCATTTGGTCCACATGGGCAAGAAGATTCCCACACAGATTATATCGGTCAAAAGGCGGCCGAAAAAGTGTATTTCGGCCATATAGGCATAGAACCCTCGCTACGGATAATGCTGGTTCAATTAATGAACGGGCGGCTTTTTTTATTCTCCTCTGTTCATCCGGAGGGGGGCGTAGTAAGATGACGTAATAGTAAAAAAGTAAATAAATCAAAATGGCTGCTTGTTTTTCGTGAGAAAGGCAAGCGTTGACAATTTACATGGATGAAAGGCAGAACCAATTCAGTAACGAGTGCTTAAGAAACGAATGGCTCATGTTGCCCTGCGCGGTCAACATGGCCATTCAGAGAATTCTAGACAGAAACGGAGGATGATCATGATAACGAGGTTAGTCAGAAATTTCGGGTTGTTTGAAGTTTGTTTCTATGTCGAGACGCTTCTGGAGATGACTGTAGAGGAACTCGACAAGCTCCGATGGGTGATTACTGAAACCTTTGAGCCGACGCTGGTTTATGGATATCCATCCTACAGCGAAGGCTCCGTCGTCGAAATCGGCCCGCGTCTCAATGTGGAAACTCCTTTTTCAACCAACGCAGTAGCTATCTGCCACGCAATGGGGCTGAATAAAGTGAGTCGAATCGAGCCATCAAGGTTGTTCAGTCTGGACGGCATCACGCGGGAAGAAATTCTCGCAGCACATTTGGATAAGATGACACAAGCAGTCTATCCATTCGGCGGTCTGACGAGTTTCGCGCTTGATACAAAACCTGCGGAAGTGCAGCTTATTTCTGTTCTTGAACAGGGAGAAGAGGCGATCCGCCAAGCCAACAAAAAGCTCGGACTAGGAATGGATGAATGGGACGTTGGCTACTACACGGAACTTTTCCGGCGGTACGGGAGAAATCCGACCGATGTGGAATTGTTCCAAATCGGTAACGCCAACAGCGAGCATTCGCGTCATTGGTATTTTAAGGGAAAGATGGTTATTGACGGAAAGGAAATGCCGGAGTGTCTGCTTGACATGGTTCGGGCACCGCTTCGCGCTATTTCCGGCCAGAACGTCAGCGTTCTGGCTTTCAACGACAACGTTGGCGCTCTTCACGGTTTCAATGTTCCGGTTTTTGTGCCGGAGAAACCGGGCAGTCCCTCGTCGTTCAAAATCGTTTGGAGAACTCTCCATCCGACAGCAACTGCGGAAACGCATAACCATCCCACGCTCATTGCTCCTTATCCTGGAGCGGCGACTGGGGCAGGCGGGCGTATTCGCGACAATTGTGCCGGCGGGCAAGGTTCTCTGACCGGGCTCGGAATTGCAGGATATTGCGTAGGCAACCTGTTTATTCCGGGTTACACAATTGCCGGTGAAGTCGTTGGCGGTGAAGTGAGCGACAAGCACGCGACACCGCTGAGAATTCTCATCGAAGGAAGTAATGGCATCTCGGATTATGGAAACCAGTATGGTGAACCGCTCGGATGCGGTTTTGCCAGAACTTTTTGTCAGAAGGTTTCCGGCCAGAGGCGCGAGTTCCGCAAGCCGGTGCTGTACAGCGGAGGCGTCGGCCACATTGATGGCACTCATACGAAAAAGCATACTCCTGAAAAAGGAATGCTCATCGTGGCCATTGGTGGGCCAGCTTACGCAATCGGTGAAGGCGGTGGAGCTGCTTCAAGTATGGTTCAAGGACAGAACGACGCTGGTCTCGATTTCAAATCGGTTCAACGCGGTAACGGTGAAATGGGCAACAAGGCAGTCCGTGTTATTCAAGCGTGCATTGAGATGGGAGATAAAAATCCTATTGAAAGTGTTCACGATCAGGGTGCGGGTGGGCCGAGTAACGTTTTGACCGAGCTCATGGAAACCGTTGGTGGAAGGGTGGATATTCGTCAAATCGTTCTTGGCGACAAGACGATGTCTGTTCTTTCCATTTGGAGTGCTGAATACCAGGAGCGGTACGGCTTGTTGATCGGACCTGACAAAGCGGAATTATTCCAGAAAATCTGTGACCGCGAGCGGGTCAATTGCGAAATGCTGGGAGAGATTACGTGTGACGGACATGTCACCGTAGTTGATTCGGCAGATGGCACAACACCTGTTT
>MGER01000060.1:1719-2041 GCA_001791465.1 Candidatus Uhrbacteria bacterium RIFCSPLOWO2_02_FULL_49_11 | reverse complement strand
TGATATCCTGGGAAAACTCCCGCAGAAAGCCTTCAAGTCTGACCACCTCCCGAGGAGTTTCAATCCGCCGGAATTGCCCAACGACCTCACGCTTAAAAAAGCGATAGAGATTGTATTTCAGCAATTATCGGTGGGCTCCAAGGGATTCCTGGTTCGTAAAATCGACCGCAGTGTTGGTGGACGCATTGTGCGTCAACCATGCTGTGGGCCGAGTCAGGTTCCAATCGCGGACGTTGCTGTCCTTGCCGATAGCTACTTCGGTTTAACTGGAAAGGCTTCGGCGATTGGTGAACAACCACTGAAGATGCTGATCGATCCAAAA
>MGER01000060.1:0-1689 GCA_001791465.1 Candidatus Uhrbacteria bacterium RIFCSPLOWO2_02_FULL_49_11 | reverse complement strand
AATGACTGGTGAAGGCGCGCTTCTTTACGACGCTGCTGTTGCGATGAGAGATGCCATGATTTCGTTGGGAATCGCTCCCGACGGAGGAAAGGACAGTCTCTCGATGGCAGCGACGGTTGATGGAGAACTGGTAAAAGCACCTGGTGAGTTGGTCATTCTTGGCTATGCCTCGATGCCTGATATCACCAAAGTACTTACGCCAGACATCAAGGCGCCAGGAGAAAGTTGTCTCGGTTTGGTTGATTTTGGTTTAGGGAAGAATCGCCTCGGCGGTTCGGCTCTGCTTCAAGCTCTTAATCAGATTGGAGATGAATCTCCCGATTGCGATCCTGAATTACTCAAGGCAACATGGAAAGCAATACAAATCCTTCACGATTGTGGTGCGATACTTTCGCTTCATGACAGAAGCGACGGTGGTCTTGCAACAACCCTGATTGAAATGTGCCTTGGCGGGAATTGCGGAGCGGCGATTAATGGCAGTCTCAGTCTCGCATCTCTGTTCTCAGAAGAGCTCGGTTTGGTTATTGAATACCAGCCAAAAGATAAGGATCTGATTGACCGAGTGTTGAAAAACGAAGGGGCTCCTTTACTCGTAAAGCTCGGCAAGACAATTTCCGGCCGTGTTCCTCGCGTGTTCGGGATTGACCTCTCAACTCTTCGTCAATGGTGGGAAGCCACCAGTCATCAGTTGGAAAAACTCCAGACAAAAAATGGAGTTGCTAATGAAGAGTTTGCGACTTATCAAGCTGTGCATGAGCCGGTATATCATCTCAGCTTTACGCCCAGCGCGACAGTCGTGAAAGGCGGAGATTTTCGTCCGAGGGTTGCGGTTGTGCGCGAAGAAGGAACCAATGGCGATCGGGAAATGGCGGCGGCGTTCTATACCGCAGGACTGGACCCGTTCGATATTACCATGAGTGATCTTCTAGCAGAACGTATTACTTTGGATCAGTTCCAAGGCCTTGTTGCTCCCGGTGGGTTCTCATTCATGGACGTCTTCGACAGCGCCAAGGGTCAAGCCGGCGTGATTAAGTTCAACCCAAAACTCAGAGAAATGTTTGATCGGTTTTACGACCGAACTGATACCTTCTCGCTTGGAGTTTGTAACGGATTTCAATTATTTCAGCGACTTGGCTGGCTGCCTATTAAGGGTCTTCCAGAAATATCACAGCCTCAATTAATTCGCAATCGTTCAGGGCGCTTTGAGTCAAGGTGGGTCCAGGTGAAAATCCAGCCGAGCCCGTCAGTTTTACTGGCAGGCATGGAAGGGTCAACACTTGGCGTTCATATTGCTCATGGCGAAGGGCGGTTGCACTTTCCCGATTTACAAATTCTGGATATGGTCAGAGAGAAAAACCTTGCTCCTCTGGTTTACGTGGATTCGGAAAATGAGCCGACCGAGAAATATCCCTTCAACCCGAACGGGTCTGTATCGGGAATCGCAGCACTATGTTCGCCTGATGGACGGCATCTTGCTATGATGCCTCATCCTGAACGCGCCTTTCTTCCTTGGCAGTGGCACTACTGGCCACGGGAATGGTCTGGAATCAAGGTTTCGCCTTGGTTTCAGATATTCCAAAATGCTCGAGCCTTATATGACTAAAAAATTAGTTCATCTTCATTAAACTTAAAAGTCGCCTGATTGAAAGGACAGGCGACTATTTTTGTCCCCTGATTATTACAGTTTCG
>MGER01000059.1:11099-26451 GCA_001791465.1 Candidatus Uhrbacteria bacterium RIFCSPLOWO2_02_FULL_49_11 | reverse complement strand
TCTTGGGAATGAAACGTGCCTATGACTTTGATATGAGGCGCAAATACCCTAGGGATAGGCGCGCACAACGAAGGCCCTATGCCATGATAATGTATGATATCCACTCCTTGGCGCATCGCGTGGAGCGTGCTGAAAAGCGAATGGCTCAAGGCGTCAAAATGTTTTGTAGGGAACGAAGGGAGCGATTTTAGAATCACCCCGTGGTAGCGCGTACGCTTTCTATCAGTATAATGCGGCCGCGTATACACCATGACCTCATGGCCTGCCCGCACCAACTGCCGCGATAATTCCTCCACATGCCGCTCCACCCCACCTCCGGTGCAGGGAATCCCTTTTTGACCAATCATCGCAATCCGCATATATAAAATACTTAAAATAAAAGAAATTCACCTTACACTATTTATTTTATTTTGTCAAAAAAAGCGCATATTCTGCGCTTTTTCGTTAATTTTTAAAAATGCTCACTCAATAGACGGCAAGCCATTTTTGCAAAGCATCCTGAAGAATGAACACTCTTTTATCATTTTCCCCCATATTTGCGAGCACGAATTGGCCCAACAGTATTCCTGTGGAGGCATACACTTTAACACGATTTGCAGTAACCGTTAATATCTCGCTTGCATTATCATTATTGACATCACTTACCGCCACTGATACTCCCTGCTGATTATTTCGCTCATACGCAAGAAAGGAATTTAAGCTAGTCCCCTTTGCGTCAAATACCCTCACCCATGGTTCTTCGCCGCGTCCCGAGCCTGCAACAATTTCATCCGTCCCGTCCCCGTCCATGTCATACGCAGCGATATACGCTCCTCCTCTGCTTCTTTTGTCCCCCGCGAAAAAACCTGCGTTAAATAATTTCCCGTTACATCCCACAATCCTCACATGAGGGCCGCCGCCAGGACCCGCGGCAAGCACAATTTCACGCATACCGTCACCGTCCAGATCACCTGATGCAAGGCTTACCGCGCCGCGCCAGCGATTGTCATACGGGTACATAATCCATACTCTTTGTCCGTTCCGGTACTGCGACAGTGCGCCATTTTTCCACGTTATTGTTTCGTCTATACCATCGCGATCCAAATCATCCGTCAAACCAAACGTGCCTTTTGGCATTGACGGAAGCGTTAACACTCTATTACCCACCGATACACCCGTTTTAATATCATACAACGCCGCATTCGCCCCAGCTACAAAACCTTGTGAGATATTCAGCTCTTGCGTTGCTATCTGGTCAATTTTTTGCAACACAATGCCGTCATAAGGATTCAGGATAACTTGAGTTACTGCCTTACCGTTATTAACGGTTTTATCCTGCGTGCCATTTATTTTTTTAAAAGTCTGACCCAACGGCACTGTCCGTGCCGCGTTCGTCGTATTCACCAGCGTAATCCCTTTCTCAAAATCACGGCGCCATACACCCAATGCAGCGCCGTTGCTGTCGAACAACGCGTATGCATTATTTATCGCATTGCCTAAATCCACATCATATTCATCGTACCACCATAGCTGATTGTGCCATTTGTCTCCGTAGTCATAACTAAAATACGCGTCAGTGAGCAGTGTGGAGGTGAACGCAAAGCGAAACCTTCTCCAATTTTTCCAGTTTCCCGTATTTGCGGTATTGGCGTTCACCACGACCATGTGCGGCTTGTAGTTGCTTTTTATGAACGCTTCATGAATCGCAGCTATTTGCTCATCCCAATTCCTCTCATCACCCAATACGGTTTCAAACATCCTGCCATTAAGTGATTCTGCATACTCATGCGAACTATTCGTAATAATAATATAGTTGGACCCTACGAGCGCTCGCGCATTCGCATAGAGCGCTCTCAATCCGTCTGACCACGCGTTATCTATGAACGATCCCGAATCGTTCTGCCCATCGTTATTTATATCAATCCGCCCATTATTGAACCATGCAATTGCGGGGAGCGCATTATCAAAAAAAATACCGTCCCATCCTCGCTGTTCTCGATGAATAGCGACAATAAATTCCGGTATATAATCATTCCACCGTTTGCCATTCACCAGTGGCACATACTCCGAAGGATTCATAAGCTCCGCTCCCGGCCACACATTAAGATGATTCCCTTCCGCGTTCTCCAACAGCCACTCATCGCGCGAACCTTCATACTGTCGGCGGAGGGGATGCGATGCGGGATATCCGGGAGGGCTCGCATATCTGGAAATACTGTCAATATAGGAGAGGAGCTTAATGTGAGGATTACGCTGTTTCAGAAGTGAATACGCGGTGGGAGAATTTATAGGTATCTCAAATCCCAAAATCACAAGATCCCACTTTGAAAGCTCTTGTGCTTCTTGTTCGCTCATCCACCCGGTGAGGTAATAATTTGCCAAACGCGGATAAGAGTCATCTGTTGCAGCAGTGGCAAGCCACGGAAACGCAAGCAAAATCAGACTGACCGCAACCGCCTTAAGCCCTATTTTCATATATTTCGCAGAGGTCATATACGTTTTATACAGCTAAGTTTCCTACCATACCATTTCCTCTCCTATAACACAAATAATCCCCCTAACCCCTATTCTCTTCCTTCGCTCTTCAATAGTCATTGACAGAGAGAGAGAGTTCGTGGTAAAAAAGAACGTTAAACAAACTGTGCGTATTTTAATAATCAAAACCAAAGGAAGGAGGGTACCATGGGTACCACAAAATTTTTTCAATTCAGACTGGCCGTGCTGGTCGTTGCGCTGACGATTTTGAGCACCCTCAACTCCGGGTGCTCGAAGAAGAATCCGGTGAGCTCTCAAGCAGAGCCACCGAAAATCGCCAGGGCGGATTCGTCGCTTTCACGCCCGCTCCTCGCTTATAACCACGATCCGTTTTATCTCGACGGATCAAAGGCGAAGGAGATCCGGAAACGGTACCGGGTCGTTACTATGAACATCGACGTTCCGCGCAATTCGCCCACTGCATGGGAAGAACTGCAAGGCATGATCCGTCTTGCAGATATACAGGTTGGTGCGGTTGATATTCTGAATTCTGGATCATCAAGCACAGATAATATCAATCACCAGTTGGTCTATAACGTAGACCCTGGATACCGTTTGTACCAACCTAACGGCAGGGGACTTTCTTTTCAGAGCCAGCAGTTCCCCTATATGAACCCTGCCAACAACGCGCCGCTCGTTAATGGCGAACGTTGGAACACGCTACACCCCCAGCACATAAATGAAATCGTGAATCGCTGGGGTTATGATGGCGTCTGGGCCGACAACACCTGGAACAACTTCCCCAATGCAGGATTGATCCAGGTGGACTACGACCGTGACGGTTCCGCCGATCCTTGGAATCCAGGTTGGCTGGAAGGGACTCAAACACTCCTGCGCAACACTCGTGGCGAGCTCGGGGTTAAATTTATCGTCTTCAACGGTCCCGGCAACCCGAGTGAGTTCGCCGAGGCGAACGGAAGGACGATGGAACGTTTTCCGGGTAACTTCGGTGAATTCTCCGGAATCGTTCCTGCGCTCGAACACCTCCAGAGCTGGATCTGGCGAGGAAATAAGCCTCAACTGTCTATAATGGGTTTTGCTGGATCCTCCGAAGCCGATGCCCTGTTCGGGGTTTGTTGTGCACTTCTGCTCGGGGAAAATTGTTATCTGTTTTATCACCCCGAGAATAATACCCCCGAGTGGTACCAGCGCGTATTCGGTGCGCCAATTGGTGTCCCCTTCGAACAGGGCGCAAGCTGGCTGACACGCGGTGACGTGCTGTATAGGACGTACACTGGCGGTATTGTGGCAGTCAATACCGGCGGTGTTATTACTTCGTTTGATGCCGGCCAGGACTTCCTGACATTGGATGGCAATGTTACACGTACTGTCGAAATCCACCCAATGGCAGGGGCTATGCTCCTGAAAATCGCCAGCTAAAGACGAGTGTTGTCTGAAAAGCCTCGGAATTGAATTGCATTTTTTGTTTTTCATTTCCGAGGCTTCGTTATTTTTATAAATTAAGCCTCTCAAGCACATTCGCTCTCTGTAGCGTCGCAGCCTGCCTGCGCAGGCAGGCTTGTCTGCGACATGGCGGGTGGCAGATAAACTGCCACGCTACTCTACGCTTGATCTTGGGCAGAAAGATAGTCGTGCCAGAGGCTTATCTACCTTTGGCATGAGGCTAAAAATTCAAATGTAATCAATTACAGTGAGAGAATGACATCGAGAGTCTGTTGAGCGGAGTGATACCAGGTGAATTCAGTTAGTCGGTTTGTCGGTTTGTCAGTTAGGTTGACTGCGGGTTGATTTATTAAACTTATTAACTTATTAGTTGATTCGGTGAGGTTGTTTGGGTCTGTATAAATAACCAATTCTTTGCCAATTTCTCGATGGGAGGGAATATTGGAGGCAAGGACGGACGTACCGCACGCGAGGGCTTCGAGAATCGTAAAGCCGAAACCTTCGGCGCGGCTTAAGGTAATGAATGCTGATGCGCCGCAAATAAGCTTCGCCGTTTCTTCTGACGGCAGCCAGCCGAGTTCGTGAACCCAGCTCCCTGCCTTATTGTGAGTAATCCATTGTTTAATTTTTTCGTAACCATATCCTCTCCTACCGACTAAGACTAGTCGGAGATCGTTGATTCTGGATGTCGAATCAAATTCAACATGACGATAGGCCTGAACGAGTTGCAGCACCGAAAGGGTATTTTTCTTCTCTTCTAGTCGCCCTACGGAAATCACATAAGGTTTTTTGATGCCGTAATGGTTCAGAGCCTCTTGGATTTCTGCATCGTGGTACGGATGATAAGCTTCTGCATCATAGCCATGAGAAATGACGTGGATTTTCTCGGGATTGATCGCGTATGCCTGCACGACTGCGTCGAGAGTGGCGTTGCTCGGAACCATTATCGCGTTGGCTTTCTTCGCATCCCGCGCGTGAAGCATATTCATGAGCCGTGGATGGGCGTAGGAATTCGGAAAATCGCGGAAAGCGAGATCGTGGATTGTGACCGCTGAGGAACAGGGTATGAATGGAGGAATGATGTGGCCGGGAGTAAAAAAGACATCAGGCGAATTGGCGCGCAATTCCCTTGAAAGCCGAATGAGTGTCCAGCCCTGGCGGAATGGCCATGAAAGCACCCTTTCTTCCCAATGTAATGGTAAGGGTTTAAAGTCTAATGGAAGCGGTTGAGGCGTGTAGAGCCGCACGCGATGTGTAGGGGGGATGATGCGCTTCAATTCGCGCAAGAGATGATAGACGTACCATTGCACACCTGTTTTTTGCTCATTAATCGTTTGCGAAGCATCAATGCCTATCACCATAGAACAATTATTGTGAAGACAACTAATAATACGATCGTATAAATAATTATCCTCAAGACTTTCACGAACCTTTGGGCGCTTAAAAAATAACCTTTCCAATGCAATCTCACAACAATATACTGGATTACCGCAGTAAAATCTCATTATAGCCCAGCGCGTTGCATAGGTTATTTTTTTACGGCGCCTTTGAGGACTGATTGATAAATGTGCATGAGCGCGTGATAGTGCATTTCGGGAGAATATGATTGAGAGGCCACGGTGTGTGCCTCTTGCCCCATGCGCTGGAGCGCCAATTGATTGGAAAGCAGTGTGGCTATCGCATGCGCAAATTCTCCCGCGTTTCCCGCCTCAACTAATAGCCCTGTTTTATCATGTGTTACCATTTCTGGAATACCGCCGATGCGAGAGGCGACCACCGGCCGTCCATGAGCAAAAGATTCCAGGATGACCATGGGAAAAACTTCTGGGGCTAGCGAAGGAATAATGAGCAGTGAACATTCAGCGAAGATTTCTGGCATTTTTTCAGGCGCTACAAATCCAAGGAGCCTCACATTTTTGTGCCTTTCCGCAAACACTTTTACCTCCTGCTCCATGGGGCCGATACCGGCAATGGCGAACTGAATATCAGGCAATTGTGAAATAGTATCTAAAAGTATTCCTATCCCCTTCTCTGCGGAGAGCCTTCCCGCATAAAGCACGCGTGGCGCTGTGGGGAATTGCCGGGGAGTTCCTGGGGGTACGAAATTCGGAATTATTTCCATACGCTTAGGCGTAAATCCCCATTCCCTAATCGTTTCAGCCATGAATCGGCTTGGCGCAATGAAACAATCTATGTTTCGTTCATAAACTTTTAATTTCCGATGAAGCCAGAGCTCAAACGCGCAGAGGGCGCTGGCGGCGTATGAATTTTTTACGCAGCGGTACTTGACGACTCTAAAAAATTTGCTCCCTTTTGCGTGCGCGCACCTCCCGCGGTGCGCATAAAGATTGTAAGCAGGAGATACGAGATGAAAATCATGAAGCGTCATGACCACCGGCACCCCCCTCTTTTGTAAAACGGGAAGTATCGAGGGCGAGAGCTGGTGATAAATATTATGGCAATGAGCTATCTCGGCATGTGAAGCCTCAATGAGCTTCTTTATCATCACGCCCGCTTCTCGTGACCAGATGAAACGCAAAAGCGTTCTCATCCCTTCTGCGCTCATCTGCGGATGCTCGGTGATAACCGGCGAGACAAAATATTTCTCCATGGGATGGCGCAGATTTTCAGCCGCGGCCATAGCAAATGGAATTACTTTATGGCCCCGATTTTTTAGCACATCTGTGAGCGCAAACATATAGCGCTCTGCGCCACCTTTGTTGAAAAAAAATTTATTGATTTGAAGTATATTCATTGCCGCCTTGCTAAAACCCAGCCCATAACGCAATTTTGGGATAGGATTGACAAAAATGAGAATTTCTGATTATATTGTGTATTACTTTCTAAGTAAAGAAACGACACTATAACTGCGCATCTTAAAAAAACGCGCATAAACAGTGTGTATCCGTTTCCATCAGTTTTATGCCATCTATAGCGTATCAGCAGAATATTGAGAACACAAGAGAATTGCCAACGATGTCAAATATGGGTATCCGCCAAATTTGCGCGATTTTCGCATCCACAAGGTGGTTTATTGCGCTGGTCGCGGGTGTAATTGCGGCCACTGCCGCATACATACTATTTTCACCGGATACAATCGCGTTTGCAAGTTTTCTTTTGCTCTCTCTCCTCTTCCCTCTCGCGTTTTATTATCCGCGCCAGGCTTTTTTGCTCCTTCTTATGGCGCGATCAGTGGTAGACATTGCCGGAGATATACCTATCATTTCGTTAAGTTTTTTACCCCTCATTTCGTTAAGAGGGATAAGCCTTAATCTATCCGCTACCTTGGGGATTCTGCTCATCGGCTGGGGATTATGGTACTTCATGAAATATTGGCCGCTGCCGCGCTTCAAAGGGAAGATGGCGCTCATGATTTTTTTCATAGTGGGCACAATAAGCGTAATGACCTCAATGGATATTATGGAAAGCGGACAGGAATTCATAAAATTTATAAATTTAATATGGGTATTCATCATAGCGTTTGACATAGTGAAAGACTGGCGCGGTTATTGGACGCTTATTTCAGCGCTCGCCGCAGCGATTGTCGTCCCTCTCATCGTCGCATCCGCCCAGCTGATCTCGGGGGAAGGACTTTCCTATGAAATCTCCAATAGACTCATGGGCACCTTTGGCCATCCTAATACATTTGCGTTTGCGCTCATCATGGCATTCAGCGCGTGGCTTATCATGGGCGAGATGTGGAAGTATAAACGATCCTCATGCCCATCGTGGCTTTGCAGTCTGCGGACGAAGGCCACATTTCGCATAGTCTACACAGTACTGCTTTGCTTTTTACTCCTTACCTATACCCGAGGCGCGTGGATCGGCTTAAGTATACTACTTTTGGTTTTTGGGTTTCGATTTACGTGGCGCAAAACTACCGCCGTGCTCGTGAGTATCGCATTAACCGTGTCGCTATTTCCCTTATTCAATAGCGCGCTTTACTCGTACACCGGATTTGATCTTACGGATAGCCAACTCGTGAGACGCTTTTCTACCGACGAAGAAGATATGACTTCATGGGCTTGGCGCGTACGCTCATGGAAAGAAATTTCTGTAAAACTCCACTCGTTACCGTGGTTCGGTTACGGCGTAGGAATGTACCCGAAGGTGCGCGAAGAAACGATAAGTTATATTACCGATCTGAAATCGCGCGAGGCGCACAACGATTATATGCGCCTCACGATTGAGATAGGATATCTTGGCGTGATCTCCTATTCGCTTTTTTTCATCCTTATGGCAAGTGAATTCCTGCACCGATCCGTTACTTCTCAAGATGAGACAGAAAAACGAGTATTTACTATTGCCGGCGCAACAGTTGCCGCATTTATTATTATGAGTATTGCAGACAATATTTTACGCGCTACTGCAGTGAACTGGCTCCTATGGGCGCTCATGGGCGGCACGCTCGGGCTTTCGTATCATCTCCGCCCTCATACGCCTGCGTTCCCTTCACAGAGAAGTGTTATGAACCCCGTTAGAAATAACAAGAAAAGACTTCTCACGGGAATGAAGTATTATGAAAGACACAAGACAAATTTCTAACGGGGTGAAAATTCCCCGTGTTTCTATTTTAGTGCGTGCGTGCAATGTGACGCGATTCCTCCCAGAGGCGCTACGCAGTATTGAAGCACAGGATTTCAAAAACTGGGAAGCGCTCATCCTTGATGACGCATCACACGACGGCATTATGCGCGCGATTGCGCCATACCGGCCTGATACTCGCATTCGGTATATACGGAATCGAATACGTTTAGGGAGGGCAGGAAATCTCAATCGCGGTCTTGCGCTCGCACGCGGCACCTATATCGCAGTGCTTGATGGCGATGATGCGTGGTGCGATCCGACATTCCTTTCGCAACAAGTCACATTCCTTGCAACACACCCAAGGGTGACGCTCGCCGCCGCCGGCGTGCAGGAGATAGATGAGCGCGGCGAAGTGCGGCGCATATTTCCCAACGGGTGGCTCCATGACCGCGCCATCCGCGAGCATTTGCTCATAGAAAATATTATTTCTCACCATACCGTATGCTATCGCAAACAAGACGCGCTCAATCTGGGCGGTTATGACGAGCGACTGTTCTTCACCGAAGACTACGACCTTTGGCTTCGCTTGGGGCTTATAGGCAAGCTGCATAAATTCCATGCTATCACCGGCTCATATCGCATTCACACAAATAATATTGGCGTGCGTGAACGCAAAAAACAGATTATGGAAGAACTCCGCGTGATATGGCGGTATCGCACCGCGTACCCGTATCTGGGACTTGCGCTTTTGAACCGTACACTCTCATTCCTTGCGAGCCTATTGCCAAAACAAGTCCGTGCGAAGATCGCTTCCCTGTGCCGTTATCACGCTCTGCGGGCGCGCTGTGTGAATGGACTTAAATTTCCTCACTATGGCCACGCATAACCCGCCAACGCCATTTCACTCTGAACGCACCCCGGAGGTTTCCATCCTCATCCGGGCCTGCAATGTGGAAAAATTCCTCGAGGAGGCTGTCGCGAGTGTTCAGGTTCAGGATTTTAAGGATTGGGAAATGCTCATTCTTGATGATGCGTCTGATGATGCGACACCGATGATTGCGCAGCGCATGGCTTCCATGGATTCAAGGATTCGACATATACGTCAGGTGTCACGGCAGGGCAGGGCAAAAAACGCCAATGATGGCATTACGCGCGCGCGCGGCACATTTATTGCAATATTGGACGGCGATGACCTCTGGAGCGATCCCCAACGCCTTACCCGCCAAGTATCGCTGCTCCGCCAGATACCGCAGATAATGTTGGTAGCCGGAGGCGTGGTCACCGTGGACGAGCGCAATGAACGCATCCTGATGGAATATTCTCACAATGAACTGAATAGCGATCAGATTCGCACACGACTTCTCCTGGACAATCCCATTCCTCACAGCACCGCAGTGTACCGCCGCGACGCCGTCATAGCCTTAGACGGTTATGATGAACGGCTATCCTACACTGAAGACTATGATCTTTGGCTAAGAATGGGACTATCAGGCAAAATGTGGAAACTGCCGGGTGTGATGAGCAGATACCGCACGCACTCAGGTAGCATCACCGTGCGTAAAAGGAGTTTGCAAATTTTTGAGGAGATGCGCCTCGTATTTGCTTACCGACGCAACTATCCTCATCTTATCGCGGCACTCACCTCCCGGCTCATTCCGCTCCTGGGATCAATGCTTCCTCACGCCTTACAACATATCTTGAAAAATATCATTAGGTATCATACGCGCAAGGTATCATTTATTGATAATCTTACCGCTGCGGCGCAGCACGCATTATCAAACTTCACCATAAGACGCATTTCATCGTTTGATGAGTTAACGCCTGCGCAGCGCGCCTCATGGGATAGGTGCGTGAGTGAGAGCGAATTCGGTTCGGTCTTCCAGTCTCTTGCCTGGATTGAGACCTGGTGGAAACACTTTGGTAATAACAAGACGCTCTATGTGCTTATTGCCACAGATGCACAGGGAGAGATTCAAGCGATATTTCCAGGGATGATGTGCAGCGAAAAATATTTCCTACGAGAAAAAAAGGTCCTGCGCTTCATAGGTGACCCGCTTAACGATGTCGGCGAAGCGCCCTCACGCACCGGAGCGCAAGGAGCAGTAATGCAGATTGCGCATACGCTCAAGGAATTGATCACGGTAGCGGATATCGTGCGGTTACAGGAACTTTGTGGGGATTCTCCTTTTTTTAAGGCGCTCAAAAATGCGTTTGGATCGTTGCCGCAGATTTCACACCGCACCACCCTACGATGGCGTATCCGGCACAACAACGTGGACGCCTATCGCCAGCATGCGCAAGGAATCCACCGGGAATTAAAAAAAAAGATGAAAAAATTGCACAAACAAGGCGACATTTCTGTGGTACTCCAGCATCCGTTTTCCGAACGCCATGCGCTCCTCGATGTATTTTTCCGCATGCATATCGCGCGGAGCGTGCAGACCTCATTTCATTCGCCCTTTCACGACAGCCGCCTACGCGCATTCTATCATGATCTCATTGATGCCTGCGCTGATGCTGATACAGTTCGCATGGCAAGCATTTCGCTCAAAGGAGAGCCGCTTGCGGTAAAATATTTTTTTACATTCGCAAACACGCATTCGCTTTTCCTCACCACCTTTGCCACGCAATTTCAAAAGCTGTCGCTTGCAATCATATTGGCGGATCGTCTTATTGAATCTTTCTTCGCCTCCTCCGCGCACTACTTTGATTTCGGACGCGGCGATGAGACATATAAGCGCAGATTTGCCAATGAAATGATTGATAATTACGAATTCATAGCAAGCAGACGTAGTTTACTGATCGCATTCTGGCGCATAGCCGCTCAATGCAAACACACGTTGAAACGATCCGATCACATATTGCACATTGCGCGTTTGATTAAAAAGACACTACAGCAAGTCCGCTACCCCCTCAATGCCCGCCTATGAAATTTATTAAATACCTTGTATTCGCTCTATTGCATTTCTCTGGTATAAGCGCGCTCTATTGCCTTTGCACGCCTTGGCGCGCGAGGATTCTGTGCTATCATAGGATTTCTGAATTTCCGAGAGATCCCTTGCTGGATGTGTCCAAAAAAAAATTCGAAGAGCAAGTGAAGTACCTCACGCGCTGCTATACGCCCATGCATCTTTCTGATATTGTTGAATTTTTTTACGAAAAAAAAACACCGCATCGTTTATCATGTGCGCTCTCATTTGACGATGGAAGCGAAGACTGGCTCTCTCTCGTGATACCAGTGCTTAAGAGGTATAATGTGCCAGCAACATTTTTCACCACAACTGGCTTTATCGGCAACGGACTCATCCCCTACCCTCATCCGCATGCACCCGCGCGCGCGCTCACCTATGAAGAGCTTACTGCGCTTGCTGCTTCCTCTCTTGTCACCATTGGCGGACATACCGTCACACACCCTCATCTTTCTCGCCTCAAGGAACCAGAAATGCGCGAAGAAATCAAAACTTCAAAACGAATGCTTGAACTATGGACAGGAAAACTGGTAAATTTATATGCGTATCCATTTGGCAATGAAGCAGATTATAATGAGACAACGAAGCGCGTGACGAAAGAAGAAGGGTTAAAGGCCGGCTTTTCCATTGAAGAGCGCACGGCGACTTCATCGGATGATCTCTATGAACTCCCTCGCATGGTAATTTTCGACGAACCTCTCTGGATATTCAAAGTACGGGTGTCGGGGATAATTGATGACTTTTTGTATTTTTTTAAACAATTGATAAAAAGTAAATAACTATGGTTTCCCTTTCTCCCGCGCTGCGCTTCGAACATTTTCAGTTACCGGCCGCGCAGCCATATGCTCTCCCTTTTCCCCTTAATCAAGAAAAGATCCGTTATTACTATTTTGCACGGAATGGCATTTGGGACGCAATGAAAATATTCGCGCTCTCGCCTGGCGATGAAGTATTGATGCCCGCGCTCACCAGCGGCATAGAGGTTGACGTAGTCAGGGCGTATGGGTTAAAACCGGTATTTTATAATATTCAAAATGATTTATCCCCTCATCTTACCGACGCTCGGACAAAAATTACGGAGCGCACAAAGCTTTTTTACCTTATCCATTATCTCGGCTTCCCCCAACCTCTCCCTGAAATATCGCAATTTTGTCATACACATAATCTTCAATTATTTGAAGATGCAGCACTTTCATTCCTTAGCGCAGACTCTTCAGGACGGCCCTTGGGTTCAACGGGCGACGTAGGGCTTTTTTGCCCTCGTAAAACTGCGCCTATTCCTCATGGAGGAATTCTCCTAATAAATAGCAACAAATACCCCACACCGACCACGAAGCTCTATAAACCACCGCTCTATTCTACCTTGGGAGCCGCTACCTCGCTCTTCTTGCAAGGCGAGCGCGCGTATGGAGGATTTCGCGGTTTAGCAAGCGATCTCTTGATTCATCGGTGTATCCCAAAAATAAAAAAAACACTCTCATTGCTGAACATGAAGTATGTTGAGACGGGGACGCCTCTCTTTGATAAATCAAAAACAGCATTAACCATGTCGCTTGTATCCCGTTCTCTCCTCTTACGGTTTGATTATCACAAATTATTTTTGCAGCGAAGAACAAATTATCAACAACTCGTATCGCTCCTACAGGACATCCCTCATATCACCATTCAATTCCCCGAACTTCCCCCTCATGCGTGTCCGATGGATTGCATGATTTATATAAATAAACGTGATGAAGTGATGGAAAAACTTAAGGTGCAAAATATTGAAACAAGTAGAATATGGTGGTGGAATCGCCCTCGTGAAATTGCACAGCCTTACCCTGCGATAAAAAAAATATTGGAGGATAATATCGTACTTCCCATTCATCAAGATCTCGCCTCGCATCAGATAGAAACTATGGCGATGGCGCTTCGCAATGCCATTAATTAATCCCTCTCCATTGGCAGAGCGCGCGATAAAGCCATGAAATTTTTTTTATATACGCATATCCACGGTACGGCAATGTGATAAGATATGGCAACACTTGTGGCCTTGCAATGACTAATCTCGAATATTGAGTAACCGTCGGTTGCCATGGTGTGTGCCATGTAGATAATTGTCCGAAAAAATTCAGCTTCCTTACTCCTTGTTCCCGAAGGATCCCAAGCGATTTCATGACCGCAAGCTGACCTGGTCCAAAGCGACTAAAATCTTCATCATAGGCTGTCTTCAATAAATACGCTTCATTATGATGGATGAGGTAATATTGAAACGCAATGGTAGTGCCCGCACACTGTAATCGTATAAGCCTCACTTCTTTATGCGCTGCTGCCGCATGCGCTAACTGCATAAAATAATGAAATGCTTGTGGATTCTGATCTATCGCAGTATTATGTGCGCCTTTCCAGCCTCTCTTCTCGAGCGCTGCGCCATCCTTAAACGCATCCCCAATATCATGTGCGCGAGACGATACTACCACGCGACAGGTGCCATGTGTATGTTCGAGCTGGCGCCATCGCCGTTTCAATTCGCGGCGGAAATCTCCGTGCAACTTTGCACAGTACTCTTCCTGATTCGCGCCAATTTCTACCGTCCCAATCCTCATGGTAGGATCTGTACTAACAATAAAACCCTTCTGTTGAAAAGTTTGCAGGAAAGCGCGCCAAAATTCCTCGTCTATATCAATATGCTGAATTTTAATATAATACCAACGCGGCAACGCAATTAATTGCTGCGCTATCTCAACAGCAGATACTTTCGATCTACTGCCTACAATAGGGGCATACCATTGGTACTCATTCGTCGGAGCGGCAAGGGAGGGGACAAGTTTCCCGAATAAATTTACAAAAATAAGAGGCATCTCGGTTGATTGGTCATAAGATGCCGCCCATAATACTTGCTCCGGATTTATCCACATATCATACCATGTACGGAGGATATCAGCACGCGAGAACAACTGGTCAATGAGACTTTTTGAATTTACTGTGGTATCACGATGCTTTTCCCAATAAAGTAATGCCTCTTGACCTGCATAAATCATACCCCGTATTTATTGCCAAGTTCAACTAGTTTATTTTGGAAATAGTATCGTCCGCCGAACGGCGCTTTTACATGGTCGTGCATGCTGTGGATACCAGATGCAGCAGGCAACGCTGTAGGTAAAGATTCTGGAATATATTCAGGTGTTTCTACCGCAGACTCTTGGAGAGGTTCTGATTCTGTTATTTCAACCACGTAAGGATTCGCCCGCAACTCTTGCGTTTGAGTATCCGCGGACGGCGCGGCTTCCTCTTTCTGTTTCGGAACAAGATACCCGGTGGGAAGCGGCGTATATTGTGTATTCGCGTTTTGCGTCAGCGGATACGCGATGCTATGAGTGATCGCTTCGCGGACAAAAGAATATCCGAGCGAGATTATGAATCCTGCGATGAGCCCCACTCCCATATTCATGGGAATATTCGGTTTCACCGGCGCAGTAGTGGTTAACGGCGCATCGACAATCTGCAAATTCACACTGTCGCCCGTACCCAAATACCCAGTGCCTTGCGAAATGAGCACGGTATTGACGGCAACAAGAATGCGTTCCGCCTGGTCACGATTTTTATGGTAGACCGTAATGGCAAGGATGCTGCTGCTGGGCACCACAGACGATTTCACGATCGCATTCCAGACTTTGCGCCTATTTGCCTCTTCCTTCGGAAAATCATTTACCACAGAAAAGCCAGCGCCCAACACGCGTTCGAAAAATGACGCAGTGCCGATAATAGTAGTCAGATTCTGCGCGAGTTTTTCAGATCCCCGTGCGGCAGTATAGGCATCCATGCCGCTAGTTTGCCTTTGCGTCACGAGAATGCGCGCAGACGACGCATAAAGGGGCGTTTGCTGAAGACTTAGGCCGAGCGCGGCAACAGCGCCAATGAGGCTTAAAATGACAATTCCTCCCCAGTGTTTATACACG
>MGER01000059.1:0-11075 GCA_001791465.1 Candidatus Uhrbacteria bacterium RIFCSPLOWO2_02_FULL_49_11 | reverse complement strand
CCATACTGTGATTGTATGCCTACAATCACTATGCACGACTCACGCATCACTACGATAGAACAACTTGTGTCCTTTGTGCAATCCAATTCTCAATCCTCTCTACGGTAACAGTTTCTAATGATCTATATCAGTTCAACACATTCCTCCTCATAATGAGGAGGAATGTGTGTCTATATGCGTAGTAAATGCGGTCGAATGGCTATAATCAAATTTCCTCGAACTCGTCCTTATCGTCATCAAACTGGATTACCGGCGCCGGCGCGGGCATCTGGGGAGGAACTACAAGGGGAACCTGCGGGGCGTTCAATTCGGGTTTTGGCTCTACCTTTAGCAAAAGTTCCTCTTTCTGGGGTGGCGCAAGCTTAGGCTCTTCCGGCTCTAGATCCTCCTCTTCCTCTTCTTCCTCTTCATCTTTGGGCTCTTGAGACGCTTTTTCTCCCACCTTGCCTTCTCCTATTGGTTCGTCTTGGAAATCACCGGATCCGGCGGAAATAATATTTTCAACCGCAGCCCATGAGGAAACCTTATCGCGCGGGACCAGAATGACCACATCGTCTCCCACATTCCCTTTAAAGTACGTAATGGACGCCATGAGCGTCTTATAGGATCTCGCCTCCGCAAGCACGCGAAACTCCCCTGTCTCCTCTTCTTGGATGAGTTTCCCCCGCAACCGTTTCCTTTCCACCGGACCGATCTGTTTGTAGATAAATGATCCGTTAGGCGCAATGGTAAGCTTTAAGAGGTCCCCTTCCACGAGCTTTGATTTCGATGCGTAGTTTGCCGGCATGGAATACTGTTTCCCGTCCGGCCCTACCATTTGCTGACCGTCAAAAACCCCTTCAATCACATCGGAACCGTCAGAGGACGCGAGGATGGCGCCGGCGGCGCGCGCTTTCTCAAGCGCTTGACTGGTCGCGTGCACCCCGGTCATGTCTTCAAGGAGCTGTTTGGCCTCCTGCAGGCTCAAACTCGCGCTCTCCACATACTGCCGAACCAATTCTATTTTTTTTACGTCATGAGGCATATGTTTGTTTTATTTAATGAGGATACTTACTTAGACCCAGTATACCAAATAACAATATAAAGACAAATAGCGTTATTTAGTTTGTTTATACCTTATTTAGATATACGCTGATATTTGAGGATATAACGAAATATCGGCACTGAAGAATCCTGCACCAACCGCTCCCCTTCCCACCCATGTATTTGAAAAGCGTAGGAAATCACGATTGTAGACGGCTTTAATTCACGCTCAAATTTTGGCTTGAGCTTTTTCATGGCCATGGGCGTTAAAAAACAATAGACTGCATCCGCATCGCGCAATGAGACGTTATAAAAATTCTGCCACCGCACTTCACATCTCCTCCTCAATCCCAATAAACCATTTAACAATTGAGCAATTAACCATGCAGGAACCGAGATCTCATACCCGATGATACGCGCCTTTGGATATTCCCGGGCGAGTACGCGCATGACGCCTCCGCCGCCGCAGCCAAGGTCAATAACCGTGCCTTCTTGAAGCCCTTCAAACGCCTTTATTATCCTGCCATAATCTTTCCCCCATGTCGGCACCCACGACGCCGCAATGATGCCCGCGTACCCATGGGTAAACAGGATAAAAAATAAAATCCCTCCAAAGACGATAAAGATCCAATCTAATCCAGACACAAAATAAATTACTATACTCACTTGCCCTTCAAATTCCGATTTCAACTGTCATTCCCGCCCCGTATCGCGGTACGGGGCAAGCTCCAGCGGGAATCCAGAAAAAAATATAAAAAGCCAGCATCGATAGCGTTTTTTGTTTGTTTTTATTTCTGGGTCCCCAATCTCGGTTGGGGATGACGAATCGGAATTGGGTTGGCAATTTAGTGTAACAGTTAGCAGTAAAACAGTTTAACAATGTAACAATTTAGCAATGTGTCAGTTCAAAGCGTTCTCTCAATCGTCGCCGTATCCGCCGGTTTTGCCGCCTCACCGAGTTTGGTGCGCTCAAGGATTTCTGATTCCACAATAAGCCGATCGCGTCCATACTTCAAGCGTGACAGTTCCCTTATCGTGGCGGCCAATTTCGCATCACCCACCGTTGGCGGATAGGTGGCCATGCTGAATGCGCGTGACGCGGTATTGCGTATCAAGAGCCGGATGTACGCGTTAAAACGGTCAATGTTCACCACGTCGTATTCGCCGAATACCGGCGCAAATTCCTTTGCCATGATCTCCGCGTCCTCTACGCCGATGCGGAACGCGACCATGGTGCCGACGTTCCCGAGAACCGCATCGCGGATCTTCGTATCCTGCTTATCTACGAGTTGCCCCAAATACTGGTGCGCAAGCGTCAGATTCAGCCGGTACTTCCTCGCTTCAGAAAGGATGGTGGCAACGGAAGGGGTCGTATAATTTTGGAATTCGTCAACATAGAGGTAAAAGTCATGCCGCTCTTCCTCTGGCATTCCCGCCCGCGCAAATGCCGCCATTTGCAGCTTGGAAACGATGATAAGACCAAGAAGTGAGGAGTTCACCTCTCCCACCTGCCCCTTCGAGAGGTTGACCAGAAGAATTTTTTGCTTATTCATGATTTCCTGGACGTCAAACCCTGAATGCGTCTGGCCGATGATGTTGCGCATCATGGTATTTTCCACGAACCTGCCCACTTTTGAAATAAGATACCCGAGCATTTCCGACTTATGGAAATCAGTGGTTTTTGCCATTTCCTTTTCCCAGAACGCCCTCACCACCGGATCCTTGAGCTTGGCTACCCATTTTTTCTGGAATTCCGTATCAGTAAACATGCGGGGAATCTCCGCAATGGTCCCCGGGCTCTCGAGGTCGGACATGAGCGTGAGCATGACATTGCGCATGTTGTGCTCAAACATCGGGCCGATCATTTCCGGAGGAAACAGCTTGTAAAATATTTCCACCATCTCCTGCACTGCAAAATCCTTCTGCTCTTCGGTTTTCGCTTCCAGCATATTGAGTCCCATCGGGCGCTCCATGTCGGCAGGCTCAAAAAGCACGACGTCATCCGCGCGCTCTTCTGGGACACAGGCAAGCACGTCTTCCACCAGTCCTCCATGGGGATCAATAATGCCCACGCCGTGCCCGGCAAGAATATCCTGTTTCGCCATTTCCGACATGAGCACGGATTTGCCAGACCCAGTCATGCCGATGATGTATATATGACGGCGGCGGTCTTCCGGCAGCATGCGCACAACCGTATCAATGCCGCGGTAAAGGCAGTGCCCCAGCGTAATGCCTTCTAGCGGCATGTTCGAAGGCGGTGGAGCTCTACGGGACGAGAGCCATCGGATATTCGGCGTCTCTGTCTTCGGAAGCGGGAAATGATAAATGCTCGCAAGCTCTTCAGTATTTAATACAAACGAATAACGTTCGCTGAAATTCCTGTAAATAAAATCGCGAATGACATTTGGCGCGCTCCCCTTCCCCGCCGCCCTGAAGCCGTTCCCGTATTGGTACACGTTATATTGGGAAAATGAATTAGTGATATTCTGAAGAAGCAGTTGCGCGCGCGTGGTATCCTGCGATGACACTAACACGCGTATGGTCACGTCCAAACCAGCCCTTGAGGACTTCTCCTCAAGGCCCTTTACCAGCTCTTCTTCCATGGGCGACAGGCGGTAGGGCTCTTTTTCCTGTATCCCTAACCGTTTTTTTTCCCGCTGGCGTTCAGTATTCGTCTTGCCTGTATAGGCAGCTCCAGCGATTTCAGTAATGGTCTTACCGGTAGCATGCCTAATGGAATGGAGCCAGAACATGCGGTTCCCCCGCTTTAATGCTTCCTTCAATTTCCTCCCTTGCTGCATCTCCTGGGCAACTTTTGCGCCCCAGCGATGCCAGCGCTTGTGCGCGGAACGGACGATAATTTGCACGGCGGCGCCGTCATCTGTGGCCAATTTGGAGAGCGAATTCAATATGGCAAGAAAAGGATCGCCGTCTACTTTGCGGTACGTCTTTATAGGGAAAATATATTCACGGTTCAGACGCAAGTATGCGCTCGTGATGGCGCCCTTGGGTGAAAAAATATTATAATCCTCCACTTCTTCCACCGAGGCATCGGGATATTGGGCGTGAATTTGCTGTTCAATGTAGCGCTCAAGGTACTGCGGGACTGCGATATAAAATGAGATCAGTCCCCCATGCGCCACCACTTCAAGCGATACATGATCTTCGCGGCCAAAAAGCCAGGTACGGATGTTCCGGCGCACCCTCAAACCGCCGATTGAATTCCACAGCGATTCCGCAATCGCGATTTTTTCTTTTATCAAATCACTCGTTTCCTGCTGCTTCTCCTCTCCATGGAACACTTCTTTGGGAAGGGTTATTAAATGAACCTTTTTTTGGAACGCCTGCGGTAGCCTGCTCCCTTTCCGCAGCCAGTAGCGCAGCACCATCACGCATGAAAAAAAGATCAGAATAAAAACGGCAGCGGCAATAAACGGCGCTAAGAATAGGGAAAGTTCAGAGGAGAACATAAATTGATAATTTCCAATTTTCAAATACCAATTTTCAATTAATTCTCAAGGTATCAATGACGCAATGTTTGAAAATTGAATTATTGGAACATTGACTGGAAATTGAAAATTGAACATTGAAAATTTTAGACTCGATTCGGTCATTGTTCACTGATTGGTTATTGAGATTTTTCGTTCACGATCTTCATCACTTTGTCCGTCTTTATCTTCGCTTCCTGCTCAAGGAAAAATTTATTGACGCCGGGAATGAGCATGAGCCATCTTCGGATGAGATACAGCACTTTGGATACGGTTGCCTTTGCGCTGGAGACAAGCCAGTCGATCTCCCGCACTGTCTTTTCCCCCTCCGCACGGAACATCTTTCGGTGCGCCTCGTCCATCTGAAAATAGAGGTCGCCGAGGTTCTCTTCCAAAATTGATTCAATGCGCTGGTATTGGGGAGATTTCGCGGCTACCGGAGCAAGTGCGGCACTTGGCGCGACAGGGATCGGACCTGTAGTCGGCGCCTCCTTTTCTTGTAAGGACTCCTCAATGCTTGTTTCAAAGGGGACGCGTTCCGACTCCTTCACCGCTTCCTGTTCAGCTCCCGCCAAAGGAGCACCTGGCACTTCGGGCAAAGGCCTGCGCTCGTCTTCTGGGGGAAATTGGCTTTTGGCCATATTGAAAGTTGTGAGTAACTACTCACTGATCATGTCTTATACAGCGAGGGAACTGCAATTTTTGAGGCGGAAAGGTGTATCAAACGGTTAGATCGCGACGCCGACGAATAAAATTGTCAGTTCCCGAAGCGTTCTTTGGTAACAGGGGTAGTAAGTGATCTTTACTACAAAGTATGTACTTATCCTTTATTTTACCATACAATATAAGTAATCCAAAACACGTGAAATGTAATTATTCCGTCTTCCCCAAAGAAGCGAGGGAATCGCGATTTTTGAGGCGCTCTGGCGCATCAAGCTGCTAGATCGCGGCGCCGAATAAAATCGTCGATTCCCGAACGCCACCCCCCCATGCTTCACGCCAATATTATAAAAACCAAAAAAATGCGGTGGATTGACGTCCCCCGCTTTGGCAATGCTGAACTAGAAATGCTCGCCGAAGAATTCAGCTTCCATCCGCTTGACCTCAAAGCCTGCTTGCCTCCCATCCAGCGCCCGAAAATCGCGACATACCCTGAATACACCTTCCTTATCCTGCAATTCCCCATTTACAACAGGGAAACGCGCAGGATAGAACCGGTGGAAATGGATTTTTTTATCGGTGTAAATTACCTCATCACCGTCCACGATAGCCGCCATCCGACCATCATGGAATTTTTTGACCAATGCCACAGGGACCTGCAAGCGCGGACAAACCACATGAGCGAGAGCGTACCAAGCCTGCTCTATGAGCTCCTCAACCGCCTCCTGCTCTCGACGTACCCCATGCTCAACCATGTGTCGCTTGATATCGACGCGGTGGAAGGGAACATCCTTTCCGACGACCAAAAAGAAGTCATCTCTGAAATCCTCATCCTGAAGCGGAATATCGTCAATTTCAGGAAAATCATGCAGGCGCATAAATATGTCATCCAAAAGTTGATTGAATCCAATGCGCTCCCCGCGTCCCATAAATTCCGCGCATACTTTGAAGGGCTCGTGGATCACACGAAAGAAATCTGGGACACGCTTGCGAATTACCAGGACACCGTCAACGCGATGCATGACGCGCACGCATCGCTCATCAATACGCGTTCCAACCAAGCCATGCGCGTACTCACCGCCTTTGCGGTCATTGTGTTCCCCCTGACCCTTATCGCTGCAATCTTCAGCATGCGCACCGAATACACTCCCCTCGCTCGCCACCCTTCCGGATTTTGGTATATCATCAGCGGCATGGCCTTGCTCGGAATCTTCATGTTAGTATTTTTCAAACGAAGAAGATGGCTCTAGCGCCTCATCTCTTGCCACTTGTCCCCCCATGTGATAACCTAGCCTCAATACAATCCCCCGTATGCATTACCGCATAATCACATCTTGCTGCTGTTCCTTCACTCCCTTGAAAAAGGGTGAGGCGAGCGCTTGTCCCGCATAAAATAAAAACCTCGCCGTTTCTCAAGGGAACACTCTAAAAATGAGTGTTTTTTATTTCAATTGATACCTCTATACAATACCATAACAACATCCTCTCAACCATAGGCAATACACCCCTCGTAAAAATCAATTTTGAAAGCCGTGCGGCAATATACGCAAAGCTCGAATATCTCAACCCCGGGGGAAGCATCAAGGACAGGAGCGCTCTTGCAATGATTGAGGACGCCGAACGGCAAGGACTCTTGCGGCCTAAGGGGACTATTATTGAAGCATCCTCGGGCAATCAGGGAATCGCGCTTGCCATGATCGGCGCAGTAAAAAAATACCGCGTCATCATTACGGTCTCGAAAAAAGCAAGCGAGGAAAAGAAAAACGCCATCCACTCCTATGGCGCAAAACTGGTGGTATGCCCCGTTGTGGAGCGCTATGACGACCCCCGAGGCTGCTGGGCTGTGGCTAAAAGGCTCGCGCGTGAAATACCTCATGCGTTCATGCCTGACCAGCATTTCAACCTCGCGAATCCAGATGCGCATTATCGCTCTACCGGCCCGGAAATATGGCGGCAGACCAGAGGCAAGATAACCCATTTCTTTGCGGCGGCAGGCACAGCCGGCACGATCTCCGGAACCGGAAAATATCTCAAGAAAAAAAATCCAAACGTGAAAATATTCGGGGTGGATGCGGCAAATTCGTATTTTTCCACCAAAGGAAATCAGAAACCCTACCAAATCGAAGGCATGGGCATAGACCATGATACGCCAATTCTGATTTATTATCGCTGATTCAGGACGCGCATATCTTACTAAAAAATATTACTAATATAATCCCTTACTTTATGCAATTTGCCACCCGTGCTATACACATTGGCCAAGAACCGAACCTCAAAGAAGGAGGGAGCGGTGATGTCGTGGTGCCTATTCATATGGCAACGACGTTCGCCCGCAAGGAAGTGGAATCACCTCCTCAAGGATATGAATATTCCCGGACAGGCAATCCCACGCGCCATGCGCTTGAATTGGCGCTCTCAAGCCTCGAAAACGCGGCATACGGCCTTGCCTTCGCTTCAGGCCTTGCGGCGATAGACAGCGTGATGAAGCTCTTAAGACATGGAGACGGAGTGATAGCCTGCGACGATCTCTACGGAGGCACGCGTCGGCTTTTTGAAATGATTTCGAAAAATTTCGGCGTCTCTTTTTCCTATGCCGATCTCTCGATGCCCGAAACGCTATCAAATCTCATCTCTAGACGCACAAAGATGATCTGGATTGAGACGCCCACCAATCCCCTTCTAAAACTCTGCGACATCCGGAAAATCGCCGCGTGCGCCAAAGCGCAAAATCCTGATGCGCTCGTGGTGGTGGACAATACGTTCGCTTCGCCCTATTTCCAAAAACCGCTCTCATTGGGCGCGGATATTTCTCTCCACAACAGTACCAAATACCTCGGAGGGCATAGCGACGCCGTAGGAGGCGCAGTCATCACGAACCGCGGCGAAGTATATCAGCAGCTCAAATTTATCCAAAATGCCGCGGGCGCCGTACCTTCTCCCTTCGATTGCTGGCTCACCTTAAGGGGTATAAAAACGCTCGCGCTACGCATGGAAAAGCATGGAAAAAATGCCCGGGAAATCGCGCAGTGGTTGGAGCGCCACCCGCACGTCGCCCGTGTTGTCTATCCTGAACTTCAAAGCCATCCGCAATACGAACTCGCCAAAAAACAGATGACAGGATTCAGCGGCATTATCTCCTTCGATCTCAAAGGAGGTCTCGACGATGCGAAACAATTCTTGTCATCGCTTCGCATTTTCTCCCTCGCAGAAAGCCTCGGCGGCGTGGAATCGCTTATCGAGCACCCCGCGCGCATGACGCACGCATCCCTCACGACCGCACTGCGCACCCAGCTTGGTATTTCAGACGCCCTTATCCGCATGTCCGTGGGGATTGAAGACGTGGAGGATCTTATTCGGGATCTTAAACAAGCGTTAGATACAATCAAACTTTAATGGTAAAATAAGTACACAAGGTTAAATCACAATAACCAATCCCAATATCAAACAAATGACCAATCAATGCTTTAAGCCCCAATACCCAAATATTTTGAGATTTTGAGCATTGGGATTTGTTTGGTCATTGAAAATTGCCTGCCTGCGCAGGCAGGGGGTTTGGGATTTAAAACTTGATTATGCCTCTCACCCTCTATAACACGCCCACAAAGAAAAAAGAAGTATTTATCCCCATCGCACCGCCAAGGGTGGGTCTCTACACCTGCGGGCCGACGGTGTATGACTTTGCGCATATCGGGAATTTGCGAACGTATATCACCGAGGATATTCTCAAACGGACCTTGAAGGAAGACGGCTATGAGGTAAACCACGTCATGAATATTACTGATGTAGGTCATCTCACGTCAGATGCAGACGAGGGCGAAGATAAGATGATGAAAGGGGCGCGACGCGAAGGCAAAACAGTCTGGGAAATTGCCGCATTCTATACGGACGCATTTAAAGAAGACTTGAAGCTTCTCAACATTATCGAACCCAACATCTGGTGCAAGGCAACTGGCCATATTAATGAACAAATTGAGCTCATACAAATGCTTCAAAAAAAAGGGTTTACCTATGCGATCGATGACGGTGTTTATTTTGACACATCTAAATTCCCCCATTACGGCGAACTGGCGCGCCTCGACATCGAAGGCCTCAAGGCAGGTGCAAGAATTGAGATAGTTAAGGGTAAGAAAAATCCGACTGATTTTGCACTATGGAAATTTTCACACGACGCAGATCAACGCAGATCGAAAGCGCAGACCCGCCTGCCAACGCCTGTTAAAGGGAACAGTGATGCCCACAATGATGAGGGTGCACCCTCTCTATATGGGACATTCTCGCAAGAAGGCAATGGCGGGCAGGTCAACGCAGATAATGAAAAACATCCCAAAAGGCTAATGGAATGGCCTTCTCCTTGGGGTATAGGGTTCCCCGGCTGGCACATCGAGTGCTCGGCTATGGCGCTCAAATACCTCGGAAATGCATTTAACGCTGATGGTGTATTTAGTGGTGAGCAATGTCGAACCATTGACATCCACGCAGGCGGCATTGACCATATACCCGTCCATCACACCAATGAAATCGCGCAAGCGGAAGCGGCTACAGGCAAACCCCTCGCGCGCTGGTGGGTGCATGGAGAATTCTTGCAGATAAACGAGGGAAGAATGGGAAAATCAGAAGGGAACCTCCTCCGGCTTCAGACTCTTCTCGATAAGGGCTACGACCCCCTTGCATACCGCTACTTCACCTTCACCGCACACTACCGTCAAAAACTGAATTTCTCATGGGACGCGCTGGATGCCGCTGCAACCGCGCTTAAAAATCTAAAAGAAACAACAGCACTACTGGGTGAGCCTAAAATCGGCTGTGCAGAATATGAACAGCGTTTTATGGACGCGATAAATGACGATTTAAACCTCCCGCGGGCACTCTCCGTCGTGTGGGATCTTATAAAATCTGACTATCCAGCTGCCGCGAAAAAAGCGAGCTTGCTTAAATTTGATGCCATACTCGGACTAGACCTGGCACACGCAGTAAGCGCGAGAATAGACTTTAAAAATTTGCCAGAGAATATAAGAGAGCTGGTGGCGCAACGCGAATTTTTAAGGCAACAAAAAAAATTCGCCGATGCTGACGTTTTGCGAAAAACTCTTACTACGAAAGGCTATATCATCGAGGATACTCCTGAAGGACAAGTTATAAAGAAAAAATAACCATTCATTACAAATACTAAACTCCCCTTGTGAGGGGAGTTTTATTATAATAGTAATTTACACCTTCAATGCACTGCTCTTGGTTCTCGTAAAAATCAAGCAAACGATGGGGAGTGAGAGCCAAAGAAATTGCCCTAAAGGGTCTATAAAAATATTGAGAATGGTGGGAGAGAAACGAAGCAGCAGCGAAACGGGTAAAAGAAGCAGGGCGATGGAAATAGTAAGCCCCACCTGGAGAATTGAGAAAATAATCGTCTGCCAGAATGACCCCACTGCATCGTTTGAGAGCGACCTGCCGGCGCCCGACTGGCCGACCACGAGGAACGTAAGAAGAAAGAGGATAAAAAAAGTGAAGAGCGCCCCAAATGGATTATCATGGAAAAACGTGGTGCTCAACGTCCGCACAAATGATGACACTTCGAAAATCGCCAATGAAAAATACAAGGAAAGCAAAATGATTATGACTTTATTCCTCCCCAGCGCGATTCCATACAAAAAAACTCCTATGAGAAAAAAAAGGAGTATAAACACGTCCCACGAAGGCGTGGTCAAGTCAATCTGGCGTATCGCTTGGGTGAGTGACGATATAAAAGTGCCCATGATAATTATTATACCATAAAATATAACAGGTACAAAATCATTATGGTCTCCTTCATGTCGTTAAATCCCAACTTAAATTCAAAAGTCAAAGGTCAAAAATCAAAATTGCAACGCAAAACCCAAAACTTTTGACTTTTAACTTGAACCTTTGCTT
>MGER01000058.1:6150-7010 GCA_001791465.1 Candidatus Uhrbacteria bacterium RIFCSPLOWO2_02_FULL_49_11 | reverse complement strand
TTCAATCACATACGCCCCGCACGGCGCACAACAGGCATGAAGGAGAAATTTATCCATAGACATCCCTGCATTATTTTTTTACATGTAACTTCTTATTGCGTGCATGCCTTTTCCGGTCACGCTTCGTTTTCTTGCGCATATTCTCTTCAAACGCCTTAGTCAAATCAACGCCGGTCTGGTTGGCGAGGCACACCAGGACAAAGAGCACGTCCGCGAGCTCGTCCGCAAGAGACGCTTTCTTGTCGGAATCTTTAAAACTCTGGTCGCCGTAGGTGCGCGAGAGCAGGCGCGCGAGTTCCCCGACCTCTTCCGCCAACTGGGCGAATTGCGTGAGTTCGGAAAAATACCTCACGCCTACTATTTTTATCCACTGATCGACTCTTTGTTGGGCTTGCCGAAAAGTAATATCGTCCATAGGTTTAATGATTAATTTTTCTTCCTTTCCTACTACAAGGGACTATAGATATAACGTTGAGAAATAGTGCTAAAAGCAGTGTCATGGTGAGCCTGTCGAATCCATAGACACTGCGGTAATCCTTCGACAAGCTCAGGATGACAGTACGGTTTCATGGTGTGATATCTATAAATAATTTCATTTTCGTTCCGCTCAAAAGTTCTTCATCTTCTCACCTTCTTCTCATGCGATAACGGGAAAAGCTGCCGGATGATCCCGGGCGCGTTTGATACGGGCGGCGCGGGCGCGCGCCTCCACTGGACGGCCGCGCAGGGAACCGTGAGGGTGCCGCATGAACTCTCGGCGCAAATTTCGGAGCGCGCGCCGGCGGAAGCTCCGGGAGCTTGGAAATCGGCAGGCGCTGTTTGGTGAGGTGCTCGATCTCGCGGAGCTCTTTTCCCTGATC